>NZ_BLAY01000036.1 GCF_020521235.1 Microseira wollei NIES-4236 | reverse complement strand
AAACCGCTCAGGATATGGCTGGTATGCGTGACAAGCACCTTGTAACTGAGGAGCCGGATGAGGTGAAAGTCTCACGTCCGGTTCTGAAGACGAGTCAGAGGGGTGACTCTCTGACTTAGTTCAACAATGATGCGCTGGCACTTGGCAAACAGTCTGAAAAATTGCCCAAGAATGCAGAGTTGCAAAAACTCGTGATTACTCAGGCAAAGAAAACAGATGAGCGGGAATGGTTGAGCGGTGTTTCTGTGACTTTGTTGCAGCAATCTGTTGCAGATTTGGGGATGGCCTACAAGAACTTTTTCTCGTCGCTCAATGGCAAGCCCAAAGGCAAGAAAGTCGGCTCTCCACGGTTCAAAAAGAAGACGGGTCGCCAGTCTGCGAGATTTACGCTCAACAGCTTTTCGATCAAAGGCGACGAAGTGTATCTTGCCAAGATTGGCAACGTGAAGCCGATTTGGTCGCGCGCGCTGCCATCTGAACCAAGTTCGGTAACGGCGATCAAGGATTGTGCGGGTCGGTACTTTCTCAGCTTTGTTGTGGAAGTCGTTCCGGTCAATATTCCTGCAATTTATGCATCGGTCGGGATTGATTTGGGGCTGAAAACGTTTGCTGTTTTGAGTACTGGCGAAAAGGTCAGTAGTCCCAACTATTCCAAGCTAGATAAGCGAGTTCGGCGCAAACAGCGCAAACTTGCCCGTCAGGTGAAAGGCTCCAAACGGCGCGAGAACACCAGACGGCAAATTGCCAAACTGCACAATCAGATTGCAGATACCCGCAAGGATTTTCTGCATAAGCTGTCTACTCGTGTAGTCAACGAAAACCAAGTGATTGCACTAGAAGATTTGAATGTGTCTGGCTTGCTCAAGAATCGCAAACTGGCACGAGCTATCAGCTGGCAAGGATGGCACGAGTTCAGAGTTTTCTGCGAGGCGAAATCTCAAAAGCTAGAGCGCGAATTCGTTGTAATTAACCGATGGGAACCGACAAGCCAAGGCAAGTTCCTGTTGCGGTTATCGATGGGGCAAGATTGATCTTTCTGTGCGTTCTGTTCTCTGCCTGAATTGTGGCACTGAACACGACAGAGATGAGAACGCCTCAAAAAACATTGAAATGGTCGGCATGGGGCATCGGCACGACCTTAAATGGACAGGGAGCGACCGTAAGACTACTGCGGTAGCAAGTTGCGATGAACTGTCAAGAATCACCGTGGCTTCAGCCCGGTGAGCATGTCAATTGGGCATATATTCCAAGTTTTGCATACGGTGGGCGAAGCGCATCATTCCTACAGGATGCTGTTGCGTAGCAGTTTCCCACTAGCATCGATACTAAAATCTTTACCCGGTACTAAACCTTTGTCTATACAATGCTTGTATGTCGCGAATGAGATGATTCTTTTGATTTCTTGGCGCACATCGATCGGTATCAGATTTTCTATACACCAGACTAGCTCTGTCTCAAACCAGAGTAACCGTTCGAGGGAGATCAGTACTATACCAGCTACCTCTTCAAGTGCCATCTGGCTTTTCAAATTGGCAATCATATCTCCCGCGATGTACCTGTTGCGGGTCATGATCGCCATTGCTACTTTCGTGACTTGTTGTTCTAATTCCATAGCGGTCATCCTTGGCTTCTCCTGGCGTGACTTTGAACGGTTAGCGCGATCGCCTTTCTGCCAAGTATACCTAAAGGTCGAGCAAAATATCTCTCCAGATAGATGCTAAATATTTATTTATTTGTGTTATTACTGCGGGGGCGGGTGAGGAAAGTGCGAGTGTGGGGACTCTACCCCTAGCTTGAGTTTTGATCTCGTCTTAGAATATGGTCATACTTTCTCTGGAGCGAAAAAAAGTGCGACCTTTGAGCGATAGACTCACCAGACGCCGTGCAAATGTCTACGGATGAGCTTGGTTAACAGCAACTCACAACCTTTGATATTTTCTACTTCAATCCCCTTAAGAGGCAACAATGGCAGCTGATTCTATTCTCGCTCAAGTTGTTCAAAACTTAGAACAGCATGAAAATTTAACGCGGATGAAAAAGCTAATTTATTGCGCTTGTAAAAAATATTGGGAAAATGACCCAGAGATGCTGGCGAGGTTGAGGTTAAAAGATTTACTGAAAGAATTACTCGATCTCAGCCCGACGATAGAACACCTAACCGTCGCGCTCAACAGCGTGGTCAAACAACTCAACAAACAAGCAGAATATTCGTTAGTGGCTAATGCAATCATCAGCGAACTGGGGAAACTATACCCAAATACGGAAGAGTCAACGCTGGTCAAATCCAACCGACAGCATAATACGGTTTCAACTAGATTTTCGGCTGCCAAACAACCGACGGCAATGCCACCAGAATTGCAGCTAAACGAACCAAAACGTCAGTACGATACTTTTGATTTGCGTCTGGAGATAATGAAGTATACTAACCCGCTTTTGGCTAAGATACTTGTTTTTTCTACAGTCGAAAGCAAGTTGTTTGAGTTCGATAATCCACAAGATTGGTTAGCCATTAAAGCTCTAGAGCTTGATGAATTGCTTTTGAGGCTGTTTCGGGATTGTGAAACGATTACGGAGCTAGAATTTCAACTAAATAGTACGGCGAAATGCCTTGAGGAGCCGGCTCAATTCAGGCAAATAGCCGGGGTAATTATTCGAGTAATGAAGCCTTTTTACCCTTATTTAACAGCAAGTTAACAATCTAGTATCAATCATCAATAAGATAGAAGAATCAAAATGGATGCCAAGGAACTTTTGAGGCGATACGCAGCGGGCGAAACCAACTTTAGCGGTGCTAACCTGGGTCGGTTCAATTTATTTGGAGCAGACTTGATTGGGATAAATTTAAGAGAAGCCAACTTACAAAATGCTAACTTAATTTTGGCATTTCTCAATCGAGCCAATTTGGTAAGAGCCAATTTAATTGGTTCAAAGTTGAGCGGTGCAAACTTAAATCAAGCCGCTTTAATGGGCGCTAACCTGCGCGACGCAGATTTGCACGGTGCGTGCCTCGAACGTGCAGATATACGGAGTGCCAATCTAACTTTGGCAAACTTACTAGATGCAAATTTAATCGAGGCAGACCTGCGGAATGCTAATCTGAGCGGTGCTAACCTGACGGGTGCTTGTTTGCGGGGTGCTAACTTGCGCGAGGAAAAAAGAATTTACTGTGCTAAATTGCGCGGTGCTAACCTGCATAAAGCCGATATGCGGGGTGTCAACTTAGCGGGTGCAGATTTGGCGAGGGTAGACTTGAGCGGTGCGAACTTGACCGATGCTAGCCTGCGGGAGGTAGATTTAAGCGGTGCTAACCTAGCTTATGCCAATTTAACTAATGTCTATCTCACTGAAGCTAATTTAGCCACAGTTAACCTACGCGGTGCTAACCTGACAAATGCCAAATTGGAACGTACAAGCTTGGCTGAAGCTGAAATGACCGAAGTAAACTTAAGCGGTGCATTATTATCGGATGCTAACTTGAGTAAGGCGGAAATGAATCGAGCTTCTCTGCGTGGTGCTAGGTTGCCCAGAACTGATTTAAGTCGAGCTTGTTTGCGCGAGGCGAATTTGACTGATGCTGACTTGGTTGATTCCTACCTGGCTAGAACAGATTTAACCGATGCAAATCTGACGAATGCTATTTTTATTAGGGCAGAATTAAGTAGTGCAAATCTAGCTGGATCGCTGATGCGCGGTACTGTTATGCCCGATGGCAAAGTCCACGATTATGACTGATTTTTAACTCAAGTTGCTAATGGCTCATGGCTGGTTAATTGCTAGTGGATCGTGGAAGGAAAAAGGCAATATTACGAGCCAATCCCAATTAGCAATTAGCAAGCGAGCAATTAGCAAGCGAGCAACTTGCGTTATTTATTCATCTGTCAAATCAACTTGATAGATTTTCGTGGGTTGTTCTCGTCCCTTGAGATAAACATTACCAATATATCGAGCTATAAAATGGTTTTGGACTAGCTGATAGGTTTCTTCGCCGATCAGAATTCGGCATAATTCCGCATCCCAGGATTTATCGTAACTTTCTAAACGAGCCGCTACGTTAACGGTGTCTCCAATTACTGTATAATCAAGCCGTTGGGCGCTACCCAGACTACCAGTTACAACGATACCTGTGGCAATACCCACCCGCATAGCAACCGTTGGACGACCTGTTTTTTGCCATTGTTCGTTGAGACTTCGCAAATTATTTCCCATGGCGCGGGCGCAAGCGACAGCTGCTATTGCATCAGCAGCAATTTCTTCCGGTTTGGTGCGCGGGATGGGGACGCCAAACAATGCCATCACCGCATCTCCGATAAATTTATCAATGACGCCGTCATGTTCTAGGACAGTCTGCGCCATTACCTGCATGTATTCATTTAGCCAAGACATTAATTCCGCTGGGGGGAGGCGGGTGGCGATGGTGGTAAATCCTTTTAAATCTGAAAATAGCACCGTTGCCGTCATTTGTTGCCCTATCAGTTGCCCTTTTTTTAATAACTGATGGCGCGATAACCAGATGGCTTCGGCAATTTTAGGGGTAACATGCCTGCCGAACAAAGTCATCATAATTTGTCGGTCTTCTTGTTCCAGCTTGGCGATGTAACCCAATATTGCGATCGCACCTCCCCCCAACGCCATCAATCCTGGTACTAACCCAAGTTGCTAGTTATAACTTGTGACAGCGGTAATTGCTCGCTTGCTAATTGCTCGCTTGCTAATTGCTCGCTTGGGTTAACAGGCTTTTGCCTTCTTGACAACTACCCATTAGCCATTAGCGATTAGCCATTACCAGTACCGCTTGATGTAACTAGCAACTTGCGTTACTAAAGGTATCCAATACCCTTGACAAAATGCTACATATGCGCCCAAAACTAAACCGCTACTCGCTAAAAAAATGCTTCCAAACGTGCCTTGGGGTGATATCCGGCGATGGAAAAGTTGGCGCGATCGCAGCGTCCAAGCTAAAATTGCACCCACTAAAGACCAGACTCCAATCCACACCAATTCTAAAGGTTCTGACCACACCTGAATTTGAGCGCGTCCATCCAACGCCCCACTAATTATTTGACTGACCAAGTTGGCGTGAAACACAATACCAGGTGTTCTTTCCGGAAAAACGGTCAGGGTGCTGTCGTAAGGAGTGAAAACAAAATCATTGAGACTTGCTGCTGTTGTACCGATTAAAATGATGCGATCGCGTCCCCAATTTGGCGGTAACTTTCCTGCCAAAACTTCTGGCATCGAAACTGTGTAAAAATTCTTTGGCTTTCCTCGGTAGTTCAGTATAATTTGATAGCCGCGCTCGTCTGCACCCACATAGCTACCATCGTTACTTTTAAACGGGACAAAAACCGCTTTTCCTAACCGATAGTCTCGCCGATCTGGATCGATTTCTTGCAGCGTCATTCCTTCTTTTTGTAAATACAATAAGGCCAGTTTTGCTGCTAAACTCAATCTGACTTCACCTTGGTCGGTTTCGAGTGAAAGCAAACCCCGACGCACTTTAGCGTCTGCATCCAAAACCAAATCCGCAGCAGCGATGCGATCGCTTTTACGCAAGGCTGGCGGTGGATTGACTGCCGCTCCCAATTCATCCCCGACTACCTTTTCTACACCGATTAGATTCGGCGTGGATTTCAGAACTTTAACCAACGACTGATAACCGGGTTGTACGGGTAAATATCTGTATAAATCTAAGCCGATTGCCCTGGGTTTTTGCTGTTTAATTTTTTGGAGTAATTCTGCTAAAACCGCGTCGGGAATCGGTCATTGTCCGACAAATCGCAGCGAAGCTTCATCAATTGCTACAATCGCAATCCGCTGCTCGACATCTTCAGCAGGACGCAGACACATGAATTGATCGTAGGCTGCCCATTCTAGCATCTGCAATAGCCCCAGCTGGCGCGGTTAAAACTGGACTCACACCGACAAAACTTGCCTTTTTAGATTAGCCAATTTTGCGAATTTACACGGTTTGAGCTGGGGTTCGTTGAATTACCTGGGATCAAAAGTAATGCGCCTTCGAGTTAAATCCTAGTTATTTGTCTTCAACGAATTTCACCTCACGATTTATCGGTATGTCATATCGTTGACCGTTGCATCGAAATTAATCCCTGTAGGAGCAATTAGCAATTAGCAATTAACAATTACCCAGAAAGGCCGCTCATTCCGATGCAACCGGATTTGATATCACGCCGATCTGACTCAAAAACAATATAGCAATTAAACCTTGGATGCGGAAGTGTTTAATTTAACGCTGAAGGGCGATCAAACTGGTAAAAAAAGGCTCTTTTTTTGGTATTTGATCAATTTGATGCGTTCGCGCCAGCTAGGGTATGCATATCGCGTAGGGTCAAAGCAAGGAATAAGATGGCATAGAGTTTTGATAGGGTTAAATCGCGGGCGAGTTGTCATGCTGGCGGCGCTAGCTGAGCAAATAGTTGAGTCCAAGCGATCGCAGCTGGTCTAGTTCCAGCGTTGATTAACTCAAAGGTTTTCCCCTCGGTTGCTGGGTGATTCAGACATTCGACACAAGCAGCAGCTACATCAATCCGACTCGTCTGACCAGATAGTTTATCGCCAGTACCGATAACAACACCCAGCTTGCCTCCCGTGGTAGCTTTTAGCAGCGTGTTGAGGTCGTAGGAAGTGAAAGCGCCATCGATCAGCCGTCCCGGTCGAATAATAGTGTAGGGCAATCCCGAAGCGATGACGGCTTGCTCGCCTTGCTGTTTGGCATCTAGAACGCCAAACCCATTCAGCAAACTGAAAGGAGGCTGATCTTTGCGCTCAATGCCGCAGGAAGATACAAAAACAAACCGCTTCAGGTTTTTAGGCGCTGCATCGACTAAATTGCGGACTCCTTGTGCATCAACGCGATGAGGGCTATTTCTGGCTTTACTATTGCGGTAATCGGCATTGAAATAGATTTTGCCCCATTCCATCAAGCGTTGCAGCTTGTTGGTTTGTGGCAAATCGAATTCCCACCGAGCGGAGGGAAAGGCGGTGGTGCCAGTACAGCAGATAATGTGGGTGACATTCTGCACAGCACTTGGCAGGGTTTGGGCTTGACGGATATCGCCCTGGGCAATTTCCACCTGGTTATCGAACATTTGTTGCGCTTTCTGAAAGCTGCGGGTGAGGACGCGCACCAAAAATCCTTTTTCCAGCAAAAAAGCTACCGTTAATTGCCCAACACCGCCTGTGCTTCCTGCAACCAAAACTAGGTCAGACATGGCTCGCCTCCCTGGTCAAGTTCTTTATTTAAATTGTGCCAGTGCTAATGGCTAATAGCTAATTGGTAATTAAATTAAAATGCGATGCTGACAATTACCGATTACCCATTACCCATTACCTATTACCAGTATCTATCTTTTTTGAGCGCAACCTTCCAGCACCCGATTTCCCAAGATCAGGGTGGCGCTGTAGGGATAGACGATATCAGACATCGTATCGCTACAGGAATCCGCTTTTTTGATTACCAATATACCGCTGGGTTGACCGTTAAGTCTGTAGACTCGCACTAAGTCAGGCGGGCGCCCCGCTGCGGAAATCGGTGCAGTGTAAGGATAGCGGCGGTTGGGAGATTCTGGAGTGGAATAAATAATGCCGTTGCGGCTGATAGTGACGCTCCAAAACGGTTCGTTTCCGCGAAGGATAAATTCTTCGACGCGAGTTTGAGAAACGAGGGTTGGGTTGTCTGTAACTACCGGGTTGGTAGCGCTATACAGCCCCAATAAAACAGCATATAAGGGAAATAATTTCATACAACCAGTTATATCATCTGCGCTTGATTACTATCAATATTGGTAAATTGCTAATTGCGAGCTTGCTAATTGCTAATTGTTAATGGCATTTTTAGTATTATAGCGCGAAGCGCTGGTGTATTTACAAATACTGAAAGGCAGCATCGGCAGCTTGGTGAATATTAAAATCATACTTGGGCAACTCTTTTCTGATAGCTGTCTTCACTTTGTGCCACCAATGCTCAATCGGGTTTAAGTCAGGAGAGTAACTGGGTAAGAACAGCAACTCACATCCAGCTTTTTCAACCAGTTACCGAATTTTTTTAGAGTTCTGAAATGGAGCATTATCCATAATGATTACCTGTCCGACTTTCACTTGGGGTAAGAGGCATTTCTCAAGCCAAGTCTCAATGACTTTGGCTGTGCAATATCCCTGATATACCATCGGATCAAAAAACTTACCGTTAGATAAAGTTCCAATAATACTGAGTCTATATCGGCGTTTTCCCGGTCGCGTGTCGTGATATCTTTTTCCTTTTTTACACCAGGCATAAGTTGCTGTTTCATTATTGTTAATTCCGCTCTCATCCATGTAAATCAACTGCTCGCTCGTCATAAGCTGCTAGTTTTTTTCGGAATTCCTGTCGAGCTTCTTCACAGCGATATTGGTAGGCATACGTTTTTTTTTACGAGTGTAACCCAACTTTTTTAATCCTCGACTAATTGTATGATGGCTGACATCTCCCCAGAGTGAGGCTAGTTCTTTTTGGGTTAGTGATCCGTGGCTATCTACCAATTCTTTGAACCTAGGCCAGTCTCTGATTTTGGCGGGTTGAGGAGGTGGAATAGGTATTTGAGGAGTTGTTGATCCTGTGGTTTCAAACTGCTTGAGCCACCGCTAAAGTGTTGGACGACTAATCTTGAGCATACGACTCACTTGAGAGAGCGAGTTTCCACTCAAGATTAGAGCCAGCGCCCTCACCCGTAAATCGTAACTATATGCGTGAGCCATAACTTATTGAACTTGCTTTTAACTCAGGTGTACTCTATCCTTAACTGTAACTATACCAGCGCGAAGCGCTATAGCACAGTTCTTAGCACTAAATATGGTGACAATATCGCTAACAACCCCTACAGATAGAGGCTTGCCGTAAGTTTTGTAGCAATTAGCAATTAGCAATTAGCAATTAACTAAAATCACTGCCAATTTCCTACCAGGACAAAGGGTGCCCAGAAGTAAGGATTTTGATACTGAGATTGAGATAATAATGCCACCTGTGCGTTGCGAAGCGCTTGCGCTTTATTCACGCCTTTATTGGCAAGTTCTTTGTAAAATTGGGCCATAAAAATGGCAGTCGATTCGTCATTTACCTGCCACAGAGTTGCCAGGGTGCTGCGGGCGCCAGAACGAATGGCTATCCCTGCCAATCCTAACGCAGCGCGGTTATCTCCGGCAGCGGTTTCGCAGGCACTCAGGACAAACAATTCAATCGGGCGCTGTCCTGGTTCGCGCACGCGCAAAAGTCCATCCAATTGCTTGACGTTGATCCGATCATCCCAAGACAAAATAAAGGTATCGTCGGCATTAGAACTGAATTGACCGTGAGTTGCTAGGTGTAGAACCGGGTAGGGAACCGCACGGATCAATTGTTGTAAATTAGGACGGGTAAACTGTTGGTTGAGCAGCACTCTAGCGGGAACTTCACTGCTAATTTGTTGCACTTCAGTTGCGGCAGCTGGTAAAGGTGGGAAACCCTGACGACCTTCTGATAAAGCAGTAGTTAATGCACGTAATTGTTCTCTTGTCAAGGGGAGGGTTTCGAGCAGTTGCAGTCCGGGGGTGAGGGCAATATTATATTTTTGAACTAGGTATTGTTGACCGTCGTAGAGGGCTGCCATTGGCAGATTTCGCAAAGCACCATCTAAGACAAATACCAAAGTTTTAATATTATTTTGAGCCAGATCTGACTCGGCGGGACGAATCAACCAATCATATAGTTTTTGGGCTAATGGTAGCCGTTCTTGCTCAAAAGCGGTGCGGCGTAAAGAAGTGCGAGTGTCTATGAAGATTTGCTCTAATTCAGATTGGGATTTTTTGGTGGCATAGTGACGCAAAGGTTGATTGGGTAGAGATACAATAACTTCTAGGCGATCGCTTAAAATAATCGGATAGAATACCGCCGCAGTCGGGTCAACTTCGTCGATTTGTTTCGGTTGCGCTTGGGCGCAAGCATCTTGGAAAAAGTTATCGAGTTCAGCTAACTGTAACGATTCGATCGTTTGACGCGCTTGTTTAATATTTTCTTGCTTGGCGTTGGGTTGAAGCAGTAAGCTGACTAACTCGCGATAAACTGGTTCCACACTTTCCCGGAAAGAAAACTGCACGTCGGGATTAATTGTTACCAAATCCCTGGGGAGAGAGGAGAGAATTTTGGTAGCTTGGGTGTAGTTGGCGATCGCATTTTCCACCTCTCCTTGCGCCCGATTAATCCGTCCCAACTGCCAGAACAACTGATATGCTATATCCGGTGTGGTCAAAGGCGCAACAAGGGTTAGTGCAAAGTTAGTGACGTTTGCAGCTGGTATCCATTGCTGTTGCAGTGCGTAAAGTTTCCCCCAACTACCCAGAATGTATGCCTGGAATTTAGCATCGCCCAAGGCTTTTGCTTGCTCAAGAGCAGCCGTTAAAATTTCCCCAATTGCCCGATAGTCGGGATTGCCATCTAATTCTGCCAATTTGAGCAGACTTCTGGCAAAATTAAGCTGGGCGTAGACTCCCGTGCGGGTGGGGGGCAAGCGCATTACCGCTTGCTTTTGAGATTGCCATAATGTTAATGCTTCCGCTGTTTTTCCCGTTTCCACTAAAACGCTAAGCTGGTTTAGTCTGGCTGGGAGTTGCCCAAACGGGGAGGGGGAGTTTTCTGCTGCTTTGTACGCAGTTAAGGCTTCTTGGGTAAATTGGGTTCTTAAGGTAGGTTGTTGGGCATTTTTCACTGCTAGCGCGATCGCATTATTCCCCAAACTCAATTGAGTCGCCGCAATTTCTTGGGGTAATTGCAATTGTTGGGCAGCTTCTAGACTTTGTTGCAATACAATCTGAGATTGCGCCAATTCACCCAGCGCGTGCAACACATCTCCTAAACTCCGCAAACCCCAAACATTAATTGCCGTTACAGGTAATGCTTTCAGGATTTTGAATTCTGACTCGCTGATATTGCACTGCTGTCGTTTTAATTCTGGAGTTGAACTCGAAGACAGTCCCAATACTTCGCGTAAAATATTGCAAGCTCTGGGATAAAACCCTAAATCCTGCAAAGCAGAAGCTTTGTTAATTTGACTTTGAGCAATTCCAGTTGCATCGTTGATTTGCTGGTAAAGATTGGTTGCTTTTTGCCAATTTTCTACCGCATCTGCTCCACGTCCGGTTTCGCGGTAGAGTCGTGCTTGGACGTCGATTGCTTCTGCGAGTAGCTTTAACTGGGTATTATTTTTGGGTTGGGTTTGTAGGAGGGAAAGACTTTGTGCGATCGCAGCTTCTGCATCTTGCCATTGTCCGATTTGTTGATACACCAGGGACAGATTCCGCAGTGCCACAGCCTGACTCAGTTTATCGCCAATAGCTGCAAAGTCGGCAACGGCGGTTTGTAATTCCCTGATAGCTTGTGCAAAATTACCAGATTCGTAGCTATTTTTTCCCGGTTGTACTTGAGCGATTGTGGCTGTTGTTTTTGATACTTGCGCCACAACAGACGGTGCTGTCATTGAGAGGATAAATAACAAAGATAGGATAAAAAGCCAGCGACTGCGACGGAAAAAGCGAGAAAGCGAACTAATTTTTAGCGATTGGTTATATTTGCCCTTACCGCTTTGCGATCGCCGTTCCATTTCCTACTCCTTACTCTGGTAGTTCCCCAAACATTTGTCGATAGGGTTCCAGTAATTGTCGTTCTGCTTCAAGTTGTTGCTGAGTTTGTTGGGCAATTTCTTCTGGAGTGAGATATCTTTCCCCTTGTCGATTGAACCAGGAAATAACTTCCCGATACAATCCTCCAATTTGCATTCTTAACCGTCCAATTCCTAATCCAATTTCTGGCAGAAAGAAAGGTTCGCCAATTTGCCGGCGATACTCGCCATTAACTAAGCGATAAACTGCCAAAGGTTGCTGGCGATCGCGCTGCCAATAATCGGGGTTATAAATAACATAATACAGCTTGCCTAATTTGGCATAAATCGCCATTTTTTCATCATATTCTCCCCGTCTGCGCGAAACAACTTCTAAGACAAAAATCGGAACAATATTATCTTCTTCCCAAACAACATAACTTAAACGGGAGCCGCCACCTTTGCGCCGTTCCACTCCCAAACTCAAGAAGCCATCCGGTACGACGGGAACCAAAGGAGTAATGCCCGTTGTGTGATAAATTCCCATATCTACGGCAAAAAACCAATCTTGACGATTTGCCCAAATAAATTCCAACAGAAATAGCAAGTAATTGGGAATGAAATTTTGATTTTCGTTATCCACAGGCGTGTCGTCAGAACAAGGAAGTTCAGTGCCTTTTGGTAGGTTTAGCTTGGGGTCAGATTGTAACATTTGGGAAACTCCTGCAAGCTTGTACCAAAATCAAATTTAACGCAGCGGACAGATTGTTTGGGGATTGGAATTGCGCGAAGAAGCTGGATTACCCGGATTGTAACCCACAAGAGTTACCACGCCTTTATAATTGATGACCCAACCTTGGGCCGGTACTATCTGAGTCATGAGTGAATCGGTCAATTCTCCCCTGCTCCCCTGCTCCCCTGCTCCTCTGCTCTCCTGCTGTGGGGGCAATTCGCTCCAACTGACGCGCACCACATCGTCCCGCAGCGGTTCGGTAGGATTGGCTGGTAACCCCCCCCGTCCGGTAATGACAAATTGGCTAGTTGCCCCCTGCAAGCAGGGATTAGTGGCAATTAGCGATGCTGGGTCAACCACGTTTTGCGGTAATTCCACCAAACCTTGAGCGGGGTTGACACCACCAGCGTTGAAAAAGATCTGATCGGTGATTTGTGCATCAGATTCGGAAATGGCGGTGATATCGCTGCTGGAAAGCAGTTGCGGGTTAAGGGCAGAACCTGGGGGTAATTGCTGTGCCAGCTGCTGCCGCGTCATTCGGCAGGGAAAAGGGGAAAGGGGAAAGGGGAAAGGGAACCCCATAACTAAAGCTAGGGGCTTTTAACTTCGACACTGTATTTCTCGTACGAAGTATAAGGAAACACATCTTCAACTTTAATCCATGTTTAAAAACAGGGGCAAGTATCCCAAATCCCCTTCCCCCTTCCCCCTTCCCCCTTTTTGGTCAGGGCAGCGATGCCACAAATATTGGGGACGCTGATGGTAACATTGCCGCTATTTAAGGTTAAATCCCCTCCTACCAATGCTAGGGTTTGACCCGTACTTACTTGCAAACCAACTGCTGTTGGCACACCTAGCACTACCCGACTTACCGCAGATTGATTCACAATTGCAGCGGGATTTTCGCGAAATCTCAAACCAATCGGAATATTTACTGTTAATAACGGGGTTGCTTGCGGATTAATCGTACTAAATTCAAATGATTCAAATAATATTCCACTCGCACTACTAGCTAAAAATGAACCCCGCAAATCTAACCTGGCATTTGAGCCAAAGATAATGCCGTTGGGATTAATTAAAAATAAGTTGGTATTTCCCAATACTCCTAAAGTTCCCAAAATATTAGAGCGATTTGTGCCTGTAACCCGCGTCAGAATATTGGTAATGCCATCGGGATTGGAAAAGTAGGCTCCCCTTCCTTCCTGTATGTTAAATTCACTGAAACTGTGGAATAGATTAGAGCCGCGAATGGCACCGCCGTCGATGCGATCGCTAGGTAATCCTCCGATCCCATCCGGCATTACAACCGATCTTTCAGCACCCAGGCTGTCATCAGGTACAATTTGAGCTACAGTTGGAGCCTGTAAAATTAGTTTTGCCAGCGGGAAAATTAGCCGCCAAGCCATCTTTGATGCTGGTAAAAATCGGCACATGGCATCCAGGTAAATTTGAGCTAACGCCCTGGAATTGCGATCGCATCACCAAAAGACCGAGCCTAGGCTTAAGCGATCGCCTATTTATATCGTTGACCGTTGCTAAGGAATTACGACCTCTAGGAGCAATTAGCAATTAGCAATTAGCAATTACCAATTACCAAGAAAGGCCGATCATTCCGATGCAACCGGATTTGATATTACTTGATTATCAGTAGACCGATTATTTTTCCCCATTAAATTTAACAATTTCCCCCGGTGCAGAATTAATCAGTTTAATCACTTCCAGAGCGACATCAGCCATTTCTTTAGCACGGGGATCGGGCATGATTTTTAACCCGATTAACTCAGTGAGTAAATTAGCAGCTTGAATCCCAGATTTTAACAAGGCTTCTTGGTATTCTTGCTGCAAGGTTTTAGCGGGAGTTGGGGATTGGTTTTGGTCGGATTGGTTTTGCATGATTATCCTAGCTTAGTGTAGATTGTGACTAAGGCAGCTCGGGAAGCTTCAGGATTGTTTTGCAGTTCTTCAGGAGCAACACAAAAAAGTGTAGCAACAAGGTTTTGGGCTGATGGTGTTTGGTCAGATAAATTCTCGTTCATCTCAGTTTAAGGATGAAGTCTTCACTAGGAAGAGCATGGTTGTTGGGAATGAGGAAGTAACGCGAGGGGGTGGAATCGAACCAAAGAAAATGTTTTTTTCTCAGTATTCATTGCACAGAAATCCTAATGTATAGAGATTCATAAACTACTCAGCGGAACCTGACATCATTTGACAGAAATGCTCAGCCACACTGATAATTTTCACAACGCTAGAGCTGGAGGAGGCAGCGAAGAGGTGCTGAACGAGGAGGGCAAAGCCTTCGCTATTTCGAGGAGCGGGAAACCTCAATCTGCTTGGTGTCGAGCTGATCTAGCACTTGTTCATCCAGTACTATGTTTGGGGATAAGCTGTAGTATTGGCTCCAATTCCCTATGGGAAAGCTTCCAACAGAGAAGTAGAAGAAACCATGCTCGGCATAGAAATCGCCTCCCCGCTCGTACATGAGGATCAGGGGGTCATAGGGGTCTGGAAGAGCAAATTTGGTCACCTCCGGCCTGTCCTTCACTACAGCCCAATGGACGAACCACTCACAAGTTCGCTTAATGGGGCGGAATAGACGGAATTGTGTCAGATGGCGCTTGAGTACTTCGACCTTGGCTTCATCAGCACGTAGTGAGGGATCGATCTGAGCTGCCACGTCAAAGAAGGGCCATTCATCGGTACAACCTAAAGCTTTTGCCCATAGGGAAGCGCGTCTCAGGTATTCCCGAAATAAAGCAATGTGGGAGGCGGTACGAGAATCGTTTAGCTCCCAGTTGATCGCCTTGATTCGCTCTATTCCTCTGTCAACGCTGTTGTCTTGGGTCATTTGATTCTTTTTCTTATCTCTTCAAGCACTTGATCAAGATTCGAGAGATCCTCAGCCAATGATAATCCCTCCGAGGACTTACCAAGATCTTTCTCCCAGTGACCGAAGGAAGAACGACGTGGATTGGGATTGGGGGCGAGGTTATGGGCTCCATATCCTTCATCACCCGGCATGGGATAGTTACCCCAACCATATTTTGGGTGTTCCCTCCAAGAGTTGGGATTCATATACGGCAGTCCATCATCCATTAGGCCCGCTTCTACATACTCGTGTGCTATGAATTGCCTGAAATTGGCAAGCTCATCAACAAACTCCTCAGCTTGCATGGGTTTATTCATAGCATTCATCCAGGACTCAGCAATGTCTTCAAGCGGAGCGAAATTGCCTTTCTCACGCCTGATTGTTTGTGTGACGTAATTGGCTACCTCAAGTTCGTGTTCTTTAAGGAAGATATGCTCTTTGACCTTGGCAATGTAATGCTCGGGAATCCCTGTGTTTTGTGCGATCCTAGCGACATCGTCAGTCATGGCGGCGATCTCTTGGTACTGACGGATTGTCTTTTGCTTTACGCCATCAAGATCAACGTACCTTGCTCCTCCTGGTGCCTGTTCCCGTAAGCCATCGGGCACTTTCACACCCGCGTCAGGTGTGGTGGTCGTCACTTCAGATGGGGTAGGGTTCTTTTCTGGTTTGGGAGGTTTAGTGGGTGCAGTTTCCTCAGATACCGGAGGTTTCGCAGGTGTAGTCTCTTCAACTACTGGAGGTTTCGCAGGTGTAGTCTCTTCAACTACTGGAGGTTTCGCAGGCGCAGTTTCTTTAGGACGCGGTGAAGATGTTGGAGCATTGATATTCGGTTTAGCACCTCTGGGAACACCTGCCAACTCCAAATTGCGCCCCGTCAGCAAGTCATCCACAGGTCTTAGAAGATCTTCTCCCTGCTTACCCGCCCATTCCAGAGCATCTCCACCCCATTTGATAGCCCGTTCTCTTTGTTTACCAGCCCAATCTAAAGCTTTTCCTCCTTGTTGACCTAGCCAATCGAAAGCCTTTCCTCCCTGCTTACCCATCCAGTTGAGGGCATCTCCACCCCATTTGCCAATGTCAGTTTTGCCCAGCGCTGCAAGCGCATCCCCACCCCATTTACCGACTTCTGTTTTGCCCAGCCATTTACCTGCTTTCCCAGCTATATTCCCAAAGGGAATTAAACCTACACCTGACCAAGCAGCATTAGTTAATGCTTCTTGTGCTTTTTCACTATCACCTTGGGAAGCATAATATCCCGACTCCCCAAGATACCAACCTGTATTAATCGCATCAGCTACATTACCAACAACTTCTCCAGCAGCCCATCCTGCTACTGCACCTGCTGGTCCACCAACAATAAACCCAATTCCAGCACCAACAAAGGGGGCAGCAAGACCGACAAAATCTAAAATGCCGTGTCCCCATTTGCTAATAGTGTCGTAGTTATCCTTAACCCATTGAGATACATCACCCCACTTGTCTTGTACCCAATTCCAACCTTGAGATAACTTATCCCCAGCCCAAGCTAAACCTTGTGATGCTTTCTCACTCGCCCAACTACCAATTTCAGTGGCTTTATTCTTAGTCCATTCCCAACCTGATTTAATCCCATCACCAGCCCATTGCAGAGCATTGCTGCCTAACTCTCCTAGTTGTTTAACTCCATTCCAAGCTTGAGAACCTTTTTCCTTAACCCAATCACCAACAGCGGAGCCTTTTTCTTGCAGCCAATTTAAGCCTTGATCGCCTTTTTCCTTAACCCAATTCCCAACAGCGGCACCTTTTTCTTGCAGCCAACTTAAGCCTTGCGAACCTTTTTCTTTAACCCAATTCCCAACAGCGGCACCTTTTTCTTGTAGCCAACTTAAGCCTTGAGACCCTTTCTCTTGACCCCAACTAACCGCACCCGAAGCCTTATCTGATAACCAACTTAAGCCTGCGGAACTTTTCTCTTGAACCCAACTAACCGCACCCGAAGCTTTTTCTGATAACCAACTTAATGCGCCAGAACTTTTTGACTGTACCCAACTCTTAGCACCAGAAACCTTATCACCCAACCAAGAAACAACGCTACTCGCTTTGTCTTGAACTCCAGAAACTAGGGAACCTACAGCACCACCAAGCCATTGTAAAATCGAGCTTCCTTTAGACTGTATAGCAGAAACTGCACTTTGTCCTTTTTCCTGTAATCCACTCACAAAAGAACCAGCTTTTTCGCTGACTGCGTTAACTGCGCTTGTTCCCTTTTCTGTCAGCCAATTTTTAGCAGCTTCACCTTTTTCTCTCAGCCAATTTTTCGCGCTGCTTCCCTTTTCAGTCAGCCAAGAAGTGGCGCTGCTAGCTTTTTCTGTAATAAATGTCCCGGCAGCACTGGCTTTTTCCCCTATCCAAGAACTTGCACTGCTGGCTTTTTCGCCTATCCAAGAACTTGCACTATTAACTTTTTCCCCTAACCAACTAAATGCTCCTCCTGTTTTCTGATCGATCCATCCACCTGCACTATTAACTTTTTCCGATAACCAATTAGTTGCTGCTGCTGCTTTTTCTGTTGCCCAACTGGTAGCATTATTAACTTTTTCTCCAATCCAGTTTTGTGCTGACCCAACTTTACCTTGGAAGTTTGCCCATCCTTCTGATGCTTTACCAGTTAAGGTTGTCCATTTCTCATTGAGGTAATCTCCTGCACTGGTGACAGACTCATTTACAGAAGTCTTAACTTGTTCGCCTTGTTGTTGCAGTTCTTTACCAACATTTTGGGCTTTTTCGCTAATTCCTTGCCATCCTTGCTCAACTTTCTGAGTAACAGGAGCAACCTTACCTTGAATCCCACCCCAAACTGATTCAGCTTCTGCTTTGAGGGCTTGCCATTCTGCTTGTAAAGCTTGACTATTACCCTGTTCTTGCCCTTGTTTTTGCCCTTCTTGTTTTGCCCCTTCTTTTGCCCCATTCAGTTTAGCGATAAAGCCAGACGCTTTCGCCATATAAGTTTGGGAAAACTGCTGGGCTTCTGTTTCTAGGGCAGTCATTTCTGAAGTAGCACTATTTTCTAACCCTGTCCAATTACTTTCAATTTCTCCTTTTGACTCAACAGCTTTATTTTCTATATTGGTAACTTTATCGGCAACTTGTGTTTGTACTTCTTGCTCTTTGCTAGTGGTTTCTTGTTTTAAGTTTGTTTCTTCTCCTTGTAATTCATTAGCTTTAGTTTGGGCATCAGTTTGTAGTTCTGTACCTTTAGCTTCACTGTCTGTTTGTACTTCAGTCCCTTTAGCTTCTACTTCCGACTGAATTTCAGCACCTTTAGCTTGTTTATTAACTTCCAGTTCGGCTGTTTTCGCTTGTTTATTTGCTTCTAATTCATTCCCTTTCGCTTGTTTATTTGCTTCTAATTCACTCGCTTTCGCTTGTTTATTACTTTCTAATTCATTCCCTTTCGCTTGTTTATTACTTTCTAATTCATTCCCTTTCGCTTGTTTATTACTTTCTAATTCATTCCCTTTCGCTTGTTTATTACTTTCTAATTCACTTCCTTTCGCTTGCTTATTACTTTCTAATTCACTACTCTTAGTTTGTTTAGCACTATCTAATTGATTACCTTGCTCTTGTTTTGTCCCATCTACTTGAGATTGCTTGCCATCATAATCACCTTGTAATTCGCTCTTTTTAGCAGAAGCATTGCCTTTAAGAGAATCTAAAATACCTTTGGCCCAATCTAAGGGATTAGCAAGTAAATCTCCTTGAATAACTTGACCATATTTAACTTTTTGTTCATCTACTTGCTCAACTGCTACATTACTTTCAGCACCTTTCTCAGCAACAGGTTGTGACGCAGGGTTAACATTCTGATCAATTTTTTGTTCTGGTTGCTGTTCCTTAACTTCCGCAGTTTCAGCTACTTGAGTTTCATCTGCTTTTGCTTCAGTTGCAGCAGTTTCCTTAACTTCTGCTTGAGGTACAGGTGCAGTTGCAGCAGGTGCTTTTTCCTCTGCTTGTGCTGGTTGTGATTCAGCTTGTTCTGAAGTTTCGGTAACTATCTCAGGAGTTGCTTCCCCAGTTGCACTTTCCACAGGAGCAACTTCTGCTGTTTTTTCTGCTGCCGGGGTAGCTTTGGTAGCAACATCTTGAACTTGAGGAGTTTCTGTAGCGGGAGGTGTTGCGATAGCAGGTTTTTCAATTTGCTCAACTTGAGGTTGAGGTAAGGGTTCAGATTTGGGTACATCTGTCCCTGGTTGGGGAATAGAGGCAACTTTTTGTTGTGCTTGTTGTAATGCTTGTTCTAAAGCAACTTTTGGTTCTTGACTACGATCTATATTTTGGGCAACATCCCTACCAGCATTATTCATCTGATTCTGCTGTTGTTGCCACATATCAGTCAACGAAGTACCCCGATCTGCTTGACTTAAATCGGGTACTTGGGTATTTACAGCAGCAATATTGCCTGTTTCCGGCTTTTGATTAGTATTAGCAGGAGTTTCAGCCGTTTTTTCCTGGGTTACTTGTTGCGTTTCTCCTCCGGGAACAGTAGGTGCTGCTGCTTTTGATTGAGGATTAGCAGCTTCTGTGACTGGTTTTGTTTCTGCGTCTGGTACTTTTGATTGAGGATTAGCAACTTCTGTGACTGGTTTTGTTTCTGCGTCTGGTGCTTTTGATTGGGGATTAGCAACTTCTGTGACTGGTTTTGCTTCTGGGGTTGGTACTTTTGATTGAGGATTAGCAACTTCTGTGACTGGTTTTGCTTCTGCGTCTGGTAATTTTGATTGAGGAGTAGCAACTTCTGTGACTGGTTTTGCTTCTGGGGATTTATCCGCCTTCGCTGCTGGGATATCTTGTGAAATTTCAGTTTTACGAGACTCTAAATCAGTCTGTGTTTGAGAATTTTGCCTCGCAAGTTCTGTATCTGGAACAGAGGTAGCAACTTCTTTGTTTAATTGTTCCTGCTGAAAGACTGGCTGAGTTTTATTTTGATCCAACTCAGGAGTAGCTTTCGCTGCTGACAATGACTGATTCCCGTCTTCGGGTTTCTTTTCCTCCCCATGAGTTAGCGGTTTTGTTGCTGGTGCATTACGCTGTCCTCCAGTCTGCTGGATGGTGTGAGTCAACTCATGCGCCGTCAACTCATTTTTACCAGGAGACTTCCCTGCACCGTAGTAAATATCGCTACCGTGAGTAAACGCTTGCGCTCCCAACTCCTTATTCATCCCGACAGCATTGGAGTCAGTATGCACTCTGATAGAGCTAAGATCGGCACCAAAGCGCGGCTCCATAAAACTACGTACATCATCGGTTAAAGCACTACCTCCACCCTTAGAATCCGCGATCCGGCTTTCCACGCTGGCGCTTGCCTGGTTACTGCCATTAGGTTTCAACTGTACTTGTTCTGAATCTTCTGCTGTCTGACGGTGCACCAATGGGGTGATGGAATTTACCTCTGGTTGCATTCCGACTGCTTCTGTTTCAGAGTCCGTCTGGCGTTGAATTGGTTGCTGTAAGGCTGAGTCTGGCATCCTCATGACTTTCGCAGCCATGTTATCAGCTTCTTGTTCGTATTTATCCCCCGGTGCGCCAACTGTTAGTTTGGTTTGAATTGATTCCTTCTGAAGCTGTTGTTCTTCTTCACGCTTGCATTCACTGCATTTAGCCTGAATTGCCCCATCAAGCATTCCCAGAGAATTCGATTCAGACTGTTCCTTCTCCTCCAGAACTTGGCGTTGAATTGGTTGCGGGGCAGCAAAAGCACCCTGCCTCGATGGCGCTTCTATGGTAATATTTCGCCAGTTAAAGCCTGGACGGGCTATTTTTGGTTTTTGTTCTTCCCCTTGTTTCGATATTTTGCTATGATCTGTTTTTTCCTGCAAGCTGTTGCCATCTGACCCATCCTTGGCTGTTGTTGAATTGCTGGATGCGGCTGGTTCAATTGGGCTTTTTGCCTCTTTACCCTGTTCGGAGTTCTCTGGGCGTTGAACGGTTGGGAAGCTGTTTGAATTCTGACTGCCTGGTTCTGGTGCTGAGACAGAAACTCTGTTCCAATCTATTTTAGGGCGAGCCCTTTTAGGTTGTATTGATGGGGTGGAATTACTTGCTGGTGAATCATATTGCTCATCGGTGAAAGGGCGTTGGAATGACTGGGGCGATTTTGCAGCAGCAGAATAGGCATTTGATGAGTTTTTGGTTTGGGCGTGGCTTCTTTCACTCATTGCCTTATTTCTCCTTGTTCACCGCCTGAGAGAGCTTCTTGCTGCTATTGAGCATGAGGACGCTTACGCGCGGATATTTCATTTTATCTTTCGCCGGACGGCGAGTTTCACTTCGCAATAATACTTCATAAATTTACACCATCGCTAAAAAGGACTGTACCGCAGGGAAAAATAAACGCCTTTTTCTGGCAAAGTTCTATCGCCCGAATCCACATCAATCAGCGGGATGCCGTAGTCTATCCGCGCCGAAAAATTATCTCCCATTTGCCACAGCAACCCTAAACCAATTCCCACAAGCGTATTCGAGTCTTGGATTTCGGGAAGTTCATTGTTATTCCATCCGTAACCAAAATCAACAAAGGGAGTTACCTGCAAAACGCCCCCCACTTTCCTTACCCGCAAAATGGGAAAGCGTGCTTCTGCGGAGACGAAAATGCCGTTATCTGTTAGTAGTGTATCCTGACGATAACCCCGCACGCTTCTGGCGCCACCTATGCCAATTTGCTCTAAGGATACTAAAGGATTGGGTGTTAATTGTGCATCGGTACGGAAGATAAATAAGGTGTCGGGTGCTAGAAGACGCACGTACTGCGTTTGTCCCCGCCATGCAAAAAAACGACCATCTGGCCCTGCGTCGTTGGTGGTAGCATTGAGAACATCTAAACCGACACCGAATTGGGATCGCACTGCAAACACATCTCTAGGATTGCGCCGCACATAATCTTGAAAGAAACGCAAACCATAAATGCGCGTCCGTCCCCGTTCATCTGACCCCAACGCTAGGGCAAATCCTTTGTCTTGTATAAACGTCTGACTTTGTTGGTAGTCTGCGGTCAAACCGAGGGCAAATTCCTCACTCGGTCTTAAAATAATCGGTTGGCGAATTGTCAATCCACCAGAGAAGGATTTCCCTTCAATGTCGATGCGATCGAAGGGCGGTGCAATTACCGATGTATCGGAATAACTCGCGGTTAACCCAACAGTACCGTTGCGGGGATTGAAGGGTATTGTGTATTCGAGGTCGTAGGCGTGACTACCGTTGGTATTGGCGTAGGAAAATTTGATCGCATCCCCTAATCCGGCTAAATTCAAGTCTGTGAGAGTCACCCCCCGACGGAAGCTACCGACGCTGGGAGAACGTTCGTTATCAAAGAAAGCTTCGGCGTTAAAGGTATCTGCTTCTTTAACTTGCACTTCCAGGATACTCGCTTCCGCACGTACCCCAGGCTGAAGTTCCGCCCTGATACTGGCGATGCGGGGGTCGAGTTGTAACAATTGCAACGCTTCTAGCAGGCGCGAGCGATTGAGAGGGCGTTGGGTGGCGATTTCTAGACGCTGTAGCACGTAGCCCCGATTTAACCGCCTAGTTCCTGTAACGCGGATTTCTTCTAAACCCCCCTCTCGACATGCGGATTTTCACCACCGCCCGCTGTTTGGGAAAAGTTTGATCGGCTAAAATCACCGCCCCGGAATTGATATACCCTGCATCTACATACTTTTGGGTCACAGCTGCTTCTGCTGCCAGCAGTTCGGCAAAGGTTATCGGTCTACCTGTAAACTGTTGGATGACCGATGCTAACTCTTGATCGCTAAATGCCGTATTCCCCTCAAATTCAAATCTTTCTACCGTAATAGTCTCTTGACTTTCGCCGATGGGTGGCACTTGCGGTGGAGTAGGTTGAGTTCCCTCCCAGAACAGGAACTGGTAAAGTTGGTGCAGGTAGTTCGGGTTCTCTAGGAAAAATCGGATTGGGAGGAGATTGAGCTACCACTTTAAACGGGGTTGCGAATATCACCCCGCTTGCTAACGCGGTTAGCCAATATCTACAGGACTTACCCACGAGGAACCTATCACCTTTGTTTCTTGCTGCGATCTCTAGTTTCAAAGCTAGGATTTTTCAGAGAAACTTTGGTGTTTGCGTAAGTCCAGATCTAAAAAGAGTTTTTTTCACAACTATTAGGCTTGAACTTGTTTATTGAGAGTAGGGAACATGATTAACGTTATATATTTGTCCAAGATATAGCAGTTGCCGTGCCCCTACTTATTTGCGCTGGAATATCTAACAAAATTCATTACCTCTATGAGCGGGCAATCTTATGACGCTTGCGCTCAAAAATCAACAATCTTCCTACAATTGTTACTTTTCCTACTTTCTGAAAGTTAGCGCCAATTGCCTTGGCGCAGCGTGACCAACAAGACGCACCAGACAAAGGAGTTGGGGAGACGCTAAGAGTGCACCCTTCTTTTGATCGAAGCACCTGGTCTGATCCTCCCGAATTTAAACGCGAGAGAAGAAGAGAATTCTTCAAAGTTGGAATCCCCTGGCTCCTACCATGGGGTGTCCCCGCTTTCCCTTGTCTCCCACTCGACCCGTCCTCTTCAAGTCAGCGCCTATCGCTCATCCACCGTTCGATCAAAGCTTGATTCTTATCGCTTTCTGATTGTTTCAAGTATTCAATCGCAATCCGGGAAGCCGTGGGGGAAACAGCGGATTCTTCTAAGAGCCGTTCAAAAATGAGTCGGAGTTGAAGTTGTTCTAATTGTTTGTTGATCAGGATAGCCAGAGCGATCGCTGCCCCGACTAATCCTACCATTGGTGGAACTACGGGCAACCACCACCCCTGTAAAAAAGCCAAGTAAGCAATCAATAATAACCCCAAACATGCGAACAAGATACTGCAAGCGAGCGCCCGCCAAGACTGCAACTGCCAGGTTAACCCTGCTCCGATTAATGACCAGAGGAAAATCCAGAACCATTCTTTAGGTTTACTCCAAACCTTAATCAAAGGTCTTCCATCTAAAACTGCACTTAAAATCTGACCGATCAAGTTAGCATGAATCACCACTCCCGGCGTCCGCTCTGCCGCGCCAAACAAACTTTTACTGTAGGGCGTATAAAAAAAGTCGTTAAGGCTTTCAGCCGTAGCACCAATTAAAATAATGCGATTTTCAATTAAACCGGGTGCAATTCGATTGTTCAGCAGGTCATTCAGGGAAATTGTCGGAAAATTATCTAACAAACCGCGAAAGTTCAGCAAAATTTGATACCCGCCAGCATCAGCGCCAACATAGCCGCCGTCGTTTGGTTCAAATGGCTGGAAAACAGCTTTACCAAACTGCCAGCGATTCTCGTCTATTTGTTTTCCATTCACCCCTTCCGCTTTCAGATAGATTAAGGCCATTTGCAATGCTAAACTCCGATAAACTCGCTGTTTGCGTTGCACCGATAGCAAGCCACGGCGGACTTGGCCATCGGTATCCAACACGATATCAACAAAGCCAATTCGCTCTAACTGGCTTAATACTAAGGGCGGGGCAATTCGAGGGCCAACAACTTTTTCAATCCCAATTAAATTGGGCGTTGATTTAAACATTTCTACTAATGCTTCATGACCCTTTTCTACAGGTAAATCTCGATATAAATCCAAACCAATTGCTCTAGGATTGCGCGCTTTGATATTTTTAATTGCCTGGACTAAAACTCGATCGGGGATGGGCCACTGTCCAATATTAGTAATATCCGTTTCGCTAACGGTGACAATAACAATACGCGGCTCGGGAGATTCTAAAGGACGTAACCGAAAAAACTGGTCTAGTACATCCCATTCCATCCCCTGGAATAATCCCGTCAAACGTAAAAGGATCGCCAAGCTGGCGACCCATAGCGCCGTTACCGCAGTCCAACCTGACCAAATTCTATGTCTGAGAGATTCTTTTTTAGTGTTTCGTCTAGTAAAAGAGAGGATATAATTGGCTTGTTCAACGGATTCTAGGGCATTTTCAGTTTCCCGCTTGCTCAATGCTTGACTGGCACCCAAATATTGATAATCTAAGTCGCTCAAACTTTTACCCAATGACCAAGTTAGGGCATCTTTGAGTGCAATTCCGCGCAATAGACGCGATTCGTCAGTTCGTTGGGAAGCAACCCAAGCTTCCAAAGATTGAGAATAAGGACGCAAAGCAGCTAATTGTTTTTCCACCCACTCGAGGTTAAAAACTTCTTCATAAATGCGATTTTTAACGTCCAGCAACCCTTGTTCTCTAACAACCAAACCACTGAGTAAAAGTTCAATTTGTTCGCGACTATCATCGGTTTTAACGGCAAATCCTTGTAAAATTTGCTGGTAAATCCCCAGCATTCTGCCCGTATATTTGCCCTGGCGTTCGATGCGATCGCGTATGGTTCGCAGGTGTTCCGGTTCGTCCTGGGATTCCCAGCGTTCTATCACACCGGATCTGACAATCTTTTCCACCCAATCTGCCTCGGTTCCCGGTGGAATTGTCACCTGGCTACCCGCCCTATCTTCGCTAAAATTAGTGACGAGATTGCACAGTTTTTGCGTCAGAAATGGCTGGCCTCCTGTCCAAGCTAAAATTTCTTTTAAAACCTCTTGACTATTTCCCCCTTTTATGTTTAATCCCTCAGCTAGCGACCCAGCTGACTGCAAGTCAAAACCCTTTAATTCTATCGCTTGACCGATATTAAACGGGGTGCGATTCCGATCTTTAATTAAATCAGAAGGCGTAGCCACCCCAAAAATAGCAAACGTAATCCGCTTGTAGTTGGGATTAATTGCTCTTTGGTTATAGCAAAATCGAATTAAGGCAAAAAAGTCATCTACCGGAAAATCCAAACTTAGGGTACTGTCGATTTCATCAATAAAAATCACTAACCTATCTTGGGGAAATTGAACTTCTAGTAACTCCCTAATAAATTCATTTAATATTTTAATATAAGAAAAATCTTCCTGTTCTTTCCACCAATTTTTAAAGTGAATTTTATTTAACAACTTAAACCCCGTCCACAACTCGGCAACAATGCCCTTGTACCATTGCAGGGGAGTGATATTTTCACTGCCAATATTGGTCAGATCGATAGCAGTGCATTTAAATCCTTCTCGTTCGAGGCGATGTTTAGTTCGCACTAAAAGCGAAGACTTTCCCATTTGACGGGAGTTGAGGACGTAGCAAAAATTACCTTGTTTTAAAGCTTCGTAGAGTTCTATATCTGATTGTCGCTCCACATAACTGGGAGCATTGCTGGTTAAACTACCGCCAACTTGATAATGAATCATTTATGAATTTTAAGTAATGGGTAATTGGTAATTGGTAATGGGGAAGAAAATACCTAACCCAAGTTGCTATTTATAACTATTATGGGTTGCTCGCATTGCTAATCGCTAATTGCTAATTGCTCATGGGAATATTTTTCGGTTATAGCATTAGCCATTAGCGATTAGCCATTAGCTATTAGCAGCCCTAAAAAGATAACTAGCAACTTGAGTTACCTATTAAAAAAAGTAGCAAGCGCTAGGGTGCGAAGGTTTTGGGTGGAGGTGGCGGCGCTAAAAGCCGCAGGGGGACTACATACCGGCTAAAAACGATCCGGGTGGGTTCCCAAGGCGATCGCCAATACACCTCCTGAATCACCGCTTTGTTATCCTGATTGGGCGACCATTTAAAAGTAATTAACCCAAAGTTGTTTCGTCCGACAATCTCCTCACCTTCTTGCAACCACTGATTTCGCCAAATCAAAGATACGCTATTTTGCCAACTTTTGCGTTCGGAAGAACTTGATAAACCCTGCGTACTCGTAGCAATTGATTTCAAATCTCCGCTCAATTCCTGCGCTGGATCGCGTTTAATCCAATCAATCCGATAGCGCCAATCAGGGAAAGAATTCCGATCTTTGATAACAATTTCCCAAGCTATTTCCTCAGTGCCGCTCATTCGTTTAAATGACCGTATAGTTGGTTTTCGCTCGGGAAGTTCTACATCGAGCATCCGCACCATTTGCGGCGTGACTTGGATTTCAATCAATTGCGGTGGTTCGTTCCATCCCGCCCATTCTTGTACTGGTTCTGGGAAAATAGATTTTAATTTTGTGTGAGCAACATATGTTTTCCACTCGGCATTTTTAAACGCGCTGGCAGTTAATTGTGCCAATACCCGTGGTAATTCCTGTGTATCGGGATTGACGGGTGCATCGCCAAAATGGCGACGGAACCAGTAGTTGAGTCGAACGGCACAGGAATAGTGAATATCGCCAGAGAGGATGGTAATGCGATCGCGTTGCTTAAACAGTTCCGCCAGCAACTGGGTAAAAGCTTCCTCGTGAAAATTCCACGAGTCCCCCACATCCGATCCAAAAACTTTACCTTGACTCAAATGCAACCGTTGCACCAAGTCAATAATCGACAAACTCACCAAATTTGTCGGCAAAACCACCAGCGTTACTTCGATTGTCCTCCCCCCTTTTGTAGGGGGGAATGAGGGGGATGCAAAAGCAGTTAGCGCTTGGCAAATCTGTTGGTCAAATCCTGTCGGACATAAAAGCATGGGTGGATGCATCAAGGCATCTTCGCCCTTGGGATAGCCTCGCCAAGTGCGCGTATCCATCACCAGCACTTCATGGTTAAAGCTTCTCACCGTATAGTGCCAGCGTAGCGCTGTTGTTCCATCCGGGTAATCCCGATCCAAAATCAGAACATCGCCGTCAAGTTTGAACTTCGGCAAACCCGTTTCCGGATCGAGGGGGGGAATTCCCACGTACTTAGAAATTGCTTCAAAAGCAGATTTATCCGTCCCCGCCGAATTAGACCAATCAACCGCCGCTTGTAATAGTTTCTCACCGGGTTGCCCCGACTCAAACTGGTCGGGGGTATTTCCCCATCCCTGAAACACGGCATACGCCAGCATTCCATTCTGCACCACACGCCTGCCAAGCGCCTTGCTTAACACGCGGTTACACCACTCGCGATTGAGACACCAATCATCGGTGATATCGTGGTCGTCGAATACGGTATAAGTTGACACATTCGCCAGCAGTCGCCGCACTTTCCACAAATCGCTAGCAAAGTTTTGTAAAGCATCGACTTCTTTATCCCACAGTTTTGCGTGCTTGGGGTGTTGGCGAATTTTCTGGCCAGGAGGGAAACGATCGGGCCAAAGAACTTGCGACCAAGCGAACAAATACATGGCGTAGTATTCGCCCAAGCTAAACAGGTGACTCTTAGCTTTTTCGGGGTGATTGACCAGCATGGCGGTAAAGCCGCCATCATCTCTGGCGATATCGCTGCGCGTACCCGGTTTTAGATCGCTGGGTTTTTTGTATCCATCCCCCAAAGGCAGATTTTCTTCCCACCCCAGCAGGGTATCCCCGGCGTCAGTCACCGCCCACAGCAGGGGGTCGGCGACATCGTCTCCGTAGATTTGGTCGCCGGTAAAAAATAGCTGGTGCGGTCTAGAATTTGGCAACCCAGCCTCCAAGGCGATCAGATCGTCGAGCATGGGTAAGGCATCCTGTCCGCCTCCGTGGGGTTTGCGGCAAGAACCGTGTACGATTCGCAGGTGGTTTAAATCCTCCGGCGGTAGGGCAAAGGTGGGCAGACCATGGTCGAAATAGCTAACCGTGACGTTGGAGGGGAAGCTTTCTGAGTTTAAAGCTTTGAGCAATCCGCCATCGTAGTGGGAAAAAGTGAGGCTATAGGCGTAGATTTGTCCGGCTTCGAGTTGATGGCGAGTGACTGGCTTTGCCGTCACGGCTACTACGTGCAGGTATTTACCTAAAGCGACTGTCTGGCGCGAACCTTCGAGGATGGGGTTTGCTATTACCTTGTTCCCGGCGTGGGTGGCATATACGCCCAGTCCGACTTGGCAAGGTTTTTTTAACGCGACCCAAACGGTAACCGCATCCGGTTCGGTGCGCCGCAGGATGGGGCCAGCCAAAATTAAAGGCAGGCAGGCAAGGCGGTGGCTTAGGGGTATCCACGACATGCGTGCGAAGTCTCCACTCGACTATCTAGCAGCCTGAATCTTAAGGATGACTTTAATATACAAACTTACGAGCATGTTCCTGTAACAGACTGGTGACCAATACAGAATTGCCCATCCCTGCGTTCGCGCAGCATGTGCCTAGCACGTATCGCGCTTTGATCGTACCAGGGGTTCAATTGTCCTCCAACTGAGTCCCGCAATTTTTGCAGAACCTTGCATCAGCATCGTGAAAAGACAACGCGCAATTCGGACAAAGCGTCTCTACCTTGTTGACCGTTCTCACCAAGCGCTTAATCAAATCTCCCACTTGCCAGGGGATGAGTGCAATTCCGGTAAAAATCATCAGCACCGTCAGGAGGCGACCCGCTGCTGAAATCGGCGTCACGTCACCGAACCCAACCGTTGTCATCGTTACTACAGCAAAATAAACCGCATCCAAAAATGTACTGAACTGCGCCCGATTAACCGGATGCTCGACTTGATAAATTAATCCTGAATAAACAAAAATAATAGCAAACAAAGTAAATAATATCCTGGCATAAATGACGCTATCTCCCTTGCTAAAACGACTTTTAACCGTCTTTCCTTCTAAAAAGCGAACTAGGCGCAAAATGCTAAACCATCGAAAAATGCGGATGTAACTTATATCTATTACTCCGATCAAGAATGGTATAATAGCTAGCAAGTCAATTAGAGAGAAAATACTCAATAAAAACTTAATCTTTTCTTCAGCACACCAAAAACGTAACAAATACTCGAGGGCGAATATCAGTAGAATTACGTAGTTTGTAAAATTTAGATGAAGCCGTAGACTTTGAGGGATGTCATAGGTTTCAATAATAAAGATCGCGGACGATAATAAAACTAGAGCTGTAATAATTAGATTGATGATTCTGCCAGTAGGCGTTTCAATGTCTTCAAAGTAAAAGGAAATCTTTTCTCGGATCGACATGAGTGAAATTGGTAATAATTTTATCAATCCTCGCGGCTTAAGCTGGGGGATGCTAGGAGCACCCTAGCCAATTTACCTTAGAAATTAGCATTTGGAGTGCTATGCCGGTCGGGGTAGGCTACGCCTGCCCATCAGCTAGGGGGTGGGACCCGAAAGATGGAGCAAACAAGATGAATCCACTCAGACAAGACCACCTGACTGCTGACCATACCTGAAAAATCCAACCTGATTTCCCAGTTAACCGTCGAATTTCATGGAATTGGTGTGATATGCGTATCCTAATCTATTCTTACAATTACGCTCCAGAGCCGATTGGCATCGCTCCTTTAATGACCGAACTGGCAGAAGGTCTAGCCAAGCGCGGTCACAGAGTCCGCGTGGTCACGGGAATGCCCAACTATCCAGAACGCCGCATTTATACGGGATATCGCGGCAAGTTGTGGATTACCGAAAGAAGCGGAAACGGCGTCGTGGTTCAGCGCAATTGGCTGTGGGTTCGCCCAAAACCGAATTTGTTGGATCGAATTCTGTTAGATGGCAGCTTTGTGCTGCTGAGTTTGGTTCATGCGATTAAGGGTAAGCGCCCGGATGTGATTCTTCTAACCTCACCTCCTTTGCCAGTTTCGGTTCCGGCGGCGTTACTGGGATGGTTGCACCGCTGTCGGGTTGTTCTCAACCTCCAGGATATTTTGCCAGAAGCAGCAATTCACACGGGGCTACTGACAAACAAAACGATGATTCGAGTCTTTGAAGCTTTGGAAAAATTCGCCTACCGGACAGCGCACAAGATTAGCGCCATCAGCGATGTGTTTGTGGAAAACTTGGTCAAAAAGGGTGTAAGGGAAGACAAAATTGCCTTAATTCCCAACTGGGTGGATGTAAATTTTATCCGCCCCTTACCCAAAGAAAATAACGCCTTCCGCATCGCGCATCAACTCGAAGGTAAATTCGTGGTGCTTTACTCAGGCAACATCGCGCGCACCCAAGGCTTAAACACGGTTATTGAGGCTGCCGTTCGCCTGCAACATATTCCAGATATAGTGTTTGCGATCGTTGGCGAAGGAAATGCCTTGCACGAATTGCAGCAGTATTGTCAAGATCGCGGTGCCGACAACGTGCGGTTGCTACCGTTCGTTCCTCGGGAAAAACTGCCGGAAATGCTAGCCGCAGCCGACGTGGGATTGATCGTACAAAAGAGCAACGTCATCGCCTTCAACATGCCTTCAAAAACCCAAGTGCTGCTGGCTTCGGGACGCCCGATCGTCGCCAGTGTTCCCGCCAGCGGCACGGCAGCCAGAGCAGTTAAGCAAAGCGGTGGCGGACTGGTGGTTGCCCCAGAAGACCCCGATGCGTTAGCATTTGCCGTCAAGGATCTGTACGCCGATCGGGAAAAAGCCGAAAAGTTCGGTCAGCAAGGCAGGCGGTATGCAGTCGAGCAATACTCCTTCGAGCAAGCTTTGGATCGGTATGAGGCGCTATTTGCAGAAGTCACTACCGCTCCAGCTACCATCCGGAATGCCGTACCAAACTAAGTGAAGTTTAAGCCGTAAAACCACGGTGCAGCTGCATCGCTCCAGTCAAAAACGATAAAATAAACCTGGTAATTTCTCGTATAAGCAAGTTGCGCTTGCCGATCGTTATGTTGTTACCTGTGGAAATTACTAGGTTGATGGGCGAGCGGGTATGAGCTTGGTTAGGGGATAACGTGCCCGATTCCCGGCTTCAGCATATTCTCAGAGTTGAGCAGACAGCTGCTCTTTTGGCTAGCGATCGCCACCTGGACGTTGAGAAAGCCGCTGCGGCTGGGTTAATGCACGACCTAGCTAAAAATTTTACCCCCCAACAACTGTGGGAAATAGCAGAAGTGGAAGGTTTAGAAGTCGATGGGGTTGATGAAGCGAATCCGCACCTAGTGCACCCACAGCTAAGCGCAATTGTCGCTAGAGATCGTTTTGGGGTTCAAGATGAAGAAATATTGCAGGCAATTGAGAATCATACTTTAGGCAGACCGGGCATGAGCCGGGTAAGTTGTATCGTATTTCTAGCTGATAGCATAGAGCCACGGCGGGGACAAACCTCAGAGTTAGAGGCAAGGGCGGCTGGTGAGGCGTGAAAATATTGCTCAAGCTGTTTAGGAAAGTGGCGATTAGTCGCTGAAACATTTGATGACTATCAATCGTTTAATTCACCCTAGAACTGTATTGACCCGGAATTGGGCAATGCAAATGGCAAGCCGCAACAGGCCATCAGCCCAGGATAATAACTTGATAACTGCATAGCAACGATGGCTTTGAGCCTGAAAAAATCAAGTGAAATTGCAGAAAAACCTGAAAAACCGATTAAATAACCGTCAGAAAGGAGAAATTTGGCTCGAGTTAGCAAGTTTGTTAACATTGAAAACTGGAGAAGGATAGATCAATTTAATGTCTGATAATTTAAAAACTGTAAATTCCGCATACCGTGCAATAGTAGAGAATTCGGATGCTGCTTTATCCCAGAGAGATTCTGTTGGGGAGACGCACTCGCGTAGGGATTCGATCTGGTTCCTGGTAAGGGACGCGGTAAGCGCAGCGGAAGACCGCAAGGGCGCCGATATCGTCGTACTGCGAGTATCCGAGGTATCGTACTTGGCAGATTACTTCGTCTTTATTACCGGCTTTTCGCGGGTGCAGGTAAGGGCAATTGCCCAAGCGATACAAGAGAAGGTGGAAAAGGAATTGCAGCGTCGTCCCAGGCGAACCGAGGGAGAAGCAGAAGGGTCTTGGGTGCTGCTGGACTACGGCGATGTGATGCTCCACATCTTGATGCCTCGCGAACGGGAGTTTTATAATCTGGAAGCGTTCTGGAGTCATGCAGAACGCATAGAGTTGACCGCATCTAGCATCTAATCGGGTTGGGGTTCGCGAACCATGATGGAGTCTTCGGTTTCGGTCTGCCCGGTTCCTTTTGAACAGCAACCCATCAACGAATACCAGGAGTTAAAGGAATCTTGGTTTTATAGCTGGGCAACCCTTCAAATCGGTAGTTATGTAACAAAAATAGCTTGGGTTTGGGGTTGGAGTTGGCTGGTGGCGGGACCTGTCGCAGCGGCGAGTTTTGCCCCGATGAAGGCAACTGGTAAGTTTTTCCTGTTTGGGGGGGCGATCGCAAGTTTGTTGATGACGTTGGTGCTGCTGCGGTTATACTTGGGCTGGTGGTACGTGCGCTCGCGGCTGGTAAATCCGACGGTATTCTACGAAGAGTCGGGGTGGTACGACGGTCAAACCTGGGTGAAACCACTCGAAGTGCTGACGCGCGATCGCCTGTTGGTAACTTATCAGGTGCAACCCATCCTGGGACGACTCGTGCGAACCTTCTGCATCCTCGCCGTCATTTTCAGTATCGGCTGCATTGTCTGGGTTTTCCTGTAAGCCGCAGGGGAATTTTAGATTTGAGATTGGGTCATCGGTAATGGGTCAAATAGCAATAATTGACTAAATTACGAATGACTATGACTAATAACGAATAGCTAATATGTTAAAGTCTTACCCATGACAAGGGGAAAACGAAATCAAACCGCAGAACTGGGAGTCAGCTTACTGCGGGAAGGCATTATTGAATCCACGCACCGCGCCCAAGCAGTTGTATGCGACGAGCGGGGGCGTACTTTATCAGTGGCAGGCAGCGGCGAAACCGCTACCTTCGCCCGTTCCGCGCTCAAGCCTTTCCAAGCACTCGCCGTCACCAGCACGGGGACGCTAGAACGCTATGGCTTGACAGACAAAGACTTAGCGATTATATGTAGTTCGCATCAAGGCAAAATCGACCAAGTACGGCAGGTTTTTAACGTCCTTTGGCGCTGCGATATCGATCCATCGGCACTCCAGTGTCCAATCCCAGAAGGCAAGCAAAGTCCGCTGGAATATAATTGCTCCGGCAAACACGCGGGAATGCTAGCCGTATGCCAGCAGTTAAATTGGTTGCTCAATTCTTACTTGCAGCGCAATCACCCAGTTCAGCAGCTGATCTTGGGCAAAATAGCCGAGTTGCTGCGAATGCCAGGGGCAGGAGAAGAGTTTATCAGCGCCCACGATGATTGCGGCGCCCCGACCTATTTCATGCAACTGGGTCAAATGGCGGCGTTGTATGCTCGATTGTCTTCGGGTGAAAGTTTGGATATGGAACGCATTGTCCGCGCCATGACCAATCATCCGGCTATGGTCGCAGGCGATGGAGAATTCGATACCGAATTGATGCGACTGACTGCTGGCGAAATCGTCAGTAAAGCTGGCGCAGAAGGCGTTCAGTGCATTGGCAAGGTGGGCGAAGGCATGGGGCTAGCGATTAAAGTCATCGATGGTTCTAAACGAGCCAAGTATGCTGCGGCGATTCACCTGTTGCGGCAAGTGGGCTGGATCTCTCCAACGGTGGCAGACAGTTTGGCTGAAACCTTTGTGACTCTAGGCAAGTACAAGCGTCTAGAAGTTGTTGGAGAATTATTGCTGCCCTAGTTGCTATTTTTTTGAGTTTGTGGTTATACTAGATAAAGCGACGCGGGATAGAGCAGTCTGGTAGCTCGTCGGGCTCGCAAAGCAAAACTAACTAAACGCTTAAAAGTTAGTTTTGTTATGGGCTGTACGGGAGGAAACTTTCGTGCGATAGCCTCTCAAATTCGGGGAAGCCTTTAGCGTGGTAATCCCGAGCCAAGCCAGTTAATTTCAGATTGCAGATTTGAGATTTTAGATTTGAATGAAAATCTAAAATCTAAAATCCAAAATCTAAAATTGATGGAAGGTGTAGAGACTCGATGGGAGGCACCCTAACAGTTAGGCTGAGGGTGAAGGGAGAGTCCAGACCACAAACTGGTCAAACAGGCAGCAAAAGCTGTAGTGGTAAGCATAACCCGAAGGTCAGTGGTTCAAATCCACTTCCCGCCACCAAGTTAATCAACAAAAAGCAAACCCTGCAACCATTAATGGTTACAGGGTTTTGTTTTATGCTGGTGATCGGCTATTACTAAAAGCTGTCGCAGGTACAAAACGCTATCGTGGAGACAAAGCTGAAAGGAGACATCGCAGAGCAGGCGGCTGTACTTCATGCTCTAAAACGCGGCTGGGGAGTTCTAAAACCTGTCGGCGATCGCTTACCTTACGATTTAGTATTCGATGTAGAGGGAACTCTGATTAAAATTCAAGTCAAGCACGCATGGTTTGATGAGCCGTCTGGCAACTATGTGGTGGATAATCGTCGCACCAAGACAAATCGGCGGATAACGATCCGAGAAGTTTATCAGCAATCGGATTTTGACTTTGCCTTGGTGTATATAGAAAAACTTGACTTATTTTATGTTTTTCCAGTAGATGCGTTTATCGCCTACGGTAGTGAAATCCATTTAGTCGAAGCCCTTAAGCGACAGCGAAAACCGCGTTCTGCACAGTATCGCGACGCTTGGGAGTTAATCTGGCAATCGGCTGGGATCGAGAAAACTGGGGTGCAAAAGCAAAGCGGTAGCGCCTTTGGCGCATTGCCTGTTGAAATAAAAGAAGCTATAGGACGAGGTTGAAATATTTATGTCTGTGATGCGGCGACCAATTTTAATTGGAGGAATTGGACTTTCTTTCTCCCTGTGGGCGTTAGAGAGTTTCCATCACTCGATCGATCAAGTGGATGAATGGGGGATGTTGGGTGCTTTAGCACTCGGCGCTGGTTTCTGGTTATTCCGGAAACAGGGTAAAACTGTCCAGTTGCAGCTAGATGCGCCGCCCGTGGATAGGGAAGCCGCAGAAAAAGCGATCGCAAAGGTAGAAACGGTTATTTCCCAGTTGGAAGCAGAAGCGCCAAACCATGACGCGATTCCCCAACTGCGGCAGAAAGTTGGGCAATTAAAGGCAGAATTAGACCGAAAAGAGCTAACTTTGGCAGTTACGGGGACAAAAGCGACGGGTAAGACTACTTTAATTCATCTTTTAGCGGAAAGTTTGGTTTCCCATCTCAAGCAATCGGTGACGATTAAAGAGACACCCGCGTTGTTTACTGGGAATGGGGATGATACTGCTAAGGAAGTGGCGCTCGCATCGGACTTGGTATTATTTGTTACCAACGGCGATTTGACCGATTCCGAGTATGAATTTTTACAGCAACTGAAAAATTCAAATCAGCGCGTTGTCCTGGTATTCAATAAACAAGACCAGTATTTACCCGAAGACCGCGCAGTTGTGCTGCAACAATTGCAACAGCGGATGGGTGGGGATGTAGTAGCGATCGCAGCATCTCCCAAAGCGGTGAAAGTGCGCCAGCATCAGACAGATGGAAGCGTCAACGAGTGGCTGGAAGAGCAAACGCCAGAGATAACGGCATTAACCGCGCAAGTTAGCCAAATTGTGCCAGAAGAAACCCAAAAATTAGTAGTGGCGACGACTTGGCGCCAAGCTGGGGTATTGAAGGCGGAGGCGAAAGGGGTGTTGAATGAGGTGAGACGCGATCGCGCCATGCCTCAAATTGAACAATATCAGTGGATAGCCGCAGCCGCAGCATTTGCGAATCCCGTACCCGCGCTTGATTTGGTTGCAACGGGTGCAATTAACGCTCAGTTAGTGATGGATTTGAGCAATATTTATCAGCAGAAATTCTCCTTGGAACAAGCGAAAACAGTCGCGGGGACAATGGGGAGTTTGATGCTAAAACTGGGTTTAGTTGAACTTTCTTCTCAAGCGATTACCGGGATTTTGAAGAGTCACGCCGTTACATTTGTTGCGGGTGGTGCAGTGCAGGGTGTGAGTGCGGCTTATTTGACTCGGTTAGCTGGACTTAGCTTGATAGAGTATTTCCAAGAGCAAGAAATTAGCGTGGAAGAATCGCGGGGTTTGAATGTGGAAAAGTTGGGCGAAACACTGAAGAAAGTGTTTCAGGAAAATCAAAGGACGGCTTTCTTGCAGGGTTTTGTTAAGCAAGCTGTGGGGCGGATTTTGCCTGAATCTTCGGGGCAGAAACAGCTTGCAGCTGAGGCGACAACGGCTTAATACGCAAGTCTGCCAGCCCGCCAGGCCGCCTGGGGTTTAAACCCCAGGCTAATAGCGAAAGTCCTCGCTCAGAGGACTGAAGATTTTTTAATATCTTTTCAGTCGGTTTTAACCGACTTTTGCTATTAGCCCGGAAATTGATTTCCGGGCGGGTTATCGGGTTTAGGGATAAATTTAGAATTAATTAAAATTAGTATCAAGTGGTTACTATGACTGTTTCTAAATCGGCTGAAAATATTGTTTTATCTTTTCCAGATCACACGCAATTACCAGAATCTGATGGTAGGATTGTGCAGAACTTTCAAGAACATCCCCAAAGCATTTTACTAACAGATTCAATTACGCCAATTTTGCAACAACTTCATCCGGATGGACAATATTGCATCGGTCAAGATTCTGGTATTTATTGGGGTTTAACTGACCCACCATTGAATGGATGTAAAGCACCAGATTGGTATTACGTACCCAACGTACCGCCAATGCTTAACAATCAAGTGCGGCGTTCTTATGTATTGTGGCAGGAATACGTTGCACCGTTGATAGTGCTGGAATTTGTATCGGGGGATGGTTCCGAGGAAAGAGACACAACCCCACCACCGCCACCCGAACAACAAGGAGAATGGAAAGTAGGTAAATTCTGGGTGTATGAAAGGGCAATTCGCGCGCCTTTTTACGGGATTTATGAAGAGAAAAAGGCGACTGTGGAAGTTTATCAATTACTCAATGGTCGCTATCAGTTATTATCAGCAAATGAGCGGGGTCATTATCCAATTGGGCCAATCGGTGTTGAATTGGGAATTTGGCGCGGGCAATATCAAAATATGGAATTGAATTGGTTGCGCTGGTGGGATAGTGAAGGTAATTTGTTATTGACTGGGAATGAACGGGCTGAACTAGAAAGACAAGAAAAGGAAATAGCGCAGCAACAAGTAGAACAAGAAAGACAGCGTGCTGAAAGATTTGCGGAAAGATTGCGTCAGATGGGGATTAATCCGGATGAGGTGTGAGAGGAAATTACAATGGCTAGTTTTGCTGACTTGTTACCAGAAATCAAAAAAAGACCGACACTTTATTTGAGTCGCTACTCAATCTTTGATTTTCAATCATTTTATTACGGCTATGATTTAGCTAAAAATCAACTAGGCATTCCCAAAACGGATGCAGACGTTGAATTTGAAGAATTTTTGTCCTGGGTGCGAACCCGATATAATATCGAAACAACCCAATCTTGGGCGAGTCTGATTCTGTTTCATTCTGTTGATGAAAGAGATGCCCTAGATCGGTTGTTTAAATTGTGGGAAAAATTCCACAGTCGTAAGCAAGACAAATCTTCAATTAAGGAAGAGTCAGAAAGTCAGTCTCAAACGGTTAAAGTGTAATTGAAATTAAGGTTTTTAGGATGGAACGCGATGAAAACTCGTAGCTTTACAGTCATTGTTTATAGAGAAGATGATATGTACATCGCTGAGTGTCCAGAAGTTGGCACTGTCGATCAGGGAGAAACAATTGAACAGGCGATCGCTGGTCTTAAAGAAGCAACGCGGCTATACTTGGAGGAATTTCCTTTACCTGAAACGTCCCCCAGATATGTGACAAGCATTGAGGTTAGCTAACTATTTTAATCCGGAAGCCGCTGTGCTTCAGTTTTCTCGCCAGTGCCAGGTATCGGAAAGCTGAAATGTAGATTTTGCCTGGGGAAGTCTTGTGTTTGCAAATCTTTAACAAAAGCTGTGACGCTTATATGTTACAGTTTACAAGTCTCTGCGTGAGAGAAGAAAATACCCAACCAGACATTCCACCACAAGTGGCACGGGAGATGCCCCCACGGGGCATTAGGGGAGTAGGTCAAATCACCGGATACCCGTCCATTCACACGCCACCCTACGCGATCGTCGAACTTTTGCATGACTTTTGTATCATCAACCCACAACTTGCCGCCGACTTCGAGCCAAATGCGCTTCTGCACGCTAAAGCCGAAGCGCCCATTGCTATATTTTACCCAAAGTTGGTCAATCGTGCGTAAATCTTCGCAGGGAAACTGGTTGATTCTGTTGGTATCAAGACGCCAACTTTCTTGTTCATGCCCCCCTACTTTTAACATTACCCTTTTCGTTTCTTCATCCGCCTCTTTCCATTTTCCTGCTGCTAATAAATCCCGCAATTTTTGATAATCCATTCCCACCGCTGAACGCAAATTATCCGGTGGCGGCGCAAGTAATTTCAACCAATCCTGCACCGACTGCGGGCGTTTTTCCGGCAAAAATTCCAGCCCTTTAACAATAGCTTCATGCACCCTGTCGCTAATATTAGGATTAATTTGAGTAGGCGGTTTTAAAGGTGCATTAAGCGCTCTATCAGATGCAAAGGTTGGCACAGTACAAGTGAGCAAATAATACAGCGTCGCAGCCAGGGCATAAACATCAGTATATTCTCCCCGCTTTGCCTTTGGCGCATACTGTTCCATCGGTGCAAACCCAGGCGTACAATATTGAGTATGGGTCATCGTCAGGTCTTGTGTAAACTCCCGCGCAATGCCAAAATCAATCAACACCGCTTGGGAATTACTAGCGCGTAAAATAATGTTGCTAGGTTTCACATCTCGATGCAGCAAACCTTCCCGGTGCATTGCCGTCAAAGCATCCCCAACTTGCTGAATATAGCCCAATGCTTCTGCTTCTGATAAAACACCCCGCTTTTTAACATAATCATCTAAATTTGTCCCCTCAATATATTCCATCAAAATGCAACAGAGGAAAAAACTAGAAGGTGGCGCACCAAAATTAAACAAGCGATTGCGAAGATTATTCTTCTGTACTCTTTCTTGCAGCAACTGATAAACTTTAACGATATGAGGATGATTTTTAAATTGCACTAGCCGCAGTGCCTCGTTCATAAAATCTTGCTGCAATTTATCAAAATACTGGCTAGCTTGTGCCTCTTCGTTGAGGGTTTTGATAACGTATTGTCGCCCCTCTAAATCTCGCACCCGATAAGTAATGCCAAAACCGCCCTTACCCAGGACATCCCGAATGGTATACTTACCATCCTGCAACCGTTCTCCTCTTTGCCACTGCATTGCGCGTAAGTCTGAAAACACTTTGTATCAATTTTGGCACAGCGCTCGGAGTAATGGAGCGAGGCTAAAATCTTAGGTTCGTAGTAGGCGCTTCAGCGCTAAAGCGCTTACTACGAACATTTTGCACGATTGTCCACAACCGCCAGAGAATAAATTCTCTGGCTAATAGCGAAAGTCCATTGAAATGGACTGAAAATTCGATCAACAGTCCACTGAGCGTGGACTTCAGCTATTAGCCGTGGACTTGAGTCCACGGCGGGCGAAAAACTCAAGTAAGGCGATATTGTGATACCAAGTAATTTGTGCAAGCACCTCTTGCACAAATTGCTCATCTGGATAAGTTTCGGCAAAGGCTCGCATATACTTGAGATTGCGAGGCGAGAAGCCTTTCATTTCTGGAAAAGCTTTACGCAAGTCCGTCGCGAGGCGATTGATTACCTTTGCGCCCCAACCTTGCTGCTGTTGGCGCGTGAGGATATCTCGCCCAATTTGCCAGTAAAGTAATACTAGCTCGGTGTTGAGTGCGATCGCAGCCCTAACTTGCGTCTGAGAAATCCTTTCCTTCAAGTCGCGCAGAAAGTCGTTATAGCCTTCGAGGATATTGGATGCAATTTCGGATTTGTTATTTTTAGCCACAATTACCTTCAGTCTTTTAGTTGATATGGTCTAATTTGATTGCTCTGGACTTTATGATAATAAAGGCCAAATGCTAAACTAAAAAAACGAGCAAAATAGATCTATAACCTGTCCTTCCCTATCTAACCTTGAGCAATCCTCAATCTACCCAAACTAATCCAGAAACTGGGCGTCAAACAAAGCAAGAATCCCATTTTAACCGCGCCCGTTCTTCTATCCGGCGCATTCTCTCCGGATATACTCCTAGAATGCGGGCATCTTTGCGTCCGGAAATGGATGTTTTAACCGGAAGTCTGCAAAAATTAGACCAAGGTGTAATTTGCATCGCGGCTTTTGGTTTGGTTAGTCGCGGTAAGTCGGCGGTTTTAAACGCTTTAATCGGACAAAAAATCCTGCAAACTGGGCCACTCCACGGCGTGACTAAATGGCCTCGTTCTGTTCGCTGGACGATCCCCCCCCAACCCCCCAATGCCTTGGGGGGGCAAGATGTCCCTCAAACGCCCCTCGCTCAGAGGGGGCAAAGCGATCCCCCCCAACCCCCCAATGCCTTGGGGGGGCAAGATGTGCCTCAAACGCCCCTTGCTCAGAGGGGGCAAAGCGATCCCCCCCAACCCCCCCAAGGCATTGGGGGGCAAGATGTTCCTCAACCCCCCCAAGGCATTGGGGGGCAAGATGTTCCTCAACCCCCCCAAGGCATTGGGGGGCAAGATGTTCCTCAACCCCCCCAAGGCAAGGGGGGGCATAACGACTCTTCACGCCCCCAAGGCAAGGGGGGGCAGGGGGGGATCGCCTCCATCCAAATAGAATTAATCGATACGCCTGGATTAGATGAAATTGAAGGAGAAGCACGGGCGCAGATGGCGCGGGATGTGGCGCGTCAAGCAGATTTAATCTTATTTGTTGTCGCTGGTGATATCACGCAAACCGAATATCAAGCGTTGTGCGAATTGCGACAAGCACAAAAACCGATTATTTTAGTATTCAACAAAATTGACTTATATCCAGACCAACACCGGGCAGCAATTTACCGCAATCTGCAAAAATTGGGGGCGGGTAGCAGTACCAGCAAGCGTCTGCAAGAGTTATTATCTCCAAGTGAAATAGTCATGGTTGCTGCCGAACCTGCACCGATCGAAGTGCGGGTAGAATGGCCTGATGGAACTGTAACCCACGAGTGGGAGTCGCCACCGCCCCAGATTGATGAGTTAAAGGAAAAGATTGTTAGTATTTTAAATCGGGAAGGGCGATCGCTTCTCGCCCTCAATGCCCTCGTCCAAGCTAGAGACGCGGAAGAAAATATCGCCCGCAAAACCCTAGAAATACGCGACAAGGAAGCGGAAGATTTAATCTGGAAGTTTACTAAATATAAGGCTTTAGCCGTCGCTCTCAATCCGATCGCGGTTTTAGATGTTTTGGGCGGAACTGTGGCGGATTTAGCCTTAATTCGCGAGTTGGCGCGGTTGTATAATTTGCCCATGACGAGTTACCAAGCTGGGAAGCTGTTGCAGAAGATTGTATTTAGTAGTGGCGGTTTGCTGTTGGGCGAATTGGGCAGTAGTATTCTGTTTGGAATCGGTAAAAGTGCTGCTGCCGTCGCATCTGGCGAGAATCCGATTAATTTTACTGCATATGGGGGGGCTGCGATCGCGCAAGCTGGTATCGCCGGATATGGTATCTACGCCGTAGGAAAGGCAGCCAAAGTATACTTAGAACGAGGTTGCACTTGGGGCGAATTAGGGCCAAATACAGTCATCCAAGAAATTCTCAACCAAGTAGAACGCAATACAATTTTATATCGCCTGCGGCAAGAATTAGACCCCCAAACGGATAAATTTAGTTAATTGCAGATTTTAGATGGCAGATTTGAGATTTTAAAAGTACATTTAAATCTAAAATCTGCCATCTGAAATCTAAAATTATTTTACCGTTACTTTCAACGCCCGTTCAGCCATTTTAATCAATCTTTCGGACGTTTTTTGTCTATTTACACTCAAACGTGGGATTTGATACGGACTTTTCAACCAACCTAATTTGAAGATTCGACTATTGTATAAATAGCCAGATAAATAGTACTTAGCCGCAGCAGCTTCCACCTGTTTATTCATATTCCCATAGGGGTAAGCTAGATGAATCCCTACTGTTTTATTATCTAAGCCTTCCGTACACTGTCTTAACTGCTTTTGGGATTCAGAAAGTTCAAAATCTAACTCCTGGGGATTTATCTTGGTTAAATCCTTGTGAGTTAGTCCGTGGGATTGAAGATCGAAAAACCCTTTTCTGAGTCCCTCTCTTAAATCTCCACAGTTGAGATGAGTTGTACTTTTTGTCTGATCCTTAGCCAAAGACCCAGGGTTAAGAAATAAAACAACTTTTACTTTCTTATTGTAAGTTTGTTCTAAAAGTTCTAAAACCGGAAGTAAATTTGTATAATAGGTTTTATAAGAATCATCAAAAGAAATCATTATTGGCCTTTGGCCTATCCGTTGAGGGGGCAAAGGCTGGGATTTAGCTATGAAATAATCGTAAAGATCTTGAGTTGACAGAAACCAAAAATCCTGGCGGACTAAGTAATCTAAAAATTGCTGCAAATCTTGCTTGGTGTAATCGCTGTCTAACGGTTGTTGCGGCGACCCATTATTGGGTGGTGGACTATCAATGATGCTGTGAAACCCCAGAATAGGAATTCTGGGGGCTGTGAGGTTTAAAATCAACCAATTTGTTGCTAAGACAACTATAAATGTCAGACAAAAGCCAAGGATAAAACTCTTAGATTTTTTAAACTTGATAAACTTCTTCATGCGGCACACCTCTTAACACAGTTTTCAATGGCTCTTAAGCTTACGCCGCGAACCTGTTTGTGGCATTGGTTTATCAATACTATATTTGTAACGAGGCGGCACTGGAGGAAAATTAGGAGCAGTAGGTTTAGCGTTTTTGACAAGTTCCTGACAACCTGTTTTAAAATGATTAATCGTTGTAAACGCTGCTAATGAAAAGTAAAATATGCGGATTAGCCACTTGCTGCCCGCTAAAATTCCAGTAATAATCTCTGGTTTTATGCCGATTATTTTATTCAGACTCATGAAGTTTGCTTTAACTTTCTCTTCTAACTTTTCTGCTTTCTTAATTTCAGCTTTGTTGGTTGGTAAAACTGGAAATTGGGCTGTATAAACATAAAAGCCTAAAAATCCATCCACCCCAACTCTTCTACTTAAAAATGAGTCTGTTAAGCTTTCTGCTTCAGCGTAGGATGTCTTCTCTTGATCGGCAACATCTTCAATCCAGAGATTGTATCTGACCATAGCACTGGTGCTAAAAATTAGCGGGACTAGAATAATGAGTAAGAGAGCGCTTGTCTTCTGACGAGAAATTTTTGGTAAAAACGCGGTTGCCAATCCAAAGCCCATCCCTAAAATGGCAAATACCAGGACATTGACGAATTCAACCACTTCTAAAGTGGAGAATACATCCCCGATGATGATAATTTTATATAAAAATTGTTCGGCAATCAAACTCGCTCCAACTTTCATACCGGCTGTTGTCAGGATCAGGAAAACAGCAATAAGAAGATATATCACGGTGCGCGATAGTAGTTTTCGCATTGATTTAAAGTAAAGTGAGAGATTATGGAGTGAGAGCCGCTTTTGCAGATTGAGCGATCGCGAAGATTGTGCTTAAATCGGGTGAGTACCTTTGACTATCCATTAACAACCATAAAAGATACTCGATATTACCAGCTGGGCCGGTGACTGGGGACCAGGTTAAGCCGCGATACTGCCATCCCAGTTGTTGAGCAGCTTGCAATACAGACGCGATCGCTCGAACATGGTCGTCAGTATCTCGCACCACGCCCTTTTTGCCAACCCGTTCTCTGCCTACTTCAAACTGCGGTTTGACGAGCAAAACTGCCTCGCGCGGAGGTTGAAGCAGATTCCACAATGCTGGCAGGATTTTTGCCAGAGAAATGAACGAAACATCCACAACTCCCAAATCTGCTGCTTCCGCATCGCCATACAACTGTGCAAAAGTAAGATAGCGCAGATTGGTACGCTCTTTTAACATCACTCTGGAGTCATTCCGCAGACGCCAGTCCACTTGTCCGTAACCCACATCCACGCCATAAACCAGCTTTGCACCCGCTTGCAGCAGGCAGTCGGTGAAACCGCCCGTAGAAATTCCCCCATCCAAGCATATTCGCCCTTGTACCCGAATTTCAAACAATTCTAAGGCTTTAGCCAGTTTTTCCCCGCCTCTGGAAACGTAGGGCGATCGCTGTTTAATCTGTATCTGTGCTGAAGTTTCCACCTCGGTCCCCGGTTTGTCAATCACCTGCTGGTTCACCATTACTTCCCCAGCGCGAATCAACCGCTGTGCCTGCTGGCGCGAGTCGCACAAGTCGAGTTCTACCAACAATGTATCGAGTCGTTGTTTTGTCATGAGTTCAACAAATTGTAGAGATTTATGCAGTTAATGCACATAAGCCAGACTAAAACTGTCAAATATGTAACAATTATCATAGAGACAGAAGTACTTTAGGTGCGACTACCGCCGCCTTTCCTTGTGGGAGAGCCAGCTATGCTAGAAACTAAACTGACAACCTGTGCAAGTCTACTGTACCAATGGATTCTGCCGCGAGTGACTGAGGCCGAAAAGCTCAAAATTGATTTGCAGGATTTTCAAGCATGGACGGGGGAGTATTGCGACACATCCTATAGCGAGCGCGAGATTTTAGACGCACTGACCCAGTTAAAGCAACTTCAGCTAGTCAACGTTAGCAAAACCGAAGTCACCCTGGAAGTCAATCAAACATCCCATCCCAACCTATACGCGCAAGTAGCGCAAAATATGGTATCGTCAGAAAGCGATCGCCCCAATCGATACCTGCTGCTAGTGGAGATTCTTGCCAGTTCTATATTTTTAGCATTGACCTCAGTTGGTGTTGGTTTAGTCTTAGCCAAATTACAACCCCAGACTTTAACAACACCCCATCCTTGGAGTGTTTTAGCAGGCGAAAAAATTCACCCAGGTAGGTAAGCAAAGAAAAAGCAATACCCACTACTGCTAGCGAATTTCCTCTAGCGTTGAAATTAATTGAAAAGCGCGATTCAAAATTTCCTCTTTATTAATCAATTGTTCTAATTCTTCTGGATAGTAACGCCCTTCTTCTACCTCTAGGGAAGCCACGTCAAGCGCGTTTATGTAGGCAGATTCTAAAGTGGCAAATAATTCTTCTGGGTTTAGATAATACCCTCCTGTACGGCGTTTATTTTTTCTTTCGATTTCTCGCACTGAATTGCGGATATAAACTTCCCAGGAACGAGTTGTACGATTTTCAGCTTGCTGTTTAATCAGATGTAGTAACAAAAGCGCAGATAAGCTGCGAATGCTATCAATAATATTGCTTTTTCCCATTTGTTCGAGTTCTTCAATCATGGCTAATGAACCTTTGATATCGCCGTTTAGCAGCAATTTTTTTAGTTCGAGCAATTCTTCCATAATATTATCTGACAATCGGTTATTTTTATTATGACTGAAGTTGGAGCCGATATGCCAAGGGCTAGGTGCGCGAACGCAGTTTTTTCTCTGCTACCCAAAGTCCTAAGCGCTTCGCCGCCTGAGCTAAGATAAAACAATATGCAAAGTAAAGTAAACAGCTATGCTTACCGCTACTGCAATCGAGGAGGTCTTCACCCTAGAAGATTATCTGAAAAATCCCCCCGAACACATGGAATGGGTGGATGGACAACTGGTTGAGAAAAATGGCATGACATTACCCCACGGTGAAATTCAGCTAAATCTTGGATCTTACTGGAAAAGTTACGCAATTTCTAGCGGACAAGGGGGGAAAGTTTATACAGATACACCTTGTCGCACTATTAAGCAGGGACGACGCCCAGATGTAGCTTATCTTACACCTGAATTAGCAGTACAGTATGGTAAAGCTGCTGCGTTACCGATGTGTTTCCCCTTGGTGGCGGAAATCGCTTCACCAACCGATCGTGTGGAAGAGTTTTTTGCTAAGGGTAAAGAGTATTTAGATTCCGGTTGTCAAGAAGTTTGGTTAGTATTACCTGAAAGTAAATGGATATTTGTAATTACTCAAACTCAAAGGTTATGGTTTGTCTCTGGAGATCTAGCGACTACGCAGGTAATGTTATCGGGGTTTAGCGTAGCGGTAGATGAATTGTTGCCTTGAAACCCCGATTCCAAGACAATCCTTATTATTGTCGCGATCGCAAAGCTTACTGCAAACTACGTTGACATTTTTTTAGCATATTTTTTTGGGCTGGACTGAATTTAATTTGAGGACGCGCTGTCAAAAGAAGTTTCTTGAGCGTTGAAGTTATCCACTAATCCTTTAGCAAGCAGAACGCCAGCAGCAACGCTAGCAGAACGTCCGTGTCCTAAAGCGCAGTGAATATAAACATTTCCATTCCACGAGCAAATTGTATGAATTAGTTTTTGAAATACCCGCTCTGGGGGTACAGATGTATCCAGGGTGGGAATACAAATATAAGTTTTGCCTGAGATGGCATTTGGTGGTTCTGAAAACTCAGCCGTTAGAGCGATAATTAAGCTGATATTATTAGGCAATTCATTGACAAATGCTCTTCTTCCCAGCCAGATACCAGGAGCTATTTCAGCCACAATCTTCTTGGCTAATCAATCGTTGAATATGCCAAATTATCCAGGTTAATAACAAATAGGGCAGCAATAAAACTAAACACCATTTATTTAGAGTCCCATTTGATTTTTTTCCAAATACTTTAGCTCCAAGACCGCCATAGGCTGTTCCTACGATAATAAAACTGACAACCGTCCAAAAAAACAACCATCTAAAAATTATTAAATTACAACCAAAGATGATGGACAAAATACCAAAGGTTAAAAATATCAAAGCATACTTCATTATTACTCTAATATTGAAATTAGTGACATGGCTTGGTTAAGGATTTCTTCTCGATTAAGCAGTGCTAACTCTTCTGGTTCATACCGCCCTTCTTCTACCTCTAGAGAAGCTTGATCAACGGCATTTAAGTAAGCTTCTTCTAGAGTTTGAAATAATTCTTCACGAGTGAGGTAATAACCCCCTGCTTTCCGACGCTTATTTTCTCTCTGAATTTCCCGAACCGAGTTGCGGATAGAAACTTCCCACGACTTGGTTGTGCGATTTTCCGCTTGTTGTTTAATCAGATGTAATAGCAGAACAACTGCATAGTTGCGAATTGTCTTGATTATGTCTTTTCGACCCATTTCTTCTAGTTCTTCAACAATGGATAGCGACCCTTTAATATCGCCTTTAAGCAGCAGTTCTTTAAGTTCAAGTATTTCTTCCATAGCGGTATCTTGCTTATAGGGGCTATTTTTATTATGACCCAAACCGAAAAGCGATTCTGGGAGCGATAGCGCAAGCTTCACGCGCTTTCGGTTGGGAGGGATATCGCACTCGCTTCCTTCCTCCTCTGCGTCGGGGCGCGGGGTGGTTCAATACAACAAGCGATCGCATTGTCAGAAAATGCGATTCGCGCCCAAGGGTAGCGCAAGCTTTACGCGCTTGGGAAAGCATGAGCGATCGCTCAGTTCGTAGTAGGCGCTTGAGCGCCGCCGCTCGGTTCGTAGTAGGCGCTTGAGCGCCGCCGCTCGGTTCGTAGTAGGCGCTTGAGCGCCGCCCACTCCTATTTGGATAAAATTAGTAATTAGAGCCAGTTTCTAGCTCAGATTGCCCAAAACTTTACCTGCTAAACCTAGCTAACAGTTCATCTCTAGATAATTGCAGCAACAATCCGGTAAACTCTTCGGGCGGCAATTCTAGCAATGGTTCGATAATTGACATTAATTCTTCATCTAAAACCCCAAACCGAACTCTCAGCAGATTTTCCACAACAAGGCGTTCCCCTTGCTGAATTCCCCGTTGAATTCCTTGCTGGACTCCTTGTTGAACTCCTTGTTGAATTCCTTGTTGAATTCCTTGCTGAATTCCTTGTTGCAATCCTTCCTGTAAAGCCGCATCTAACCGTTCTAAATAAAGTGGCGATAATTCCATAATTAACTCCCTCTCTTCTGGATCTAAATTTTGATTTGCTTCTAAGGTAACGCGCAGGCTATATAATAACTCTAGCGCATTCGTCCGGAATGGGTTGTCTTCTGGAAGCGCTGCTAGTTCTTTAATCGCTTGTTTTTGCACGCTCCCTTTACCTAAAATTCTCAGCCAAAGTGTTTCTCTTGTGCGCGGTAATTGGTGGATTGCTACGATTGCTGTCTTGAAACCATCTCCGAGAAAATATATTCCTGGTAGCCAGTTCTCGGCATCTGGGATACCTCTAAAAGTCTCTATTAAAAGGGGTGATGCGGTGGGAGTAAGAATCCATAGCTTAGGTAAGTCTGCTTCATTGATGCGCCTGTTTTCCCGTCTCGCTTGACGTTCTATATCGGCATGAATGTCAAATAATTTGCTGATGCAACTGCGAATTTCGCTGGAAGTTACTGGATTGCGGAATGGTTCAAATATGGCGGTTGTGGTAGCAAATTGAGCTAGGATTCCTAACGCTTGTGGGTTGCTGGTTGCTGTTGGTGCGGGGGTAAACCATACGTCGATTTCTCTCACTTCAGAGGCGATGTTGCGGCTGGTTTCTACTTGCCCCAGTGGGGTTAACAATTCTTTCAGGTAGTCTTTGGCAAATTGGTCGTGGGGGAAGCGAGTCATTATCTATATTAATAGTCTGTGTTTTGATGATATTATCTCGTGCATTGTTTACCTTAGACAAGGAAATTGATCGGTGCGATCGCTACCCTTTTATCACTCCTTGTATGCCTCGCGTGGCTGGGCGTCGTCATGCACCTGCACTGGGCTTTTTGGCTAAGGCTAGCGATCGCAACAACTAGAAACCGAAGCCGACGCATATATTTCCGCTTAAAAGTATAGTTCGCAGAAAATAGGAGAAAAGTCACCGCTATCGCTTGTGGAATTGGTGGATGGGAGGGGATGCGATCGTACCCATTCGTGCCAACAAGCGTTCGCGCCAGCGTGCGGTCGGCATATCGCCTAATCCAGACAAACAAGGGAGGCGCGATCGCTTGTGGGATTTATTTGTGCGCTGGATACTACGAGAATTAAAACCGTGGTGAGGTGCTTCAATTGGCAAATATTTACCCAAATAAATCATCCATTAAATCTATGACAATTTCAGTCAAAGCGACAGCAGCAAACTTTTCAGAATGGGCATTTAGCCAGTTATTGTAAAACACTACCTCGTTGGGATTGAGGCGAATTGCTTCCTCGTAAGCGGAAATTGCTTCTTCTAGCTGACCTTGCTGCTGTAATGCAGTTCCCAAGTTATTGTGAAAAACTGCTGCGTTAGCATTCAGGTGAATCGCTTCCCGATAAGCGGCAATCGCTTCCTCTAAACTGCCTCGATGGTACAAATCATTCCCCAAGTTAAACAGAGCATATTCTAAATTTATAGGAAGTTCGGATTCGTCATGATTGAGGCGAATTATTTCTTGGTAAACAGCGAGCGCATCTACTAACTCACCTTGCTTCTGCAACGCATTTCCCAAGTTGTAGTAAAACACCGCATCATTAGGATTGAGGCGAATTGCCTCTTTGTAGGCGGCGATCGCTTCTTCTAGTTTGTCTCGATCGTAGAGGGCATTTCCCAAGTTGTAGTGAAACACCGCTTCGTTAGGGTTGAGGCGAATTGCTTCTTTATAGGCAGCGATCGCTTCCTCCACACTGTCTCGCTTGTACAGAGCATGTCCCAGGTTATTATGCAAAACGGCTAAATGGGGATTGAGGCGAATCGCTTCGCGGTAATTACTAATCGCTTCCTCTACCTTATTTTGAGCCAAAAGAGCATCTCCCAAGCTATTGTAAGATTCAAACATGTTGGGTTTGAGTCGAATGGAACGCCTGTACTTGGTAATCGCTTCATCTAGCTTTTTTTGCAGTTGGAGAGCCTCTCCCAAACCAAAGTAAGCGACAGCATCTTTAGGAGCGAGGTGAATCGTCGTATTGAATTCCGAGATAGCTTCCTCTAACTTTTCTTGCTGCTGTAGGAGGGCAAAACCCAAGTTATTATGTGCGTATGCTAACTTAGGATTGATGCGAATAACTTCTCTAAACTGGGCGATCGCTTCCTTTAGTTCGCCTTGATTTTGTAGAGCTACTCCCAAGACATTGCGAACTTCTACATTGTCAGGATTAAGGCGAATCGCCTCTCTGTACCCTTTGATCGCCTCTGCATATTCTTCAACTGCCTCTCCTTGCTTGCCTTGCTGCTGTAAAGCTTGCCCTAAACCGTGATAAGCTGATGTCGATTTGGGATTGCGGCGAATCGCTTCCTGATATGAGGAGATCGCTTCTTCTATTTTTCCTTGAGCCAATAGAACATCTCCCAAACCATTGTGAAAGATCGCACGATTTGGATTAATACTGATGGCTTTCCTAAACTCAGCAGCTGCTTCTTCCAACTTGCCTTGACCGTGCAGAGCATACCCCAGGTTATTGTAAAGGACTGTTAGACCGGGCTTTAGGTGCAAAGCCTGCTGCCACTCTTGTATCGCTTCTCCTAACTTCCCTTGGGTGTACAAAACATTTCCCAAACCAGCACGAGCTTCTGCATTGTAAGGATTGATTTCAATAGCTCTATTACACTGTAAAGTTGCCTCTTCTAGTTGGCGTTGATCGAAGAGAATATTTCCTAAGTGAGCGCAAGCTTTTGCATCATTATCATTTCGCTGAATTACTTCCCTCAGCTTGACTTCTGCCGCTTTCAGCTCAATTTTTGCTTCTTCTAACTTGCCTTCATCTTCTAACACATTCCCCAAAGCTTGATGAGCATAAGCATCGTCTGGATTTCGCTCAATCGCTTTCCTCAACTGGGCGATTGCTGCCTCCAAGTTACCTTGCTCGTACAGTGCCTCTCCCCAACCTCTATATAGTTCTGCATAATTCGGCTTGAGGAGACTTGTTTCTTGATACGCAGCGATCGCTTCCTGTAATTTGCCCTGACAAGACAAAGCATCTCCTAACCCTTTACGAGCTTCTGCCATATTGGGATTAATACGAATTGCTTTCCGATAAGCAGCGATCGCTTCTTCTAGTTTGCACTGTTCCAGCAAAACATCTCCCAAGCTCCTATGAGCCTCCGCCATATCGGGTTTGAGATCGACCGCTTTTCTATATAGTGTAATCGCCGCATTTAGTTTGTTTTGCTGTTGCAATTTTATTCCCTCTTTAAAGTAAAGAGGAGCCACATCTTCATCTCTCAAACCCAAAAGTTTCTGCGATATTTGTAAATTTTCCAGGCTGTTATTTGTTAATAAATGCATATAAAATTGCCTCTTGTAACAATTGGTCAAAAAGCTTCAACTTGCTCTGATACTCTTGGTAAAGCTGCACGGCTTCAGCTTCAATTATTTGGGCAGATTCTGGTGTTAATTTTACCGAAGTTATGAAACTATTTAAGGTCATCCGCTTTTCGGAAGCAATTTTGCCATTTCCTAGCAATAACATTTCGTACACTTGTTTACGATACAGTTGCTTCGGCTCATCTTCTGGAGAAGATAGAGTGGTTGAACCATTAGAAAATTCATGCCTGACCAAAGTATCGTCCTTTAATCTCTGGATTTCCTGTCTGCATTCCTGAATTTGATATTCAAGATCGAATTTTTGTGATGGATTTGAGGCAATCTTAGCTTTCTCTTTTTCTAAATAGTTGAGTCTTTCGTACCATATGTCAATTGCCCCACCTATGTTTGGAGATGGCTCTTGGCTCATACTCTATTCCTCACAATACGCTTGACTCCCCGCAAAATACGGAAAATGGGAAATTTATTCCTACTGACAGAATTGTTCTTCAATCTCTGGATTTCCTTTCGGCATTCTTCAATCCGATCTTGAAGTTCAAATTTTTGTGATGCACTCGCCGTCTTAGCTTTTTCGATTTCTAAATAGGCGAGTCTTTCTTGCCATAGCTTCAGAGCATCACCCAAGCTTGGAGATTGTTCTTGGTTCATGCTTTTCTCCTTACCATAGATTTAATTCCGCGCCATACGTTAACTAGGAAAGATTCAGTATCCATCTCCAGTTCGTAGGATGCAAGTAGTGGAATAATCGGCAAAGCAACTTTTAGTTTTGCCTGTGCTGTTTTTTCTGGATCGTTGATAATTTTATGCAGTTCTTCCAGCAAACGGTTCAACTTTTCTGGATCTGGATAGCGTTCGGGTGGGATATTTTCTATAGGTTTGACAGCCTCAACCACATCAACAATAGCCTTCTCGGCTTCTACATCTGAAACGACAAAGTTTTCTCGTGCATTCCAATCCAGAATTTGCCAATACTCTTTCTCGTACTTCCGAATGTCTGGCGCTATGTCTCGCTTGATTTTTTGCTTTAGTTCAAACTTTGCTTCTTCACTTGCCAAAACGATCAGCGCTCTTTGGAACTCACCTAGCTTTTCATATAAAATCTCCAAAATTTCTTCTAAGGCATCTAATCGTTGACTATCTATATGGTACGGACGCATTGACATTTTTACTCCTAGAAAATATCGAATCTTAAAAACAGAAAATGGAAGGTGCGTTAGGTGAAGCCGTAACGCACCTCACAAAATCCAAATGTTTAACGGAGAGAAAGAGAGTCTAATTTTGATTGAAAGGATTTGAGGTCAGCGATCGCGCGATCGATGACTTCCATCGGCTGGCTTAAAGTCTCTTGCTCCTGAGCTAAAATCTCTCGGATCTTTTTACCAGTTTCTTCAATCCCTTCTCGTACCTTTGCAGCTACTCGATCCCGAATGCTTCTAGCAGCTTCGTTAACTACTTCATCCACAGCAATTTCAATTTCTTGCCGGATTTCTCTCTCCTTCTTATCGCCACGCATCCAACGGCGAACCATCGCCACAACAAATGAACCAACAGGATTTAAGACTGCACCAGCTAAAGCAATTAGAATGGCATCAAAGGTGAGAACAGCTAGTAAATCTTTCACCACATCATTCTCAATCTTCTTGACAGCTTGCTCGATTGCTTTCTTGAGAGATACTATTGTATCATCTCCACCAATCGAGCCAGTTTTAACAATTGTCTTCTGTTCGGATACTTTCTGGATTAGTTGCGGACTGGCGTTAGATAGTTCAACTCGAAAAGTTGATGAGATCAGAGTAGACAGAGTTTCGGCTTCTTGTTTGATAATAGACTCAATCTTAGAAAAATCGACTCTTTGTTTAATCAAGTCACGAATCTCTGTCTGCCATGCTTCTTTAATAAGTTCCTGAATGGCAGTTTTTCCTAAATTGGCATTTTTAGCACCTGGAAACCATTCCGGAACAGCCATCTTTAGTTGATTGAAAAGACCAACTTTGGGTTTCCAGTCATTCAATGCGCGTTTGATTTGAGGACTGAGGGAAGAACTGATGATATTGGCGAGGTTATTCAGTCTGGAGTCAAACTGAGCCTGCATCGCATCTGACATAGAGCTGATTCTGATACCCAATCGGTTCAATTCATCGACTAAATTATCTAGCGATCGCTTTGTTTTTTCCTCAGCTAACTTCTCGCAAACCCGATTGATTTCTTTGGTAAGAATGATTCTGGGACGGTTTAGACGAAGCGCAGCCCCTTCATCGCAGAGAATTTGGCGCAATGCATTTACAACTTCAATCATATCCAGAAATTCCTCCCATCCCGGGAATCGTTCTCCAGTGTCTTCATCACGTCCAGAGGTATTAGCACGAACCACTGCGGGTGCTTTAGCAAAAAACTCCGCAATACCTGAAAAAGACTTGTCTTCGCTACCGTATAAAATCCAGTCTTTCTTGCGCTCCAAATCCTTTTCAACGTTAGCAAGAGGACGACCACCACCTGTTAAAGATTTCCATTTGTTGAGTACAACCAGAATTTTTTTATCCAATCCCTTCTCTGCTGTAAATCCGCTAGCCCCACGAGTTTTTGCTGTGACTTGCTCAATAGCTGCAACGTGTTCAAACAAAAAATCGCGGTCATTTTTAGTGATGTCTGAATTGGCATCTAGTAAAAAGATGATACAATCTGCCATGTCTACAAATGGTGCAAGGCTATCATCTTTGTGAACAACACCACCAATACCAGGTACGTCAACAAGTCTAGTGCAACTCTTTTCAATTAATATCTCATAAAGATTGATTGTAGCCACATTTGGACCAATAGAGATGCTGTCCTTTTGAGAGTCGAATCCAGGTTGACTAGAAATGATGCGTGTTAGTTCTTTAGGGTTCATATGTGCCAAATCGCAAATCATAGAAGTTTTGCCAGCACTGACAGCCCCAAAGAAGACGATCGTAAAATATTTCATACGATTTTGGAAGTCTGCAAACACCTGGTTCATGTGAGTCACGGAACCATAGAGAGCATCAGACGCAGTCTCAAAACCTTTGTAAGTGTTCAAGGAACTGCCATAATATTTGACTTGATTACAATACTCCTCTTTCAATTGCTTGATGGGTTCAAATCGCTGTGCCATGTCCTCAATATAGGTGGGAGCAAAATCGTCAAGTAGGGTTGGGGTTTCAATCGAAGCGGTGAATGTTTTGTATTCAGTTTGCATTGGTTGAGTCATAGTTTTATCTTCCGAGTAAAATTATGTGGACGATTGGGCAGCGGTAAGTAACCGCTTAAATGTTTCCGTTTCAACGAAAATTTCGCAGAATTCATTAAGAGCATTACAAGCTTCAATGTACTTGCCAGCCTTAGCTGCGATGCTACTTTTCTGCGCTTCTTGTGCTGCTTCAACTAATTGGTCAATTAGTCGATCTTTCCAGGTGCCGATCGCATCGCCAATGGCTTCAATTAATGACCCATTGATCTGCTCCAGCTTGTCTCGCACTCTGATACTTGATGAAGAGTAGTTGCAGAAATACACATCGTCGTGAGCGTCCCAGATACTGTAAATCAAAGCATCACAAGTTTTGTAAACTTCATCCTTATCAGGTAGATAAATGGAAGAGCAGCTCCCAAAAGCTCCTCGAATCAACATAGCTAGGGCCTCTCGCAAATTGCTAGCAAAGTTGTCAAATGTACTCCGCATTTTGCTTTGATATTCTGCTTTAAGAGAACTCATTTTGCTCTTTTTGTTCTGGTAGTAAGTGCCTTTCCAAAAACTTTCATTACTGTCTGGCTGGCACCTGCCCATATCCTCAAAGCAGCTACTTTTGAGATCGCCAAGCCTGCTATACAAGCTATCTGACTCTCTAGAGAGAATGCCTCGTATATCATCAGCCAAGCGGGATGATAGTGAGTAGACGGATTCTTCTATATCAGATACCTTCTTTCGCATTGCAACATACATTGCAACTAACTTGCTGTACTTAATTCCGCAATCGATTAACTCTTGTTCGGCACGAAGTATGCAACTATTGGATGAGTTTTCAAGAGCATTGGCGATCGCTTGTCGTAAGGCATCCTCTCGCCACGTATCTATGCCGTATCGAGCATGAATTACGGAAAAAGGAATGATGGGAATGTCGTAGTCAAAAAGCCTATTGATTCCTGCAAAGTCCATATCCGGATCGCCGTCTTTGAGAAACTTAATATATCTCTCCATCTGTTTCTTTCTATGGGCTTCAGGAAAGCTATCCCAGATGTCTATCTTGTTCAACACAATGATGATGCGTTGTGCATCCCATGTTTTCATGACTTCATCGCTTTGGAGAAAGTCATAGAGATGTTTGGAAATGGGTTGATTGACACCGATAACAACGAGAAGCAGATTCGCCCTTCCCACGATACTCTTGACAATTTGGTCGTCTTCTTCTGAAAGCACAGAACCGAGTCCCGGCAAGTCAATTATTATCGTTTTTTCATCCAAACTCGCTTCAGCAGGTTGAGAAGTTTGGCGTATAGGTGCTTCTTCAAATCTGCCGGATTCTCCCAAATGTAAGATGAGATTGGCGAGGGCTGATTTTCCCTGATTGACCATTCCGATCGTGGCAATGACAGAGCGCTCTCGGTACTCTTCAAAGAATTCCCACGATTCATTCAGATGTTTGATATCTCGCTCTACCTCCTCCCCAATGTCAACTTTCTCCAATGAGATAACCTGCTCATCTGTAGGAAGATCAACTGAGTAGGGAAGAGCGTTTAGAGCTGAGATAATCTGTTCCTTTTCTTGAGTTAGTGCATCTAGCATAGACACTTCTTATTAGTTGCACTTTGACTAAAATCAATACGACCTATCAGGCGATCGCATTGCCGTAGGCATTCGCACCCAGCCTCAAATTGAGCTTTGTCTCTCTATCGGGTTTAAGCTCAGATTTTTATGCAGAAGCTTGATAATTTTTACAAAACTTTACAAGCTTCTCCCACTTAAGTAGTAGGCTCTTGTTGAACGATAGTGAAACCCAACGCACTTAAGGCTTCTTGGGTTTTGTTACTTCAACCCAACCTACTTATCTGATGTTGCGCGATCGCATAACCATCACATACGGCTCATCGCTGATGTTCCGCATCCAATCGTTCCGACAATACGCAACGTCTCGCGAATCTCTGTCTATATCTTTGATTCGCCTTGATAACTGCCTGCTTGCAAGACTTTGAGCTTAGCACCCGTTGATACTAAATAACTTAAACCCTCTTAGTGAGATCGTCAAGAGTTTTATCTAAATTTTTATTTTTATGTGAGATGCATGATTAGCGCTATACATCCAGGTAAGTCTTGCTCATCAGAAAAATGGGTAGAAACCCCGTCCTTATAGGACGGCTTTATATGAGTTTTTGTTAAGACGTGCCACTTCACACGGGAAATGCTAGACTGTGAAGGTAACACGCTTAGGTGAGCATGACACTAAAAGCCTTCAGCTATCGATTCTACCCAACGCCGGAACAAGAGAGTTTGTTACGGCGCACCTTGGGCTGTACCCGCTTGGTCTATAACCGTGCCTTGGCCGCTAGAACCGAGGCATGGTACAAAGACCAGAAACGAGTAGGATACGCTGAAACTTCTTCAATGCTAACCGAATGGAAGAAAACGTCCGAACTTGATTTTCTCAATGAAGTTAGCTGCGTGCCATTGCAGCAATGCTTGCGACATTTGCAAACTGCTTACACCAACTTTTTTGATGGGCGGGCGAAATACCCCAACTTCAAGAAAAAACGCAATGGTGGTAGTGCACAGTTCACCAAATCTGCTTTTAGGTTTAAAAACGGACAGGTCTACTTAGCAAAGTGTGCTGACCCCTTACCTATTCGCTGGAGTAGAACACTGCCTGTCGGTGCAGCACCATCAACCATTACAGTGAAGCTTGCACCATCTGGTAGGTGGTCAGTCTCCCTGTTGGTAGATGTTGAAATTGAAGCAATACCTGCGTCGGACAGTCAAGTCGGCATCGACTTGGGAATTGCGAGTAAACTCACTCTCAGCACTGGCGAAAAGATTGCCAATCCCGGATTCAAGGCAAAGTATCAAAAGCTCAGGAGAGCGCAGAAAGCGTTAAGCAGAAAGCAAAAAGGATCTAACAATCGCCACAAAGCACGGCTTAAAGTAGCGAAAGTGCATCAAGAAATCACTGATGCAAGAAAAGACAACCTTCACAAACTAACCACTCAACTGGTGCGCGAAAACCAAACCATCGCCATTGAGGACTTAGCTGTGAAGAACATGGTTAAAAATCGGAAACTAGCTCTCGCCATAAGTGATGCTAGCTGGGGTGAATTGGTCAGGCAACTTGAATACAAGTGTGACTGGTACGGTCACACCTTAATCTTGATTGACCGATGGTTTCCGAGTTCAAAACGATGTGGCAATTGCGGTCACATTGTTGAAAAATTGCCACTCAATATCCGGGAGTGGGAGTGTCCTAAATGCGGGACTCACCATGACCGAGACATCAATGCGGCAAAGAACATTTTGGCGGCAGGGCTTGCCGTTGCAGTCTGTGGAGCGACCGTAAGACCCGAACAGAGTAAATCTGTTAAGGCTGGTGCGAAACCCCGTCAGGGACAGAAGCAGAAACCCAAACAGTGATGTTTGGGAATCCCCGCACTTTTAGGGCGGGGAGGATGTCAAAGAGCTATTCGTTGCGCCTCTCACCCTATACCTGTTTACCCTGACTTTAAAGCAGGACTGAGTTAAAGAAGAACTAACTTCTTTATTTAAAGCTAAGATAGTAAACTACCTCACTTATTCAATTCAAATTTTTTGCATGTCTTTTGCCTCAAAGCTTGGCACAGTATAGCTTTCAGTAGTAGGTTGGGTAACACCCGCGTTCAACGCAGCACACTTCAGCGTTATTGGGTTTCGTTACCGAAGGCTTAATCTACCTATCTTTCCGGTTTGATGCACTTATGCTTTTATGGTAACAAATTTTCTTAGTGCAGTCGCGATCGCTGATCGCAAAGTATCTTGACAATTCACGAATAAAGTGCATGATCGCGTTGACAGCTTCTGAGCAAGGACAAGTAAAAATCAAGCAAGCTAGGGAAACAAGAGGATGGACGGTGAGATATGAAGACACCACTGGGAAAAAGCCCCATCGCCTTTTCAATAATCATAGACCTCTAAAAATAAAAATCGAAGAAAAATACGGATATAATTCTGACTCAGGAATATATTTGCTTGCTTGTCTAAAAATTGCTTTACAAGTTCCTGTATCTAACTCCGCATGATTAGGCACTGTTAGAGTTTCTTTTCCCGTAACTCCCTGACGACGCAGTTTGACGTGACTCCCCTTTTGGCTATGTACTTAAAAGCCAAAATTAGCCAAGATATCAATAATTTCAGCCCCCGATAGTCTCTTGATTCTAGGCATATTCTGGCTGTAATTCAAAAGTTAATATTATTGTCGGCTTTGCAACTAATCCAAATTCTGCCGGAGCTTCATCTTCCAAATGGAGAGTAACTGCCTCAACGATATTATTTGCCACCTCATCTAAAGTCTCTCCCTGCGTCACTATGGAGATTTCTAAGCACTCAGCTACATAACCTTTTTGTTCGCCCGGACGGATAAACGCATTAATGTTCTGTCGTAGTTTCATATTTTTGCCTTGACTAAAAAAAGTGGGTAGGAAATCACCAGAGATTTACAGCAATTCTAAATGGATGGAAAAAAGGAGCTTGCTTTAAAATGCCAGCTAGAGTGAGCAGGAACCGTCAATTTTAATACTTCATCTGGCAAAGCTTTTTCCAGTCGGATGTGGCTACCACGCTGCCTTTCAACAATCCATCCATCTCGTTCTAAAGCTGCGATAATTTGAGTGTAGGGGAGATTGGGAACTTTAGTCATACTGCCAATTCCCTAATTATCGCGCCTTCTTCAACCATTAAGTCATCTTCTGTTGGCTCCAGGTAAAGTTCTATCGCCTCTTGGATATTTGCTAATGCTTCTTCGATAGTTTCTCCTTCGCTGATGCAGCCAGGAAGTGAGGGAACATAGACGGTGTATCCGCCTTCATCACTGGGTTCTAATACTACTTTGATCTTCATAATTGCACTTTATAACTGACTTTTCTATTTTGAATGATTTCGAGCGATCGCGGTTCAATACAACAAGCGATCGCACCCCCTCCCCTCATCAGGAAAAAAGCGCGATCGCTCCAATTTCAGAATTCAGATTCAATCTGAAATCCAAAATCTAAAATCTGAAATTTACGTGTTTTGTTCGCTAAATTCCCGCGTCATGTGGTCAAATGGTTGATCCACAAACGAGGTATTGGCAATTCCCGCCTCTGACACCAACTCTTTCACGATATCCTTCATAATTTGGATACCGCGAACTGTCGGTCCAATCGGTACACCCAAGGAATTGTAGGTTTCCCGCAATCCTTGCAGCACCCGTTCGTCCAGGACGTTGGTATCGCCTGCTACCAGAGCATAGCTAGCATAGCGCAGGTAATAATCCATATCCCGCAGACAAGCGGCGTAACGGCGAGTGGTATAAGCGTTTCCACCGGGACGAATTAATTCTGGCAGTTCATCAAACAACTTCAAGCCTGCTTGCTTGACAATTGTCGCGGCATTGCTATTAATTACAGCAGCGGCGGCAACCCTTGCCGTACCCGTGGCAAAATAATCTTTTAACTTATCCAGGCCGTCACGGTCTAAATACCGACCTGTAACGTCGTAATTTCTAATCAGCGTTGTGACTGCATCGCGCATGAAATTGATCTCCGATGTTCTATTGGGGGTTTTGCTATGGCTGAATTACTTTGCTTGCCTGGGAAGGTTTGTTACTATCAGACAGGCTCAAGCTTCCGACAATTGAAGAATCGATACGATCCAGGAACAGCCAGGAAGCACAATTATATTGGCGTTTGATTGCTAGCCGATTGTAGTTTACAACAAAACAGACCCCCAACTTTGAAGCGCCATCGCTTTTGGGCGTGCTTGTTACAAAACTAAAAGATAGCTTTTTCTCTGACGCGACTGCTACTATAACGACTATTTCCAGTCCGAAGCTTGCTTTGTCCAACCTCACCGAACCAGTGGGTAGGCACCTTCGGCAGTACGTTTAACTCTTCTGGATATCTGGGCTGCGGGTCATTCACCAACTGGATCGGCGGTACCATCATCGGGTCGTATTCGGCAATAATATCGACGACACCGGGGCGCTGCTTCAGTTCCACCCGCTGTCCTGGTCTGTACTGGTATGCCTCTTGCCTTTCAAAATCCGCCTGCGTGTTAAATGCCATTTTTATGCCCGCGATAAACTGTAGTTATTGTTACCATATTAATCTTTAATATAGGCCATCCTGCCACATTCTGTTAATTTAGCTACAATTTTTAACTTTTGTGACCCAATTTCACCAGGGAAAACCGAAGTTTTGTAACAAAGGATACATAATTTTGAAAGATCTATCTTTAGCATGATGCAGGTATACTAGATAATCGGCGCGTGAAACACGGGCAATAGACCAAGGACAGATGGCATTTTGTAGTTGGGGAATAGCCCGGTCGAGGGCTTTCTACCTGCCCCACAAATGCCAGAAATTGCCATCTACTGTGTAGATTTAGCTGAAAACAGCTAAACTCTTTCGATTGAATCTGACGCAAGAAGCTAGCCAGCAAAATTTCAGGTTTTATTCATTTAGATTTGCCCCTTCATCAGCGACCATATATCAGTATCGAGATAGTAGCCAGCTCAACAACGACGGAGTAATTCATGTTCCAGACCCCGCAAGAGTTATTAAATTACGTCAAAGAAAATAAAATCCAAATCATTGACCTCAAGTTCATCGATATGCCGGGAATCTGGCAGCACCTCTCGCTATACCACGACCAAATCGATGAAAGTAGTTTCGATGCGGGCGTACCTTTCGACGGGTCCAGCATTCGGGGTTGGAAAGCGATCAACGAATCGGACATGACGATGGTGTTAGATCCAAAAACTGCTTGGATCGACCCGTTCATGGCAGAACCAACCCTGAGCGTGATTTGTAGCATCAAAGAACCTCGCACGGGGGAACCTTATAGCCGCTGTCCCCGCAATATTGCCCAAAAAGCGGTAGATTACCTAATTTCCACCGGAATTGGCGATACAGCTTTCATCGGACCAGAAGCAGAATTTTTCATTTTTGATGATGTCCGTTTCGACCAAAGTGAAAACAAAGGTTTCTACTACGTAGACTCAGTCGAAGGTCGTTGGAATGCCGGTAAAGAAGAAGGGCCAAACCTGGGCTACAAACCCCGCTACAAAGAAGGTTACTTCCCAGTATCGCCAACCGATACCCAGCAAGATATCCGGACGGAAATGCTGCTGACGATGGCAAAATGCGGCGTTCCGATTGAAAAACACCACCACGAAGTTGCTACCGGCGGTCAAAACGAACTCGGTTTCCGCTTCGCCAAGTTGGTGGAAGCCGCAGATTATCTGATGACTTACAAGTACGTCATCAAGAACGTTGCTAAGAAATACGGCAAAACCGTTACCTTCATGCCCAAACCGCTATTTAACGATAACGGGTCTGGGATGCACACCCACCAGTCGATCTGGAAAGACGGACAACCCCTGTTTGCGGGCGACAAATACGCCGGTTTGAGCCAAATGGCACTGCATTATATCGGCGGTATCCTCAAGCACGCCCCCGCACTGTTAGGGTTGACCAACCCCAGCACTAACTCTTACAAGCGTCTGGTACCTGGATTTGAAGCACCCGTGAACTTGGCATACTCCCAAGGTAACCGTTCCGCTTCCATCCGCATTCCCCTGTCTGGAACCAATCCCAAAGCCAAGCGGTTAGAATTCCGCTGTCCCGATGCCACTTGTAACCCCTATCTAGCCTTTGCGGCAATGCTGTGTGCTGGAATTGATGGCATCAAGAACCAAATTGAACCGGGCGAACCCCTGGATGTGGATATCTACGAACTCAGTCCTGAAGAGTTGAGCAAGGTTCCTTCTACTCCCGGTTCCCTGGAAGGCGCCCTGGAAGCCTTGGAGAACGACCATGGTTTCTTGACCGAAACCGGCGTGTTTACCGAAGACTTCATCCAAACCTGGATCGCTTACAAACTCGATAAGGAAGTCAACCCGATGCGGCTGCGTCCCCATCCCTACGAGTTTGCTCTCTACTACGATGTCTAAAAGGCAATTGTTTTTTAAGTAGGACTTACGCGCAACGATCCTAGAAACCCGGTTTCTTGCTGGGATCTTTCGCTGCCAAACCGACGATTTTTCCTAGAAACCGGGTTTCTTTTCCTAGAAACCCGATTTCTTTGCGTAAGTCCTGTTAAGTAAAAAAAACCACCCTCTCTCGGTGGTTTTTTTCTACCGGGGAAGCTGCGTTAGGATTAAAACTGTCGTTTACAAAACGCAATAAATATTTTTCATCATGACGGTTGCATATCCTCGTAAACTACAAAACAGTCTGGGTGCGCGCGAGATCATGGCGCAAGTGGTACGCGATCGCGAAATCCATTTAATCACCATTAACCGCTACCGCTACAACGAACAACGCAGTTGCAAAGACCTCACCGACTTGATCGAGAAGCTCAACGGTAAGCCAAAAGAACTGCTAAAAGACTTATCCCATCACATCTCGGACGAAGCCCGTCATGCCATGTGGTTGACCGATTTGTTGGTAGACTTGGGTGCAGATATCGGCACGCCACCCGGTACTTCCTATATCGATGAATTTGAACGGCTGATCGACTGGGAATCCTATGTCACAGAAAGCCATCGTGAAGATGGACTGATTTCTTCCCTAGCCGCTATCAACGTTACCGAAAAACGGGGTTGCGAATACTTCGCCGCCCACATCCACGCCCTCAAAGAGGCTCCCCAAACCGAAGAAAATATTAAAATTCGGGAAACCATCGAAAAGATTTTCCCCGAAGAAGCTGGACACGTCCGTTGGGGGAATCGCTGGCTGGCAGAAATTGGCAAAAAGAGTCCAGAACATCGCCAAAAGGTCGATCAAGCTAAGCGGAAATACGCCGCCATCGAACAAGCTGCCTATGAAGCTGGGATGGATATCACCTTCGGTGCCGAATTGCGCCGCTTGGATCATTTGTTGGAAATCGCCAATACCATGCCAGTATGGCAACGTCCTCAATACTTAATGGAACGTCTGCCCGAAACACTTCTGGCACCTCAGTTGCAGTCCACTCGTCTGAACGCGGCGCAGCGGGCTTGGAATCGCGATCCGCAGGCGTTTGTGGAAAAATTCGTGCCGATGTTCCTTAACGGGATAAATAGCGCGATCGCTCAACAAAAGAAAGCAGCAGAAACTAAGAATTAGGAACCTGCCAACTGGGGAATGGTAAATTGCAGATTTTAGATTTCAGATTTGGTCGAATCTGCTATTTGCCATTCCCGGTTTCGATGAAAAATCCTGGTTTGGCACAGTCCCAGGGGCACGGCAATCATCAAATCTTCCCTTGGAAAGAAGATTTCCGCTGCTGTGCTACTACTGTGAAACCGGGAATAAGTTGCGCTCAAAAATCCTGGTTTGGCACAGTCCCAGGGGCAAGGCAATCATCAAATCTTCCCTTGGAAAGAAGATTTCCGCTGCTGTGCTACTACTGTGAAACCGGGAATAAGTTGCGCTCAAAAATCCTGGTTTGGCACAGTCCCAGGGGCAAGGCAATCATCAAATC
>NZ_BLAY01000035.1 GCF_020521235.1 Microseira wollei NIES-4236 | reverse complement strand
CGGCATCGATCGATAAGTTTCACCAGTTTCACCAGTAGGGACACGGCATCGATCAATCTGTTTCACCAGCCAAAGTATATTGAATGCCGTGCCCCGAGAGATCAATCTGTTTCACCAGTAGGGACACGGCATCGATCGATAAGTTTCACCAGTTTCACCAGTAGGGACACGGCATCGATCAATCTGTTTCACCAGCCAAAGTATATTGAATGCCGTGCCCCGAGAGATCAATCTGTTTCACCAGTAGGGACACAGCATCGATCGATATGTTTCACCAGTAGGGACACGGCATCGATCAATCTGTTTCACCAGCCAAAGTCTAATTGATGCCGTGCCCCGAGAGATCAATCTGTTTCACCAGTAGGGACACGGCATCGATCAATCTGTTTCACCAGTAGGGACACGGCATCGATCAATCTGTTTCACCAGCCAAAGTCTAATTGATGCCGTGTCCCGATCGATCGAGATATTTCACTCACAGGCGAATCTTTGATACTCGCGGACGAATCTTTGATACTCGCGGACGAATCTTTGATACTCGCGGACGAATCTTTGATACTCGCGGACGAATCTTTGATACTCGCGGACGAATCTTTGATACTCGCGGACGAATCTTTGATACTCACAGGCGAGTCTTTGATACTCACAGGCGAGTCTTTGATACTCGCGCGAGAGTCTTTGAAACTTGCGGACGAGTCTTTGAAACTTGCGGACGAGTCTTTTATTCTCAAGCGCGAGTCTTTTATCCTCGCGGACAAGTCTTTACTTCTCAAGCGCGAGTATTTTATCCTCGCGGACGAGTATTTTATCCTCGCGGACGAGTATTTTATCCTCAATCGCCAATCACTAAACCAGGGGCAACTTAATCATAAACGTTGCGCCCTGCCCAATTCCTTCGCTGTGTGCTTCGATAGTCCCGCCGTGCAATTGTACTAGGTGTTGAGCGATCGCAAGTCCCAATCCCAACCCCCCTTTTTTGCTACCGCTAGAAGACTGACGGAAGCGATCAAAAACATGGGGTAAAAACTCAGGATTTATACCCTGACCCGTATCCCTAACAACTATCTGAGCATAACCCTCAACGCGCTCTAACCAAACATCGATTTCTCCACCTTCCGGGGTAAATTTAATCGCGTTGGAGAGCAAGTTACCCAGAACTTGCTGCAAGCGGTTTGGATCGCATGAAATCGTGCCGATGGAAGCATCGAGCGCAGATATTAAGCAAATCCCCTTTTCATTGGCTGGTATATAGGCAGTATCGATCGCATTCTGTATTATCGGAACGAGTTCTATCGGCTGGGGATAAATTTCCAGTTTACCCTGAATCATGCGAGAAACATCGAGCAAATCTTCCAGCAATTTTGCCTGGGATTTGGCATTGCGTTCGATGGTTTCTAACGCCTTTTCTTTTGCTGCATCGTCCATTTTCCCCTTGCGTAAAAGTTGCGCCCAGCCCAAAATTGAATTTAGCGGCGCGCGCAAATCGTGAGATACCATTGCCACAAAATCATCTTTAGCACGATTCGCGGCTTCAGCTTCGGCGCGTGTTTTTTGCTCCAATTCCAGCAGTTTATCCCGTTCTGCCTGGACTCGCTTGCGATCGCTTATATCGATGTACGCGCCGACACAACCCCGCACTTTCCCCTCTTCGTCAAATAGCGGTTTGGTGTGTCCCAGCAAATCAAATGTTGCCCCGTCATCGCGCACAACCTGCAGTTCACTATTGGGAATTTCCACACCCGTTGCAGCACAAACTTGCATTGGCAGTTCTTCCCCAGGAATTTCTTTACCGTCAATCAGAACTTTGTAAGGCAAGATATCTGCATCTGGTCCAGTTTTGGAAGCGTTGGTATTTGGGGTTAAAGTTAACAACTTTTCCAAGAACGGATTGACGCGGATAACGCTACACTTGGGATCTTCTGCGATCGCAATTCCTACCGGAAGCAAGTCGAACAAAGTTTGCAGTTCGTTGACGCGACACTCTAATTCCCGATTCAGTCGCAGAATTTCTGCTTCTGCTGATACCCTCTCGCTCAATTCAATTTCTAGCTTCTGGTAAAGTTCTACTTGCTGGATCGCAATTCCTACCTGAGTTGCCAATTGCTTGAGCAAATCGATTTCTAAACTCTGCCACTCTCGCGGTGCGGCACATTGATGGGCAATTAGTAACCCCCACAAGTTTTCCCCTTGCAGAATTGGCACTACCAGATTAGCTCTCACCTGTAATTGAGCCAATAGCTCAACGTGACAAGGATCTATTTCGGCGGTGTAAATATCGGTTTTCGCAGTCACCAAACCTTGGCGATAAGGTTCAATATAGGTTTCGCTCAAACAAGGATCGTAGATACTCGTCGATAAAAGCGCCGTGAAGTCAGAATTGACGGATTCTTTAATTATTGTGCCGTTGCCGTTTGGTTCTAGCTGGAAAATCAGCGCGCGATCGCATTCGAGCAAACACCGCACTTCGTTCACAGTTGCTTGCAGAATTTCATCTAAATTAAGACTGCGCCGAATCTGCTGGGCAATTTCCATCACCAGTCGTTCTTGCTCAATTCGCTGTTGCAGATTTGCCTCAGCTTGTTTGCGCGCAGTAATATCCTGAGCTATACCAAGAACCTCATGAGGTAAACCATCAACAGTTCTGCTGAATACAACATCTCGACCATAGAACCAGCGCCATTCCCCATTCGCGTGTCGCACCCGGTACTCGCACTCAATAATTTCATCGTCACTAGCCAATTTAAATCCTTCCTGGAGAACGGGAATTCTCGCCACATCCTCCGGGTGAATCAATTGGGTAATCAACGCCGATCCCATTGCCTGAATTTGTTCTGGCGTGTAGCCAAGAACTTCAGCCATTTGACGATTACCGTAGACATTTCGCCGTTCAATCAAGTCATAAACGTACAAAACCCCTGGCATTGTATCGGCAATTTGTTGAATAAATTCTCGGCTTTGCCGCAATGCCTCTTCTGTTCGCTTGCGTTCGGTAATATCCCGCTGAATAGATACAAAGTGAGTATAATTTCCCAATGAGTCAGGCACGGGTGTAACGCTGATTTCCACCCAGAATTCTGAGCCGTCTTTGCGGTAGTTAATCAATTCAACCTGGATGGTTTCTTTAGCTGCGAGTGCGGCGCTAATTTGATTTAAAATTGCTGGTTCGGTTTTGGGGCCTTGGAGAAAACGCGGCGACTTGCCTACAATTTCCTCTAAACTGTAGCCAGTCATTTTAGTAAACGCTTCGTTGACGTACATAATCCGCGGCCCAGGTTCCTCAAGCGGCGCTATTTCCGTCACAATTACGGCATCTTTTGCATTGACAACAACAGATTCTAATAAGCGCAAGCGCTCTTCAGAGCGCTTGCGCTCGCTAATATCGCGCCAGGTAGCAACTAACCCATCCCCTAATTTACTGGCGCTGATATCGAAAGCTCTAGTTAGATATTGCTTGCCATAATTATCTGAATAAATAACCGCTTCTTTATACAAAGGTTTGCCAGTTTCTACTACTTGGCAGTACTCTTCAAATAACCCAGTTTCTCGATGTGCTGGGAGAAGTTCGCAAAGTTTTTTGCCAATCTGTTCTTCTGCACTCATGCAGTTGTTTTTGCAAGCCGCATCGTTGACGTACTCGACGATAAAATCTACAATCTTACCCGATTCATCCCGCAGGCTTTTGTAGATGCCAAAACAATCGAGCATGTTTTCCACCGAGGTGCGAAATCGTTCTTCGCTAGCTTCTAGTTTTCGTTGCAGCTTCCCTCGTTCGATAGCGTTGTGGATAGCCAGACGCAGAGAATCGGGAGTCGTCCTGCCTTTGACCAGGTAATCTTGCGCCCCATTTTTGATTGCCGCGACTGCGATCGATTCGTTTCCCTGTCCCGTTAGCATGATCGCAGGCACGTTAGTTTTGCCCGTCAGAATTTTTAACTCGCATAAAAACTCCAATCCATCCATATCCGGCAGCAAATAATCGAGCAAGATCGCATCCGGCTGGATTTGCTTGCACAATTCCAACCCATTTTCCCCGTCTTCCTCCTCAAAAATTTTATAACTGTATTTAGAATCTTGACTCAAATAGCGGCGATAAACTTCTCTATCTTCCTCGCAATCATCAACGATTAAAATTGTCCGGTGTTTTTCTCTCATTGCTACCTCCTATCGCTCTCAGGCAAAACAACAGCTTCAAACCAGTAATCTATTAAAATTTGGATATTTCTTGTTAATTTTGTCACATCAATTGGCTTGATAATATAGCCATTAACCCCATATCGATAACAGATATCAATATCTTTCGGGTTAGAAGATGTCGTAAACACTACAACCGGAATAGTTTTTAGATCTTCATCCTGTTTAATTTGAGCCAACACTTCTCGTCCATCTGTTCCCGGTAAATTAAGGTCTAGAACGATAATAGCTGGACGGGGTGTTTGAGTAAAGTTAGCGTAATCACCCGTCTTATAAAGAAAATCTAAAGCTTCATCACCATCGCTACACCGATAAATCGGGTGTGTAACAGCCGATTTTCGCATTATCCGTCCAAACGCTTCAAAATCTTCATCGCTGTCTTCCACGAGTAGTAATGGACGAGTCTGGTTAGTTGCCATTTCCTCCTCATCTTTAACCTGGTACGGTTGAGCTTGCTTATTTGCCATTTCTAATCTACCTTTAACTTGGCAAAGTAAAATAGAAAGTGCTGCCTTCTCCATAAATTGATTCGACCCAAATCTTACCACCGTGGCGTTCGACAATTTTCTTAGCGATGGTTAACCCAGCACCCGTACCGCCGCCATATTTGTTAGCGGGATGAAGGCGCTTAAAAATGCGAAAAATGGCTTCTTTATGTTTCTCGCGAATCCCAATACCGTTATCTTTGATATAGAAAACGACACTTTCTGGCGACGAGGGATCTAAATAGCCAATTTCCACCCACTTTTCTGAATTATCGTTGTACTTGATGGCGTTGCCGATCAAGTTAGTGAATAACTCTTGAATTTGAACGCGATCGCATCGCACTATAGGTAAAGAACGAGGAATATAAATTTCCACATTATCTTCTTTCCTACTTATTTTTAAGACATACACAACATTTTTTACTACTAAGTTTATGTCAACTTTCTGTAACAAAAGCTCCACCCGTCCCAACCGGGAAAAATGGAGCAAAGAATCGATCAAATCTTCCATCCGCTGAGTCAAACGCATCAAAGTTTGCAGCTTAGATACACCGTCTTCCTTCAGCACATCGCCGTAATCTTCCAGCAAAAAACTAGAGTAATTGTGAATACCCCGCAGCGGTTCTTTCAAATCGTGGGAAGCAATATAGGCAAACGCATCCAACTCGCTGTTGCTGCGTTCTAATTCAACATTAATTTTTGCCAGTTCATCAGCCTTTCGCAGTACAATTCCAATAATCGCACTTCTGAGTTCTAAAGCAGCATCAATTTCATATTCTTTCCAAGGTAAAGACATTAACCGCACCGTTTCTTGCCACAAATCAAAAGATTTACGAGGCGATAACCGCCAACCACCATTCTCTTCTAATTCGACGGGTTTGTGAGGATTACCACCCCAGTTTACAGTTTGAATCACCTCCGGACGGAACCACAAAATATAATACTTTTGAGTTTTAGAAATAGACAGCGCCAGCAATCCACTAGCAACATCTTTAAACCTCTCCGCTGCTGGGTAAACTTTCGGCAAACAATCCGTATAAAAAAGATTATCCTGGATTTTATTTTCCAACCAGGTAATTAACTCAGCAACTTCATCTTGTTTAGGCGTTTTACCAAGCACAGTGCAAGCATTACCAGCACAAACAACCGCACCTTGAGCTAAAACCAAGTCTAACAAGTCAGATGGTTCTTTAACTAAACCATCGACAAAGTTTTCTGCTTGAGGAATCGCTTCGACAAATTTAGCTTGAATAGATTTGATTTTAATCTTGCGTTCCAAATCTTCATTTTCTTCTTTACTTGCCAATTCTAAAGACATCACTTGCCCCAAAAACTCGCAAGCAGTCCTCATCTCGTAATTAACATACTTAGCTGTCTGATGATGGCAAGCAATCAACCCCCATAATCTTTTGTTTTTAATTAAAGAAATAGACATCGAAGCGCCAACACCCATATTTTTCAAGTATTCAATATGAATAGGCGAAACGCTCCTTAAAACAGAAAAACTCAAATCTATGGGTTGATTCCTTACCGGATGATGCGCAGGAATTAGCGCTACAGGTTGATAATTAACATCCGGAATCAACCGGATATAATTTAAAGTATAAAGTTGCTTAGCTTGCTTAGGAATATCCGAAGCTGGGTAGCGCAATCCCAGATAAGGAGTCAGATATTCTGGCTTATCTTCAGCTATCACCCTACCTGCACCTTCAGCATCAAACTGATAGACCATCACTCGGTCAAACCCTGTAATTTTTCGCACATACTTGACAATAATTTGACACATTTCAGTCAAATTTGATGCATTTTGTATCCGCTGTATCGGGGGTTTAACCAATTGATAAAATCCGAAAAAATCGGCTTCCCAAAATTTAGGCTCTAATTCGAGAATCATCGCTCCCTCATACCGATGTAAAATTACATCAAACGTTTTATTATTGAGCGATATTTCCAAAGGATTAGTATTTTAAAACTCAACTGAAATGCATCTTTGGATTGAATCAATTGTAGTTGAATCGACTAGGTTCCTTAACGGCTGTTGTAGCAAATCTTGAGGATGAACACCAAGCAAATCAAAAGTATTGCTACTAACTTGTAAAATTTCTAACTGAGGTTCGTTTAAAACGAAAAGTATACCATGAGGCTGAATCGAACCAGGAATGTGAATCGGTTCCTTATCGCAGTTCGTTAAATCAACAGTTTGTGGGGTTACACTTTCTCTTGGCATCATATAGCTTTACTATTATTGGAAAAGGAGAAACAAAAGCATTTTTTGACTTTTAAGTCAAGCATCTTTACTCAGATCTCCTGGGGCGCCGCCAAGGGAATCCCAGTCACCTAACCCCGCTCCAGGCTTGGTCTTGTATCCCAAAGTACATTGTTTTCCAGATTTAAGTTTTTCTAGAACCTCCCCAGGGTAGATGTAACAACTTCAGCTATAATTACAGATATGTCACAATAATAGATATATCGTAATAATCCATTAATAAAAGCTCGTTTTGGACAATTGGTCACCTACCCTGGAAGGGTAGGGCTACACAAACAAAGCCTGCCTGCGCAGGCTTTAAACTCAGTAGGGTGACGGCGGATATTCCCGACCGAGGAGAGCGGACGCTGACAAACATCAAAACGCCGGATGATACAATAACCATAACTGATAATATCTAGCCGATTACACTACGAAAAATCAGTTTACTTACAACAATATGGACGTAGCACAAGCACAAAAAATCTTAGGTGAATTTAGCTGCACTGAAACAAAAACCGTAGACTCAGCCGCAGAAAAAGAACAACTGCGCCAAGCGCTGTTGCTTTTCAGCAATTTATCAGATTCCCAAAATCTTGGTATTTGCGCCAATACCGCAACCGAAGGTTTCTTAACATTGGAAACTTATTTAAAAGCTTTAGGCTACCCAATTCCCGACGATAAACCCGACATCACATCAATTATCGGCCCCGTTTATATAAAATACAACTCAATGCGGGGGTCATTGTATCTGGATTCTTACATAGGGCCGTATCGCGGCGTATTAGTATCGTGCCAATCATCAGAAGACGAAACAATTAACGGACTCTACGGACATTTACCCCTGGACTTATTTGTTTAATCCATGCTCAACTTTGCCCCTTGGGATGCACTTTTACGCCAGTACGTAGATACGCCAGGTCGTGTAGACTACTATAACTGGAAAAAAGAGCAACCCCAAGCAATTCACCACTGGATAAAAAACTTAGAAAAAGGCATTCATCTCCCCAATCTTAATACAGATGAAAAATTAGCATTGTGGATAAACCTCTACAACGCCTTCACAATATCCGCCATTCTAGAACGCTACCCGATTCAATCAATACAGCCTAAAATACTCGGTATACCCAACTGGGTGGCTTTCTTGTGGTTCTTCCTTTTTCCTGCCTATTCCTTTGCCGGAAAACGATACAGCCTCAATCAAATAGAACATAATATACTGCGTCGAGAATTCCCAGAACCGCGCATACACTTTGCGCTTGTTTGTGCCTCCATTGGTTGTCCCTTATTGCGTAACAATGCTTACGAACCAGCACAGATAAATCAGCAATTAGAAGAAGAAGCCAGCCGTTTTATTAATAATCCCGATAAAGTCCGTTACGATTTAGAAACCGGAACCTTGTACTGTAGCAAGATTTTTAAATGGTATCGCCAAGACTTTCTACAAATCGCCCCTTCAGTTCCCGAATATATCCGCACTTACCTTAAAACCGATATTCCAATTAACTCTTCAACCCCTATAGTTTATTTACCCTACGACTGGAATTTAAACCAAAAGCCCAGAAATAAATTTCTGACTTAAAGCTAAAACCCGTTATAGCGGTTTGCAACTAGGTGAAATACAGCCCTTGTGGCTTGGTTTGTGTAGCGGCACCCTTAAGGGTGCCGCTACACAAACCAAGCCCGCCTACGCGGACTATTAACCTCATGCAAAATAAAGTGTATTCTATGAAGTCGCAAAACGCTATAAAACGGGTTAGGAGGCAGAGCCTCCCGGATCTCGTTCCTAGGCTCCAGCCTGGGAACGAGATCGCGAGGCTCTGCCTCGCTTTTCTTCAGCGCATATCTTGATAAAACTTTTTCAAATAACTTGCAGGAACACCCAAACCCCACAAAATACCAATATAAAGATAAATCCCCGTCGCCTTAAGAGAACCCCAACGAGCAACGCGCCGATCTGAACTTTGTACAATCCGATTAACCTGGCAAATACGTCCCCGCTGATTCAACTTTAAACATAAATCCGCCTCTTCCATAATGGGCAAATTTGCATCAAAACCGCCACATTCCCAAAAATCAGAACGACGACAAAACATTACCTGATCGCCAAACAAAAGGCGCAATCCTTTAAAAAACAGACGAGGTTTAAATATCAATGGAGCGTAGTAAGTTTTGAGATAATTATGCAGAGATATGCCCCATCGAGTCGTCATCGAACCTGTCATCAGGGAAATAAAACCCCCGCAGGCGATAGTTTTATCTGCCAAAGTTTGCTCTATAACCGCTACAAGGTCATCCGGTACAATAGTATCCGCGTGGAGGAAGCAGAGAATATCCCCCGTTGCAGCATCTGCACCCAAATTCATTTGAATTGAACGCCCTCGTTTTTCCGAAGAAACGACGCGCACCTCAAATGCCTTCGCTATGGCAATTGTCTCATCTTCACTTCCCCCATCAACCACCAAAACTTCACCAGCAGGGGGATCGAGTAGTTGAAGCAGACGCAGGGTGCGTCCTAATGAAGTTGCCTCATTCAGAGTGGGAATAATTATACTAACGCCAGAGCCGATCATTACTGCTAGAATGCTTGCGTTATTTTCTTATATCATAGTCTTTTTCATATGGCGATAGTTAGTACGATATCCCAATTTTTCATAGAAAGCGATCGCATCAGTATTAAACTCCCAAATATTTAACTCAACGTCAGCTATACCTTTAGTAATAGTCCATTGATGCACTTTTTCCATCAAAGCGCGACCAACCCCGCAGCGACGACAATTTTGCTTTACAATCAGCTGGGAGACGGTAGCATAAACTCGTGGTGCTAAAACCGACGATTGGGGAGTTTCTATCATCAAAACCATAACAACACCAATAATTTCACCATCGCGAACCGCAACAAATACAGCGCTTTGATCGCCTATTTTGTAACTATAGTTACCCAACTCTGATAAAATAGGTGGTCTAAAGATATTGGGAAGTGCTTGAGTGTGAAGTGCTTCCAACTCTACAAAAAGATTGGCAATTTCCTGTTGGTCTTCTGGGTTCGCCTGTCTAATAGAAAACATACAATTCTATATCCGTATCGCCAATCAACCCCTCTGCACTTCGGCGCGATATTGCGATCTCAGTAACTTCCCCCACAGCCAATTATACGGATGCACCCCTTGCGTGTTTTGTTCATATTTATACACCGCATGACCCTCGTTAACCCATTGAAAAATACTGCCTTCCAAATTGTATACGCGCGAAAACCCCGCCTGTAATAGCCTAGAGGCAACCGCTGCACTACGATACCCGACCGAACAATATACCACGATCGGTGTTTGAAAAGATACCTCTGCTAGCGCTAACAAATCAGGCGAGTCAGGATCGATGCGCTTTGCGTGCCAAAGATGACTCACCTCATACTCCGCCTCGCTGCGAGCATCAAGCAGAACAGGCTGTATTTTAGCCGGATTTTGGAGCCATTTTGCCAAAGCTTCAGGAGTTATCCACTCGACATCCGGAAACTTGCGGGTAATCAAGTGCTTGAGGAGATTAAAGGTAAGCGATCGCCAACACAAAACCACAATTTCAGACAGTTGAAAAACTGGCTCACCCGTTCGGGTGTTCTCCGATTTAACCCCTTAATATAGCATACTATATAGCCGAGTAATTGAGCTAATAATGCCAACAACTCAAACCTATCGAAAGGCGGGAAAACCTATGCAAAACCTAACCCCTCAAAAAGATACAGCTGCCTGGATTATTCAAGTTTGGGCTTCATTTATACTTTCCTTCGGTTCGACGGCGATGGGCATTGCTTACCTGCCCGTAGATGGCTGGGTAAAAGGCTTCATGGGCATGGGTTTAACCTTCACAGTTGGCTCATCATTGACCCTAGCAAAAACCATCCGAGACAATCACGAAGCTTCTAAAATAACAGCCCGAATCGATGAAGCTAAAGTCGAAAAATTACTCAGCGAACACCATCCGCTCAAATAAACCTTTGACTACTGGTAATAGGTAATGGGTAATTGGTAATTGTATTCAATCCATCTGCCTTTTAATCTGATTAACAATTACCTATTACCAATGACCAACGCCAAAGTCGCAGCCAGAAACAAAGGTGATGGACAACCCAAGCGTAAGTCCTGATTATTTTAAACTTGTTTCTAGGATTGAAAGACGCGGGCAACGGTAATAACTACATTTTGCTTTTATTCCCAAACTGCGGACATTTTGAAGGTTAATAGACATCCTTTGTTTGGAACCTAATGTTACAGTATTTGTTTGTTTTAATTCGCCATTAACCCGCATTTCAACTGTTATAGATCTATTGTATACAGCCTGCGGATCGCGACTGTCCATTCCCACAACTAAGTTAAGCTGTTGAAATTTGGACTCAAGAATGCAGGAAACTTCAGCCTCAGCAACAACAGGTAAGGAATCATACTTGCCGCTATAAAAATAACCAATTTCAGGCAGAACTTCTCCTGCGATAACAATATTCGGTGGTTCGCTATTTTTTACTAAAACGCTTTCATAACCAGGAGTAGCACTCAGACATTGGGTAGTGAAGATAGAAGATGCTGAATCTGGCGGGGAAGTGGGAGAGGGTGAAGCTGTTGGAGAAGGTGAAGCTGTTGGGGATGCTGACTCAGTTGGAGTGGGTAATGCAGTTGCAGAAGGTGAAGCAGTCGGAGTGGGTAATGCAGTTGGAGTGGGTAATGCAGTTGGAGAAGGTGAAAGCGTTGGGTTGTTTAAAACGATTATACCCAGACGTTGAAGAACTATTACGGTGAGCGCAGATGAACTAATTGCGGTAATAATCATTATTCCGGCAACTAAGGAGATAATAGCCTTGACGTTTTTTTTATTTCCGCCTTGGGTATTTTGATTAGGATTAGATAAATTGTCTGATTTTTTTGCACTCATCTCTTTAACTCCATTTAAGTGGGATAAATATGCTGTGACGTGAATCAAATCATTAATTACTTGTTAAGACTGATTCAAAGCCTTGCTTTTTAGTTGTTCGATTGTTTCTAAATTGGGTACGTCGCCGCCAACGGTTTGTTCAAACTCACTGACGTTATCAATATTTTCAAAATGATTTGGATTGGCAGCTAAAATTGCAAAGGCATAACTTTCGATACACTTTTTATCTAAAACTAATAACTCTGAAGATACTAGAGTTGATATTGGTTCTGCGAACGAACTCACTATTTCTCCACTATCGTTAAGTAAACAGTCAGAGCGCAAAACAGCGTTAAGAATGTCATGTAATTTTGACTTCGATATTCCAAGTGGTTCTGCCAGTTTTTCTGCTAAAATAACTTCGAATTGACTCAGGTTTATGGGTCGTTCTGGATCGATCAATAAATCGATCAATTCCCTGATGACAGATTGTCGATATTCTGGTAAGGGTCTGAGATATTTTTTGTTGAGAAATGTTAATAAACTACCTGGAGTAATTACAACAGGCTGGTTAAACTGTTGTGTTTCTTGGCTTTCTGACAATCCCAAAGCAGCAGCGATCGCAGAAATTAAGTTATTTTGATTAACAACAGTAATATTCCAGATATTACCGTAATTTTTAGCCTGACTATCAGGGATATCCAAAATAACCAGAAATGCCAAGCTTGCGGGAACTCCTAGTTTTTGTCTATGGCTCGAATATTTTGGTAAATAAGAGTTATATTCATCGCCGGACTTGCATTCTATCCAAAGAGGTTGACTTTTTACCAGAAACAGTAAATCTAACTCAAAATCATCTGTATTGGCAAAAACCCCTCGCGGGTTGATTAGGCACTGATATTGAAGTCCATGCGATGAAAGTAAATCGCATAATTGCTGGTAAACAAATCGCTCAAACCACCCCCCATTGAAGAAGTTAATCATATCGCCCATTCTCTGAGGCGTTGCAAAAATTACTTTTTGATAGGATGAATAGTGATATTCAGATAGGAAGGATGAATTTTTCAATAACTTGCCAAAATGAATGCAATTGTTGATTTGTTCTTTACTTTTTTCCGATAAATTTAATCGAACTCTTGTTCCGAATTGGAGATGGTATTTTATTTGTTTATAAAAGGGTTTAATGCTAGAATACCGCTCGCCCATAAAAATTGCTAATTCGTTGAATATAGCATCCACTTCTTGGCTCTGGCGATAGCTTTCTACATGAAAATGTCGGGCATTGAGCCAAGCAATTACCTCGGTAACACTGTCTGAATTTTGTTCGGAGATAATCTCCAGCGGTGGTGTTATTGTCAAATCAGCTTCTAGAGAACCGTTTTCAGATACAGGGGATTGTTTAGCTTGTGGAGACTGATTGACCAAACTAGGCGACTGAGATGGGAGTTGGTCAATTTGACCTTTTACAGAAACCATCAATTGTTCCAATTTAGCCAAATAATTGACAACCTGTTTAAGTTCTAATTGTTCTTCTCTGTATTGATACTCTCGTCGCGCCAGAATTGCTACTCCTGTGGAAGCTCCTGCTATACTACCTGCCAAAACGACACGAGCGTCGCTAGCAGCAATGACGAGTGTTGTGCCACCCACTATCAAGGTACTGAAACTTACCAAGAATCCATCGATTAACCATTGTTGATTAGACATCGTTCAATCTCAGTAGTTGGGAAAAAGTAAGCCTACTGCAAAGGTAAGCAGCACCCTGAATTTTGCGATAGTTTAGGAGTAAATCAGTCTGGCGATCGCTACCAATCTAACAAATTTGATCTGGGATGGTTTCCAAGTCTAGGAAGCAATCCGCCGCTTTGCACAAAGTGACGCTGGTGTTAGAACGAAAACTAACGACTTCCACTCGTTTACCTCTGCTTTGGACAATCTTTACTGGAAAGACAAAATCGCCATCCCCGCTGACTAAAACAGCCGTATCGTAAGAATTGGCTAACTCTACCATGTGTAAAGCCAATTCTACATCTAAGTTGGCCTTTCTCGAACCATCCGCCCGTTGCACCACTTCTTTGCTAATCACCTGATAGCCTTGGCGCTGCATCCATGACAAAAAACTCAATTGTTTCTTGTTGTTGGGTTCAACACCCGTGTATAAAAAGACGCGACAGACAGCAGATTTAGCTTGAAGAACTGAGAGTAGTTGAGCGTAATTAATGTTAATACCAAGCGATGTTGCACCATAATAAAGATTGGCTGCATCAACAAAGATAGCAACTCGCTCATGTTGCTGCCGATGGCATGATTTAGTAGCAGATGAAGTTACTTTCGGACTAAGTGGAATCGTGCGACTGAAAGCTTCTGCTTGCAACATTTGCTGTACCTCTGCTAGCTGCTGTTGTAGTTGGTCTAAATTGCGAGTACGATCCTGTAGATCCTCAGTACTAGCATCTAGGTCGCCAAGCATCTGCTGTATCTCTTTTACCTGCTGTTCCAACTTGTTAATTTGGCCTATCTGCATCACTTTTTGCTGCTGCTGTACTTGATGCAGTTTTGAGATAATCAGCCTTAAATGCGTATTGGTTAAATACTTTTGTTGGGGTGGTTTTAATTGGCTTTCTCCTTTCTGAAACTGCTCGATTTGGTAGTCGATTTCGTGAAAATGCTGCTCGACATCAGCAGCAGTAATTTGGTTTTTTTGTTGAGATTGTTGCAACAAGTCGCACCGCCGACAGCGATCTTCATTCATCAGCACCACTGCCAGAGAAAGCGGTACGCTAAAATAAGCAACTTGTCCAGATATAGCTGAAATTCCTGCTCCCACTACAGAGCTAAAGAGGCAGATTTGTTTGGCAGTTTTTAACAGCTTGTGCTTGTCGCTCATGGAATTGCCTCCATTTTGTTTACGAATATTCTCGATTGACTTGAAGTCGCGATCGCAACTATAGATTTCGCCAACAAAAACGCTCGAATTTACGAAAACCCATAGCTTCTTTGCCTTGCTTAAGACTTGTCGATTTCAAGCTTTAAAATTGCGAGCAATTTTGATGAGTTCGTGATGAATTGCGAATAACAAAATCAATGCCTCGCAAACAATTCGCCAAAATAGATTGCCGATGATAATTAATCCCAATCCTGCTATGGGATTGCTGAAAATTTGCTGTATGCCAGCAAGAATCAACGCGACTACTCCGAGAACATAGATTATCCGGACAATCCAAGAACTCACCATTGTCCGAAAGCTGAAAAAATCACCGATAAAGCTATCCATTTTTACATCCTAAACTCAACTCAATGAAATATTTAATCTTCAGCAAAAGAGCTATGATTATTCCCAATCGATCCACAAAACTACCAAGCAGCAAAAAAGAGCGATCGCCAGTATTCCAAGCAGATAAAATAGAATACTGATGCCATACCTTACTCTCTTTTCAAATCCTAAAAAAACTTCTTTGCTGGGTTTGCCATGAAATATACCTCTGATTGGTTGTCAGAAACTTTGCACAAGACAAGTGCTTTAATACCCAGGACTTACGCAAATTGAAACTCCAGACGCTACTCGTGGCGTTGTCATCGTCGCACCCTACCCGTAAAGATTCTGCGTCAGTCCCAACAGTTATCAGCTTGTCTGTTCGCTTAATTATCCAGTTGTGATAGCTAATATAGTTAACTATCTAAAAACTGTCAAGAGATATCCCGTTACAGTTTATTAAGCCGCCACGCGATCGCCTCCCAACATCGATATTACGTATCCTTTGTTACAAAAACCCACTCAAAAACCGACTTATATACGTCCTTATACTTATCAGATAGTTTATATCTGTACTAACATTCAACCTAGACAAAGAATATAGCGGATTTCAATTGGGTGAGGTACAGCCAAACGGCTTGGTTTGTGTAGCGGCAGCATTAATGCTGCCGCTACACAAACCAAGCCAGAAGGCTGTACCTCACATCTGCTGCTGCCTGGGGGGACGGCTGCCATTTTTGCTGCGTGGGGCAACGGCAGCGACAGAGTAACTATCGTATAATAGAGAGTATGTATATAAGCGAGAGAGAGTAAGCGTTTGATTTCCCAAATTCCCCAGGGTGAACTTGAAGCTATAGTCGCCGCCAAAGGTGTATCGGAGGCGGAATGGCAGACTTTGTCTCTAGCGCTGAAAGACCTAGCGATCGCAGAAATTGCCGCGCAGCTAGAGATTAGCGAAGTGACAGTTCGCAAGAGATTGGGCGAGGTGTTTAAGAAATTCAAGCTAGGGGGTGTGCGACCAGGTAAACTAACTGATTTGAAGCAAATTCTTCTTTCCGAGTCTCAAAAACGCCAATCTGCCCTTCCAGGGAAAATAGTTTGGGGAGAAGCTCCCGATGTCTCGACATTCTACGGACGCTCTGATGAGTTGGATAAGCTGGCGGGATGGATAGTTGAAGAAAAATGTCGCCTAGTGGCGCTGCTAGGCTTGAGAGGAATGGGCAAAACCGCTCTGTGCGTGAAGTTGGTCAAACAAGTGTCGAATGATTTCGATCGGGTAATTTGGCGATCGCTTCGTTACGCACCACCCCTCGACGACTTGCTAGCTAACCTCATCCCGCTACTTTCGCACCCACAAAAACCCAATCTGCCAACAGAGACTAACCAAAAAATATCCCTACTAATTGAATGCTTTCGCCAACATCGCTGTCTGATAGTACTCGATTGTGCCGATGCAATTCTGCAAACAGAGGAACTAGCTGGACGCTATCAGAAAGGATATGAAAAATATGGCGAACTTTTTCGACGTGTGGGTGAAGAACGCCATCAAAGCTGTTTGTTAATTACCAGTATAGAAAACTTTCCAGAAATAGCGGCTTTGGAAGAGAAAACCTCACCCGTCCGCACCTTCACACTGACAAATTTAAACTTATCAGAATCAGAAATTAGAGATTTTTTTAATAAAAAGGGTTTATTTGAAGATGAGAATAGGTGGTCAGAGTTAATCGGAATCTATCGGGGCAACCCCTTAGCTTTAAAAATGGCTGTCTCGATGATTAAGGATTTGTTTGGAGGTCGTGTTTCTACATTTCTAGACCAGAAGACTTTTGTGGTTGGGGATATTTCGAGCTTGGTGAAGCAGCAATTTGAACGCTTGTCTAAGCTAGAAGAGAAGATTGTAAATGTACTGGCAAAGGAAGAAGAACCGATTTCATTTGTGAAGTTAAGACAGAAGCTTTCATCCTCCGATCGTAAGCCGCCAGAACTATCGGAACTCATGGCTGCCATGCAGTCTTTGACTCGGCGATCGCTACTAGAAACAAAAGATACAAATACTAAGGAAGTTTTATTTACGCTCCAGTCCTTAGTCAAGGAGTATGCACGCACTCAGTTACCGAGTCAGCCTACCTCTGCTGATGATTAGAAACTATGTCTATATACTGTATTAATCCTAGCTGTCCCCAACGTCAAAACCCAGACGATGACCTCTATTTAGAAAGGTGTCAAACCTGTGACACGCCATTGCGAATACAGGAGCGATACTTACTCAGTAAACTTCTGTCTGAACCAAATGCAAATGCTGAAGTATTTGATCTAATAGACTTGAAATTTGAATTAGATCGACCGAAAGTATTAAAAGTACTGAAAGACCCTCATCCTTCAGTGGAACTGTTTAAGCGAGAAGCTGTAATATTGAAGTTTTTAAGTTACAAGTATCCGCATCTTGGTATTCCCAAGGTTGAAAATGACGGATACTTTTTATTTCAGCATCATGATGGTTTAAATGAATTGAAGCTGCACTGCTTATTGATGGAAAAAGTAGAAGGAATTAACTTAGAACAGTGGTTACAAGCCAATCAAATATTATCTGAACAAATTGCCCTTGATTGGCTGAAACAATTAGTAAAAACTTTAGCAAAACTGCATAAAAAAGAACTCGTGCATAGGGATATTAAGCCATCCAACATCATGTTGAAACCAGACGAGTGTCTGGTGTTAATCGACTTTGGTTCGGTGGCAGTGCAGGAGACTGCTAGCACGCAAATTGGTACAAACGGCTACACGGCACCAGAACAATATCAAGGTCAAGCCGTTCGCCAATCCGACTTCTATTCTTTAGGGCGTACATTTGTGCATTTACTTACGGGCACACCTCCCCTGGAATTTTCTCAAGATAATCAAACGCATAAGTTGCGCTGGAGAGAAAATATATATTTGACGCCGACCTGGCGGCATATATTCATAAACTCTGCCATCAACGCCCTAGAGTCATTGCCAGAAAATAATTGGATAAATTGGGCGATACAGCAGTTGTATAACTTGGCATTACGACTTGAAAATAGCCCAAATAATCTTCCCCAAATATCAGCGCCACTGGCAGATTTAATTGATGACTTGATGGCATACTTGCCGAAAGATCGTCCTCAGAATGCCCAAGAGATTTTGCATCGATTAGAAGATGTGGAATTTCCCTACCGCCGCACACTTCGTACAGGAGCGTTGGTTTTGCTAACCAGCATGGTTATAACCCTTCTAGTGATAGGAATAAGGCAGGTAGGGTTGCTACAGGCATGGGAACTGAAAGCTTACGATACATTAATGCAGTTGCGTCCTGCCGAACAGCCAGATCCGCGAATTTTACTGGTTGAAATTAACGAGTCGCATCTTAATCAATATGGCAATCCGATACCAGATGGCATCTTTGCTCAAATGTTAGACAAGCTAGAACAGTATAAACCGCGAGTAATTGGCTTAGATATTTATCGCGATCGCCCGGAGGAACCCGGTAGTGCAGCTTTGGCTAGCCACTTCCAACGCGATAACAACCTGATTGCTGTATGCAACGTTCCAGAAGCTAACAACCCCAACAAACCAGGTATTAAATCTCCGCGTCAAGTCCCAAACAACCGCATTGGTTTTACTGATTTGGTAGTAGATCCCGATGAAGTTCTCCGTCGCCATCTTTTATTTATGCCTTTGGTTCCCAACTCCCCTTGCCTTACGAAATTTTCCTTCAGCAGTCAAATAGCACTTCATTATTTAGCAGCCACTCATCGCATCCAACAGAAAACAACTCCCGAACAAGAATTCCAGCTAAGAGACATAATTTTTAAACCATTAGCTGCTAATACAGGTGTATACCAAAGCTTGCCGGGAAAGCGGGTAGGATACCAAATACTGCTGAATTATCGAGCATCTAAAACGATCGCCCAGCAGGTTACCCTCACAGATATTTTGCAAGATAAGATTAACCCTGCTTGGGTGAAAGACCGCATCGTTCTGATCGGTGGCACTGCCCCTACTACTGATGATAATTTTTACACTCCCTACAGTAGCGGTCAATGGCCTTACCAAAAAGCACCAGGAGTAGTCATTCAAGCACACAAGGTAAGTCAAATTATTAGTGCTGTTTTGGATAAACGCCCGCTGTTGCAAGTTTGGTCGCAACGGTTGGAAGTAATCTGGATTTGGGGTTGGTCTGTTGTGGGAGGTTTATTGGTTTGGCGATCGCATTCCCTGTTAAACTTAGCAATAGCTAGCATCATGACAGCTGGCGTTTTATCAGGGGTTTGTTTTATCCTGCTAATGCAGGGTAGCTGGGTGCCATTGGTGCCATCAGCATTGGCTTTCATCGCTACAGCTGGGATAGTGCTAGTTTGCCAACGTATCAATCCCGGCGATATCCGCCGACTTTTCCACTCATATGTTTTGGAAAAAGTTGCTCTTTGGACAAATCGCACTTGATTTGTTCCTACTTTGGGTATTAGTTAGCTTAGCAACGCCTGCTTTGTCGGAAACCTCAACAGAGACAACAAGCAAGCATCCACCATCGTTGTCTCTAGACTATAAACCCCCAACTGGCGGAAATCCCCCTAGTCCACGCCGAGACGGCGGAAGGCGTCCTGGACTTCCAGCTGTAGATAAACCGCTAACAGCCTTAGTGCCTGAATATGACGATGCATTGACCATCTCCCAGCATCCCACATTTTGGATTTACGTGCCTTATTCGTCAGAAATGCAACATACCGCAGAGGTTATCCTGTGGGATGAAGATGAAGATGTCGTTTATGAAACCACATTTCAGCTAACAGGTACGCCAGGAATTGTTAGCTTCCGCCTGCCAGAAACCGCACCCCAATTAGCGATTGAGAATACCTACAGATGTGACTTCTCTTTTATTGGCGGTGATGGAATAGGTTCCGCTACCGTCTGGTCGCACGTTATGCGGGTAGCGCTGGAAGATGACTTGAGAATTCAAATAGAAAAAGCCGCAACACCACGGGAGTGCATCTTTATTTATGCGATTAATGGTGTGTGGCACGAAGCCCTAACTGAGTTAGCAGAACTGCGTCGTAACGCTCCAACAGATGAGGAATTACTTGCTGATTGGGAAGTGCTTTTGTCTGCTCCGGGTATTAGCTTGGATGATATCGTTTCAGAACCAATTGTTTAGTAATGCATAGGTGGAGCGAGCCATGTTAGATAAAATAATTCGCGACATTTCTATTACTACGTCAACTAATTTGGTGACAGCGATCGGTAATTTTGGAAAGTTTGTATCTACGATTGTGTCTGATTCAGAAACATCCTCAAGTTCAGAGGAATTTTCTGACCCTCGCCAACAGGAAGCTAAGCAACTGTTAGAAGATGGAATTGTCAAACTTGAGAATAATCACTTTAGAGCGGCTTCACAGTCTTTAGAAGCTGCCTTAGAGATTTATCGGGAAATAGGCGATCGCGCTGGAGAAACAAAGAGCAGTATGTATATTATGCTCGTTTCTTTGTATGTGGAAGAACCTCGCAAACAACTGGAAAATATCTGGTCTATTATTTGCTTGTTTCCGGATATTAGTAGTCTGCTTTTGAAAGAAGGTCATCACTTTTTTACAGAACTATCGCGGATCATGCCTCAACTAGAAAAGTCTGAAAATGAAATTTTTCAACTAATGCAACAAGGAAAAGAGCAACTAAATTTAAGTAAATTTATAGACGCCTTAAAAATCTTTGAACAAGGACTCAACATCTCTTTAGACATTAACCATCCTATGTGGATAGCGATAAGTTTCAACAATATTGGAGAAATTTATCGTCACCAAGGTCAGTATTTATTAGCGAAATATAACTTCTATCAAGCTCGAGAAAGTAGTGAAAAAATATCCAAGGATCGCCTTTTTTTTGAAGTAATGATTCAGAACAACATTGGTGCAATATCTTACTATTTAGGCGAATATTCCCAAGCGCAGAAGTTTTTGGAAGAAGCTTTAGCCATTCACAGACAAATCGACAACAAAGCTGGAGAAGCGCTGACCTTTACCAACCTTGGAGGACTTTATGATAGTCAGGGTGATTATTTCCGGGCGCTGGAGTTCCATCAGCAAGCTTTAGAGATTCACAGAGAACTGGGCGATCGCTTTGGGGAAGCAACCACCCTTAACAATATAGGAGTAGTTTACAACAATTTAGATGATTACGAGCGAGCGCTAGCCAACCAACAGCAAGCCTTGGATATTTTCCAAGAAATTGGCAATCCTGTGGGAAAAGGACGCAGCTTAATGAACATGGGGTTAGTTTACCAAAAACAAGGTAAGTATTCGCAAGCAATGGCGTTTTTAAAAAAAGCTGATACTATATTTCAGGAAATAGGCGATCGTGCCGCACAAGGGATGAACTTTAACAACTTGGGAGCGTTGCATAGTAATTTGGGACAGTATAACCCAGCCAAGGATAAGTTTAAGCAAGCTTTGTGTATTAATGAAAAAATTGGCGATCGCGCATGGATAGCAATCAGTTTTAATAACATCGGTCACGCTTATTTAATTCAAGGTCAGTATGACCAAGCACAAGATAATTTTCAGAAAGCTTTAGCTATTTTCCAAGAACTAGGCTACCGCAGTGGAGAAAGTGGAACTCTGAATAACCTGGGTATGGTTCTTTTAAATCAAGGCGAACATACTCAAGCATTAGATAAATTTCAACAAGCTTTAATTATTGCACAAGAAATTGGCAACAAATCTGGAGAAGCGAATCATCTCGCTAACATTGGCGGAGTTTACTACGCTCTAGGTGAATATCTTCAAGCCCTGCAATTCTATCAGCAATCTGCGGATATTTCTAAAGAAATTGGCGCTCGTTTGGAAGAGGGAATTTGCCTAACCAATATCGGTGCGGCTTTCTTTTTAGCTGGGAATCTCCCATTGGCAGAGCAAAATCTTCGCAAGGCTGTTGAAATTCTCAAACCCCTCCGCTCGAAATTGAGTGACATGGATAAAGTGTCGATTTTTCAAACACAACTCAGTTTTTATCGTGGTTTACAACAAGTTTTAGTTGCCCAAGGTAAAACCGATGAAGCGCTAGAAGTTGCTGAAGCAGGTCGCGCCAGAGCCTTTGTCGATTTATTAGCTGAAAGGTTAACCTCCCCATCCAAGACCGATATTCAACCGACTATCACTCTGGCAGAAATCAAACAAATTGCCAAAGAACAAAACGCCACGCTGGTTGAATATTCTCTCATGTATGACGACTTTCGGTTTCAAAGCAAACAACGCCAAGAATTAGAACTTTATATTTGGGTAATTAAACCCACAGGTGATATTACATTTTGCCACCAAAATCTACCCCCACAACCTGATTCTCTACCAGAATCCGGCTATACTTTTCTACAAAACCTGATTACCAACACGCGGAGATTCATGGGTGTGGAAGGTCGTGGTAGCGAAATGGCGTCATCTCGCGACATCCCAATCAAAAAATTAAAAAAACTCCATCACCTACTGATTGAACCAATTGCCGACCTGCTGCCAAATGACCCAAACGAACGCATAATTTTTATGCCCCAAAAAGAACTGTTTTTAGTTCCATTCGCAGCTCTTTTAGATAAAAATGGTAACTATTTAATCGAGAAACATACGATTCTCACTGCTCCAGCAATTCAGGTTTTGCAATTAACTCACCAGCAACAGCAGCGAGTTTCAGAGTCAGCGAACAACATCCTCGTTGTCGGCAATCCTAGCCCAATGCCGGAACCATTATCTGCTCTCCCTCATTCAGAACAGGAAGCGCTTAATATTGCACAAATGCATAACACTCAGCCCTTAATAGGAGACTGTGCTACCAAAGCAGCTATCTTACCGCAGCTAGAAAGAGCAAGATTAATTCATCTAGCAACCCACGGTATAGCAAAAGAAGATTCGCCTTTAGAGAGCGCGATCGCATTTGCTCCCTCAGTCGGAGATAATGGTTGGTTGACCGCTGAAGAAATTTTCCATCTTCAACTCAGCGCGGAATTAGTTGTCCTGAGCGCTTGCAGTACGGGCAAAGGTAAAATTACTGGGGATGGTGTGGTTGGATTATCGCGATCGCTGATTTCGGCGGGTGTTCCCAGCGTCATCGTATCTCTGTGGTCAGTGCATGACGCTTCCACAGCTTTTTTGATGACCGAGTTTTATCGCAACTTGCACCAGTTAAAACTCGACAAAGCTCAAGCCCTGCGAAGTGCTATGTTGACAACTATGCAAAAATATGCTAATCCTAAAAACTGGGCGGCATTTATTTTGATTGGAGAGTCAGGACTGATGCACGACAATCGTATAAACCGGGTTTCTTGCTGCAATCTCTAGTTGGCAAACCGGGTATTTTTCATAGAAACCTTATATATTTAATTGTGTTGTAGGGGCGGGTTTTACCAACAATTAAGTGGAACCACGAGATATCTCGTTAAACCCGCCCCCCCCGTGCGATGCCGAAGCAACCGGGCAGGATATGATATCAAGTCCGTTCGATTACCCATAATTAGGAGTAGGGGCACGGCATCATAGATATTTCGGGTAAATAGATAACGCTAATCATGTTCCCTACGCAACGACGCGGTGAGGTTTTATTATGGGTAATTCAACGGACATGATATGAGTCCTAAAAAAATAAAAGGACTGCCATCAGCAGCCCTAAATTTTTCTACACTACAACCAACAAACCCAGAACAACTAAGAACTTGGCTTGCGTTTTGCTCGCCTTTGACGGCGTTTAGCAGCAACCATAGCCGGGTCGATGGGGAATCCCGCCATCGGTATCACCTGATACTGACGCTCGTCCTCTAGTTTCTTCAGCTCGGTATAGTCTACCCAGTGGATGCAATCCACCGGACAGGTATCGATCGCTTCTTGAATCAGATCTTCAGAGTCGCCATCCTGACGAATCACGCGCGATCGCCCATAATCGGGTTCAATGAAAAAGGTGTTGCGGGCTACATGAGCGCAGTGCTTGCAGCCAATACAAGTCACCTCATCAACATAAACCCCTTTTTGGCGCAACGCGCCGCCCAATTCCGGTTCAAAACCCGAACGATCCGGAGCATCCCTCCAGATACCCCCTAATTCTGGTTCAAAACCCGAACGACCATCACCGTCATCCCCTTGCGAGGGAGAGAAATCGGTCATTAGCCCCTCCAGCGTTGCACCACGAGGCGGATAGAACCATCTTGATTTTGTTCTTGTTCCGTAACTTGGAAGCCTTGCTTAGCAGTTTCGCTCATCACCGTGTGGAAAGCATAACGCTGGGTCACCTTTTGCAGGAACCGATCCACCGACCAAGCTTGCTGCCAGAATTGTAAATCGGCAACCAGTTCGTACTCGCTGCCATTCCAGCTAAACCCAATATCATAGCCATTTTCTTGCTCGATGGCAACTTCGGCATTGCGGGTCTGACCCTGATAGCCTCGCACTTGATCGGGACCTGCTTTCCAGTCAATCCCCAGATCGGTCAAAGCAGCTTGCAGGGAGGTAAGGTTACGGATTTGAGTTTTGATTTGGCTAAAGTGTGACATAGTATCTCTTTAATCAATCGAACTGAACGCAGAAATTACCACTCGCTAAAAGTGGCTTGGGTCATCGCTGGTTGCACTTGATTTTGCTCCGCAGCGAAGTATTCGGAGGTAGTCTCCTGGTTAATCACTCGTCCGAGTTGCGCTTCAATCGCAGCAGTTACCTCGGCGCAGGAGCTACCAACAATGCCAGTCACTTTTTCTTGTACCCGACCATCCGGGTAAATGACAAACTCTAGTGTTTCCATGCTGTTGGCTGAACCCTAGGGACTCTACTTGATTTGGCAATAGCACAGGGCGTGCTATGGAAGATGCCGTTTGAGGTGGAGTTTGGCAGCAAGGTTACTTGCTGTCTTATTGTTAATTTTTCTCAATCTAGAGCGCTAGACACGAGATAAAACTTAACAAAGCTTATGAAAAGAGAGATTAGTTCTTCAGTTATTTGTCAGTTTCGCGTAACTTTCCTCAGCAGTCAAGGTATTTATGCCCTGAGTATTACGCGATACCTTTTGCATACCCCATGCACCCACCTACAGCAGGATAATAAAAGTCTGTCAAGAGCTAAGGGGATGCGCCATGAGTGCAGAGAATATGACTGGTTTGCTTGAGTCCAAGCCGATTCGCGTCGGAGTACTGGGCTTTGGTGGACTAGGACAAGCCGCCGCCCGGGTACTTGCGCCCAAACAACAGATGCTTTGGGTGGCGGCGGCAGACCAAAAAGGGTATGCCTATAACAGTGAGGGGTTAAATCCAGACGCCTGCATAGCCGCTTACCAATCTCAAGGTTCTGTGGGTTATTTAGATCCAGAGGGAACCAATAGCAGCCGCAGCATCCAGGATTTAATTGAAAAAGCGGTATCGGTAGAGGGGTATTTTTTGGCATTGCCAAACTTGCCCAACACATTTATGGCTGAGGTGGCGCGTCAGTTTATCGCATCGGGGTGGCGAGGGGTTTTGGTCGATGCGCTCAAGCGCACCAGCGCGATGCAGCAAATATTGGCATTAAAAAATGAATTACAGGCGGCGGGGATTACCTACATGACCGGGTGCGGTGCGACGCCGGGACTGTTAACGGCAGCAGCTGCTTTAGCCGCCCAAAGCTATGCTGAGATTCACAGCGTCAAGATAGAGTTTGGTGTCGGGATTGCCAATTGGGAGGCTTATCGAGCCACCATCCGCGAAGATATCGCCCATATGCCAGGTTACAACGTTGAGCGTGCTAGGGCGATGACGGATGGGGAAGTAGAAGCGATCTTAGACCAAACCAATGGTATTCTGAGCTTGGAGAATATGGAACATGCCGACGATATCATGCTCGAGTTAGCGGGGATTTGTCCGCGCGATCGCGTCACAGTAGGCGGCGTCGTCGATACCCGCAATCCCAAAAAACCCCTCAGCACCAACGTCAAGGTGACGGGTCGCACCTTTGAGGGCAAAATTTCTACCCATACCTTCACCCTGGGAGATGAAACCAGCATGGCAGCCAACGTCACAGGCCCAGCTTTTGGCTATCTCAAAGCGGGCGTATCGTTGCACCGACGGGGCATTTACGGTTTATTTACCGCAGCAGAAATCATGCCCCAGTTTGTCCGCTAAGCAATTTTAGATTGCAGATTTTAGATTGCAGATTTTAGATTAAAGGCTGGTTGGTAATTTCAATCTCAAATCCAAAATCTAAAATCTAAAATCTTTTATGCAGGTGGGCTTTCGGTAGACACAATTTCTGGAACTTCTTCCTCAACTACCGAGTTTAGGGTTTGAATCACAAACGGTAAGAAGGCTCCCTTTAATCCCCGCTTAATTCGCTCCGGTGTTTCATCGAAAACGACAAATAACGGATGGATATGCTCAGCTCCCTCACTCAGGATATGTTTGTAGCGGGGGGGCATGATCCACTCGTAACCTCTGTCTAGCCACACCTGCGTCTGACGCCAGCGACTAAGCAAGTCGGAAAAGTCTTCTTGGGGTCGATGAATAAAGACTAAAATTTCCACCCCCGTTTTAATTTTCCATTCTGGGTCGCACATCAAGATCGCCACATCGCAGGGTAAGCTAGTGGCTTCGTGTCCGGCAGTAACCACACCGCTATGCTTGGTCGATGGTGCAGTTTGCCGCAGGCGCACGATTGGTAGAGGAATGGTAATAATGCTCTCGTCAGGTCGGCGCAGACTGGGTATTAGCTCCAAGTAGGGGCGATGCTGCTTTAACAGCAAGAGCGCCCCTTGCTGGTTGCTATACTCTGCCAGTAACGCTTCGTAATGGGATGGTTTAATCGCCATTTTTCTGGTTGGGACTCCGATACTTCTATTGTATTCAGGCCACTCGCACTGACATAAATTTGTAACGACTAGCCCAAACCTTCAAATACCTTAAACATCGGTAGATACATCGACAGCAAAATCGCACCCACCATCACCGCGATTACTATCATCATCAGCGGTTCCAAGATACTTGTGAGTGATTTAACCGCTTGCTCGACTTCATCTTCGTAGAAATCGGCAACTTTCATCAGCATTTTGTCGATTTCTCCCGTTTCTTCGCCAATGCTGATCATTTGAATCGCCAGGATGGGAAATACATTTTCTCTTTGCAAGGCAATGCTGATCATGCCGCCGGTTTGAATTTCTTGGCGTGCCTTATCAATCGCATTGGCAATGACTTGGTTACCTGCCGTATCTCGCACAATTTCCAAACAACTTAGAATTGGCACGCCGGAACGGGTCAAGGTCCCAAAGGTGCGGCAGAAACGAGCCACAGCGGTTTTTTCCACAATATCCCCAAAAATCGGCGCTTTTAGGAAAAATTTATCCATTGTTAAGCGACCGGGCGGGGTTTTGTACCACTGCCTGTAGGCAAAGGCGGCCCCAAATAGACCAAAGATAAAAATTACTATGTTGTAATTTTTCTTTGGTTCCTCCAGGGTTGGGCCGCGCAAAAATTCACTGATACCTAACATGAACTTGGTAAATTCAGGCAGATCTAAGCCAATATCCTCAAAAATCTTCGCGAAGATTGGTAATAGTAAAGTTGTCATCCCGATAAAGATGATCACAGCCAAAGAGCCAACTGCCACTGGGTAGGACATGGCAGACTTGACCTGGTTTTGCAGTCTGGCTGCATCCTCGAGCAATTTTGCAATCCGGTTCAAGACTTCATCGAGAACCCCACCGACTTCCCCCGCTTCTACCATTGCAGTGTAGAGTTGATCGAAGCACTGAGGATGTTTACGCATTGCCTCAGCAAGGCTAATGCCCTCATTCACATCAGCGCTAATTGCCGTGAGAGCTTTTTTCATCTTCGGATTGCTGTTTTGCTCGGTTAATACACCCAAGGCTCTCACCAACGCCACGCCTGCATTAACCATTGCGGCAAATTGGCGCGAGAAAATAGCTTTATCCTTGACTGTCACGCTCGCCATTGCGGTCTGGAGGTCAAAGTCAAGGCTAAAACCTTTAGCTTCCTTGAGGTCGTTAACACTTGCATATTGCTCCCGCAGTCTGGAGCGCGCCTCTCTGAGGGATTCTGCGACAATCTTTTCTTTTTTAGTCTTTCCTTGAGCGTCTCGAACTTGGGCAACGAAGGTAGGCATAGCTGATACAGAAGATAAAAATTTGTTTCTGAAGCCACCCCTTCCCTTTAGGGAAGGGGGTTCTAACTCGCTTTCAACCTCTCCGGTGGCTCTCCCTATTTCTAGGTACAACATCCGTGAGTTTCAGTATCAGGAATTAAAACTTTTGTGGCGACTCGCTCTGACGGGAGGAAACTTTCCAAACGAAGAAGGAACAATTCCTCCTACTCGCAAGTTAATTGTTTGGGTCGCCTGTCTCCAAGCCGCCAACAGGAACGGTTCCGTACCCGACCATGCCATATTTGCCAGGTCTACTTGGAGCAGGTTGTTGTCAACAAATATTGCTAAAAAACTTAATTCTATTGCTGAAATTCCCTTGATTAGGGACTTTCAGCAATGGTGTCCGCTGCTGACTTAGTGAGCGCCCGCCCCTACTTTGGCTCCCGCCGGAGCCGAGCCGATCAGACGTTGCAATTCATCAGGTTTGGAGGACTTGCTCATCGCCGCTTCGTAACTGATCGTTCCAGATTTGTACAGCTTGGCTAGAGCCGATTCCATCGTCTGCATCCCCAAATTCGCCCCAGTTTGAATCGCCGAGTAAATTTGAGCCGTTTTACCTTCCCGGATCAGGTTGGAAATAGCTGGCGTCACCACCATGATTTCTTGCGACATCACCCGACCGTATTCCCCTGGTTTTGGATTTTTCTTGGGTACTAAGTTTTGGCTGAATACCGCCAACAGCGAGTTAGAAAGCATGGCTCGGATTTGGGGTTGTTGAATCGGGGGGAACACATCCAGCATCCGGTCAATCGTTTGTGCGGCGGAGTTAGTGTGCAGCGTTCCGAATACCAAGTGACCAGTTTCTGCGGCAGAAATCGCCAAACCAATCGTTTCCAAGTCCCGCATTTCCCCCACCAGAATCACGTCGGGGTCTTCCCGCAGCGCCGCCCTTAGAGCATTGGCGAAACTCTTGGTATCTTCACCCTTTTGCCGTTGGTGAACCAAGCTTTTAATGTTCGGGAAAACATATTCAATCGGGTCTTCCACTGTCAGAATGTGTTCGGCGCGCGTCCGGTTGATCAAGTCGATCATCGCCGCCATCGTGGTTGTTTTACCAGACCCGGTTTGTCCCGTCACCAGTACCATGCCGCGAGGTCTTTCAGTCATTTCCCGGACGACATCGGGCAATCCCAGCTGGTCGAAGTTAGGAATTTTAGACGCCAAAGCTCGCAAGCAAGCCGCCCAAGCGCCCCGTTCCCGGTAGACGTTCACCCGGAAGCGAGCCAATCCCTTAACCCCATAAGCGCAGTCTAGCTCCCAGTTTTGCTCCAAATCTTTGCGCTGGGAGTTATTTAACATGCTAAAAATTAATCGCTGACACTCTTCTGCCGTCAGCGGTTCATCAGTTGCGGGAGCCAGCTTACCGCTGACGCGGAAGTAGACCGGAGCGCCTGCTTGGATGTGCATGTCCGAGCCACCCCGCTCGATTAATTGCTCCATCAGGTCTTCAATCATCATTTCCATTGGCATAAAGCTGTCTCCTTGTCAAGTTTTTGATTAATAGATTGCACTTGGATGTTGGTTTTTTGTCAGAAGTAATTGGTAATTGCTAATTGCTAATTGCTAATTGGTGTTGGTATTAGGCGATTTTTTGCCGCTTACCTATTAGCCATTAGCCATTAGCCATTAGCCATTAGCCATTAGCCATTAACCATTAGCCATTAGCCATTAGCCATTAGCCATTAACCATTAGCCATTAACCATTAGCCATTAGCCATTAGCCATTAGCCATTAGCCATTAGCCATTAGCCATTACCAGTCTGCCCTTCGATGTAACTAGCAACTTGGGTTACTTACTCTTGGAAGCGAGGAGTCATGCAGTAGGGACACTCTAGCCACTCTTGCTGCAATCCGGCATCGCAAGTGCGACAGGTGAGGGCAGTTTTGCGTTTGGCTTTCAGTTCGGCTTCCAGACCCGAGTCGGTAAAGGTCACCCGCTCAACTTCTTCTAGAGTGGTACGACCCTCACGCACCAAGTTTAAGCTGTAGGCTAGCAAAGTTATCATGCCTTCTTCTACGGCTGCTTCCTTGATCCGTTCTGTCGGAGCGCCTTCGTTGATTAAAGTTTGCAGGCGTTCTGTATTTTTTAATACTTCATACACCCCAACGCGACCTTTGTAGCCAGCTGCGTTGCAGGTTTTGCAAAGGTTCTTGTTGTTAGATCTTTCCGCTGGAGGAATGGTATTTGCTTTGTATAAAGTGATATCGGCATCGCCGGAAGCAGTTAAACCAAACCTCGCCAGTTCTTCCCTTGTGGGCGTGTAGGGAATGCGACAGTCGGGGCAAACGCGGCGCATCAAGCGTTGAGCTAATACGCCCAGCAATGCGCCGGACACCATGAAAGGTTCCACGCCCATTTCGTCTAAACGAGCGATCGCACCTGCTGCGTCGTTGGTGTGGAGCGTCGTCAACACCAAGTGACCCGTTAGTGCCGCTTCAATTGCCGTTTTTGCCGTTTCTTTGTCTCGCGTTTCACCCACCAGAATCACGTCCGGGTCTTGTCGCAGAAACGCCCGCAGAATTTTGGCAAAATCTAGTCCTTTCTCCCGAATCACCTGACATTGGGTAATCCCGCCCAAGGTATATTCGATCGGGTCTTCCGCCGTGCTGATATTGACGCCCGGATCGTTTCTTTCTGCCAGAACTGAGTACAACGTGGTTGACTTACCAGAACCAGTTGGTCCCGTCACCAAAATCAGCCCGAAGGGACGGCTGGCCATTTCTCTGACCAACTTTAAGGATTCTTCATTGGTAATTAACTTATCCAATCCCAACTGGGTCGCCGAGTTATCCAAAATCCGCAGCACCACCTTTTCCCCGTAGCGACTGGGTAAGGTACTGACGCGGAAGTCCACTTTGCGACCTTCAAACATGCGGCGGATACGACCGTCTTGTGCTTGTCGCCGTTCGGCAATATCCAGTTGGGAAATTACTTTAAACCGGGCGGTCACTGCTGGAATAATCTGCTTGGGCAGGGGATCGAATGCTTGTTGCAGCACCCCATCTCTGCGGAAACGAATGCGCAAGAATTCTTCCTGCGGTTCGACGTGAATGTCGGAAGCTTTTTCTTGCAGCGCTTTGAGGAGGATTTTATTCACCAGGTTGATGATCGGAGCGTCATTTTCTCCACCTTGCCCCAACTCTCCTTCTTCTTCCGGCAGATCCCCCAGCTCCGGTACATCTAAATCCTGAATAATCCCGCTAACGTCTGTTTGCGCTGCTATTTCCTTTTTCTTTTCATTAGCGGTTAGCTCGTTCAGGTAGTCGTTAATCAATTGCTGATAATCGTCGATGGTAATAACCATCCGCTGTAACTCGATCCCTTGAGGCCGGAGAATCCGGTTCAAATCGTCCAGCGCTTGCAGGTTATCAGGGTTGACCATTGCCACCAAAACGCTTGGCGGCTGAGTTTCGTTTTTGGCTAGCGGTACTAAATTATACCTCCGACAGATATCAACAGGAATCAGCTTGTCAATCAGCTCGTTAACTTGCTCTGTCGGTATCTGATTAATTTCTGGATCTAGCGACTCAACCCCGTAGAGGACTTTGAGTTCAAACAGCTGCTGTTTCTTGTACTGACGCAACAACTCTGGCGGCAGCTGTCGTCCCGTGAGCGACTCCAGAACTTCCGTCAGCGGTCTCCCAGATTTGCGACTTTCAACGATCGCTTGATGCATCTGGTCAGGATTGACATAGCCAGACGCCACCACCTTATTGCCAAAGGGAGAGAAATTAAGGGCAATCAGACTCGTGGTGCGCCGGGGTGATGAGGATTGAGTCATAGCTGAAACAGAAAGTCTCCTAAATTAAAGAATTCCCAAAACTTTTTGGCAAAATAGCAAGGGATAGCAAGAGCTGGTGTGAAATCCCAGCTGCTATGTCAAGCTTTCATGACTGCCGGAGCGATTACCGCTTCCGGCTACAGGCGACCTGACAAGGCTGCGAGACTTACCCTACAGGTGAGGACGGTTAATATAGGGAAACTCCGACTGATGACAGATGTATTTGCATCATAGCCTGTATAGCCTGTAATAACCCGTAACAGCGGGCTATGGCAATAAATTTTTGGGGTTGGGACTTCAGATCCCAGACTCTATCAAGAGACTTACGCCTATGGGGTACTAAGATTATAGAGCAGTCCGCGAAAACCTCGTGTCAATAGAGCCGGGGTGACCGCGAGCGACAAGCTTGTCTGACAAATTTTGCCCTGGGACATTAGAGCGGGGAGTGTCAAATTGTTAATTAAGCTAAAACGTAGAAGTAGGGCTTGGTTGTTTGCTCTACCTCAATTCTACAAAACCAGATAGCCGTTGCAGTTGACCATCCTCACCCTTCCCTGGGTCGGTTGACTGCAAGAGGATTCCCGTACCCCAGATAGCCGACCCAAGTTAGTTTCATCAACTAACTTGCCGCTTTTGTAACTTTCTAACTTCTTTATGGACGCTCATCCCAATCTGGAGGGACTCGTTCAGCAAACGTCCATATTCACCAGCTTTGTTGTTTGTATCCAACGCCATCAAGTTGGTAAAATTATTTTCTAGATAATAAAAAAATTGATAGCGACGCGCAATCAAACCTTTGTTTTCTCTCAAGAGTTTTTCTGTGCTTAAAGCAGCAATCAAGCTTTCTCTGGTGACCTCTAGTGCTGTAATCAAAGTGTCTCGGTCAATCAGATTGAGTTCTGATTGACTGACTGCTTCTAGCCGTTCAACGATGTCTACCGCTTCAATTAGTTCGTTATATTTATTAACTTCATCAAGCAAATTTCTCAGCTATAAAAAATTCTTGGCTTTAATCCAAAGGTAAAGGTTGCATCCCAGAGTCACCATCAGGGAGATTACCACAGCAACCTGTAAAAACCGAAAAATGTTATAGGTATCTTCAAATGACTGACCAGAATTTCGAGCCAGCAGCAAGCCAACGGTAAACACAACCACCAAAATCAATCCAAAAATCAAAAATTCAGCCAAACACAAGGAAAATAACCGCTGAGGATGACGCAAGATCTGCGAAATAGTCATGTTGAAAATATCAAGCATCAATAAGTTATTCACCTCCAAGCCAATTAAGTTTTCTAGTTCTTTTCCAGCGAGCTTTAACCGATGCAAATTTGAGTGCATATCCCTGCCATCCTATTTTGAAAATATTGGCTAATAGTCAAATTAGATTACTATTAGCCATTAGCCATTAGCCAATTATTTGACATTCAAACCTAAGACGTGAAGAATATGAAGATAGAAGTTACTTTCTATTTCAGAACGGAAAAGCTGAAAGGGTTTTCCTGGCGTGCCAAAAAAAGGTCTGAGCGTCCATCCTAGTTGGCTACCGACAAAGGCATAAAGTGCTAACCAGAATCGTAAAATGTTCATGCGTGCCGCTTGATTCTCGGACTCTTGCTCGTAGAAAAACTTCATGGCTTGATAGACGTAATTGACGCCAATCAATCCAGCGATCGCAAAAATTGCGACATTGAACAATTGGAAAAATTTGTAACTGTTAAGCGAAATTCCAAAAAAGAGGGTGATGGGTGCTAAGCTAAATAATAAAACGCTGGTTACCGATACACCTGTTAGCACCATCGCTAAGTATTGACCTATACTGCATCTGGAGCCAGAGAGAATGTTAAAAAAGTATAAGGGCGGCAAACAAATCAAAAGTGTAATTAAGTAAAGTGCCAGGAGTTTAACCGCCGAAGAAAAAGCTTGCAGTAAACTATGGTTTGCCCCTATAATCGCTCCATAAATTGCCAAGAAAATGAAACTGACAATTAGTTGTCCTATAATCTTGTTGTTAATTTTTAACCCTTGGCAAATTTCCGCGATAAATTCTTGGCGATTTTGCAGCAAATATAGCAAAATTGAAAAGGTTTTCATTGTATATTCTCCAGTTAATTCTAAACTGTGTGTTTCCGCAGCAATCCCAGCCAAACTGAAACCGGGTTCGTTGGCTTTCCTCTTTCCTGATGTCAGATCTCCATCTGCTAATCTGTCAGACCAATGCCAAAATTTTTAGGTCAGAAGTCGCGCAATTGTTACAAAAATTTACAAAAGGTATGAACGAACGAGATGAAAGGCTACGCCAACTGATTGCGACGGTGCGTCAACACCCACCAGTGAGTCCTCTGTGGCGAAAGGCTATGAATCAACTGCTGATGGAAATTCAACAACTACCGGGGTTAGTGCGTTCTTCTCACCCTGATTATTGGGAGGTTTTGGACGATACGTTGATGCAACTGGGGGAGAAGATAAAGGAATTTGAACCCAGACATCCGTCGATGGAAAAAAGTTTAGTGGTGTGGATTAACCGGAAATTAAGGTTAAGATATGAAGTGCGATCGCTCTCTTCACCAGGACGCAGCCCAAAGCCCAAAACTGCTCTAGCCGAATACAAAGCCCAAATTCGTAAACTTCCTCTCTCCCTGGATACTCCCGTTAGCGATGACAGTGGGGAAACATTCGGCGACCTTTTGCCAGATGAAAGTCCCTCTACCTTGTGGGATTTAGAAGCCGAAATTCAACGGCAGCAGGAAAAATTAAAAAACCAAAGAATTGGCATTCAAATGCGGCAATATATCGAACAAGATCCAGAAGGGAAGCTGCGAAATTGTTATCCTCGTGCCTATCCTCGTTGTCATTGTCATCGACTCAGTCAAAGGCGCTGTTTGAAAGAGCCACCTGATAAATTTAAGGATATTGCTGAAGATTTAGATATGGCACTAGGAAAGGTGACTTCCCATTGGTTTGATAGATGCATTCCCCTGCTGCAAGAAATTGCCGAAAATTTTGGATATCGATCTGATGGTGAGATATAGCAAGCTCGTTTTGGGTTAAGAATTTTTTTAAGAACAGAGACGCAGAGAACGCAGAGGAAGAAGTAAGGAGAGGTTTTCGCGAAATGAATAGTATGGAAGTTCAGGTTTTAACTGTTCCGGTTGGTAAAGAAATACGCGGTTTGGCTATGCAATTTGCTGCGGAACAAGCAACTGCTCAAAAGGGGAAACAAGTTTATTTGAATACCCTGGCTGTTTACGCGGTTCATCGCTATTTGAAATGGCTGCACGTGGAAACGGATTTGAGTCATGGTGATTGTTGGCATCCGGGGAAGCGATCGCTTTTCGATCTGGCGGATTTGGTTATACCGAACATTGGCAAATTAGAATGTCGTCCGGTACTACCACAAGCAACAGTTTGTTGGGTGCCAGAAGCAGCGAGGTCAGACCGAATTGGCTACTTATTCGTGCAGTTTAGCGATTGCTTAGAAACGGTACAATTGCTAGGATTTACCACAAGTGTAGCTACAGGTCAAGTATCGATTGGTGAATTGCGAAGTCTCGATGACTTCATCTCCCATCTTAATCAATTACTCGCCCAATCTAAAATCCCAAATCTGCAATCTGAAATTAATTTGAGCCAATGGCTGCACAATATTTTTACAGAAAGTTGGCAATCAATAGAGGAAATATTTGCCAATCGCTCTTTGAGTTTGGCATTTAGAGATGCTGATAGGCGGGGTAAATTAATTGATTTGGCAGGTCATACAGTTGCTATTGTAGTGACGCTGAAGCCAGAAAATAGTCAAAAACTGCGGATTCGGCTACGAGTGTATCCGGTGAGCGATCGCATTTATTTACCACCAGAAATTAAATTAACTATCCTGACTGAAACAGGGGAAGTTTTCCGCGAAGTGACGGCTAGAAGTAACGATGAATTTATTCAGTATGAATTTAGCGGTCAAAGGGGAGAGCAATTTAGTGTTAGAATTACCCTGGGAGAAGTTAGCTTCGCGGAATCTTTTGTAATTTGATAGCTGCTTGCGGCACAATATAAACAGCATTAAGGTAGCAGCAATGGCAAAGTTAGTCCTCCTAGACATTGAGGGTGACTTAAATCAAGGCGCTTCGGTTACCCTGGAAATTAGGGAACAGTTTCGTGCTGCTACCCAAACGCGACAGAAAGGCAAGTTACCCCCAAATCCCACGCTTTTAGAACAATACCGTCACTGGCAGTCGCTTTATCGCAGTTTAGACTTTTTATTCAGAATAGAAGACTTGCCAGGACAAGTGACGAATTTCGCTAGAGGAGAAGCAATAGCAGCTTGTCAAATAGCTGGTGAAGTGTTAAAAGATAGTTTGAATAATTGGCTGAATACCCCATCTTTTCGCCCGGTGCGTGAGAAATTGCTAGAAAAATTAATGGGCGATGAGACAATTCAAGTCATTTTACAAGTGGAAGATATTCATGTACGGCGACTTCCTTGGCACTTATGGGATTTTTTTGAACGGTATCCTTTCGCAGAAATAGCCCTAAGTTCGCCAGCTTACGAAAAAGTCGAAACATCAGCAAATACCAGAAATAAAGTCAGAATTTTAGCCATTTTGGGGAACGGTAATGGGATTGATGTTGCAGCAGACAGAATGATGCTAGAAGATTTATCAGACAAGGCAGAAACGGTATTTTTAGTAGAACCGCAACGACGAGAATTAGATAAATGGTTGTGGGATGAACAAGGCTGGGATATTCTGTTTTTTGCGGGTCATAGTGCGAGTTGGGGAGAAACAGGTCAGATTTGGCTAAATCGTCACGAACGGGTGACAATTGGGGAAATTAAACATGCATTGAAACGAGCGATCGCCCGCGGTTTAACCATTGCTATTTTTAACTCTTGCGATGGACTTGGATTAGCACATTATCTAGAAAATTTGCAGATTCCACAAATAATTGTGATGCGCGAACCAGTCCCGGATTTAGTCGCGCAAGAATTTTTACAACATTTTATCGCAGCTTTTGCAGGAGGAAAATCTCTCTATCTATCTGTACGCGAAGCTAGGGAAAAGTTGCAAGCTTTAGAAACTCAGTTTCCCTGCGCCACCTGGTTACCAGTTATTTGCCAAAATCCCAGCAAAATTACGCAAAACTGGCAAGAATTGACTGGGAAAGTATTGCATAATCTCACACCCGCACAGCCGCATGCGCAGCTCAGAAAACCTCTGTGGGGAGTGGGTTTTCTCTTGGGAATGACTCTCGTCGGAACAGCCGTATTTCAATGGCAGCAAGCGGAACTGCAAAAAAAAATTGCCTTAGTTATTGACCGAGTTGTTGCTGCCAAAACCTTGTTTAATTCGGAGCAAGCTTTGGAAGCGCTGCTAGAAAGTTTACGCGCAGGTAAACAACTGCAAAACTTACCAGGAGTAAACGCCGCTACCCGCATTCGAGTGGTGACGGCACTGCAACAGGAACTTGACGGCATCCGAGAGCGCAACCGTTTGGAAGGACATGGTAAAACTGTATTGCGGGTGAGTTTTTCCCCCGATGGTGAGATGCTGGCTTCTGCTAGCGATGACCGCACCGTTAAACTATGGCAAATTGATGGCAAGTTGCTGCATACGCTTGAGCATAACGACAGCGTTAGGAGCGTTAGTTTTAGTCCCAATGGTCAAATAATTGCTTCGGCAAGTTATGACGGGACGATTAAACTTTGGCGCAGAAACGGTCAATTATTACAAACTTTGTTTGGTCATAAAAATAAGCAGGTAACGAGCGTCAGTTTTTCGCCCAACGGTCAATTTCTCGCTTCTGCGGGTGGAGATAACACCGTCAAACTTTGGCGGGTAAATAGTACGGGTTTGGCAATGATACCCAAGGCAATTTTAAAACATCGTTCTTGGGTTGAGCAGGTGACTTTTTCACCCGACGGTGAAATACTGGCTGCTGCGAGTACAGATAAAACTATTAAACTCTGGCGCAAAGACGGCACGCTACTAAAAACCCTCGCAGGACATAATGGTTCTGTGCTGAGCGTGAGTTTTTCACCAGATGGTGAGATGCTGGCATCTGCTTCGATCGATCGCAGGATCAAACTCTGGCAAACTAATGGTAAGCTACTCCAAACTATCCCAGCCCATGATGCAAGAGTTTGGAGTGTAGTTTGGCGTCCAGATCAAGGTGCATTTGCTTCTGCGGGGGCAGATAATACCGTTAAACTCTGGAGTCGTAATGGTAGATTGCTCCAAACTTTTAAAGGTCATACGGCTTCGAGTTATAGCGTCAGTTTCTCACCAGACGGTGAAACTTTGGCAAGTGCCAGTGCGGACGAAACGATTCGATTTTGGCATCAGACTAAAATGCCAACTTTGCCGCAGAATCGTGCGGTGAAAACAAGCATCAGTTTTTCAGGAGATCGCATATTATCTACTACAAATGGCGACAAAACCGTAAAAATATGGAGTTGGGATGGACGCTTGCTCAAAACTTGGCAGGGTTTGGCTGCTGTTTTGGGCGCGAGTTTTTCACCCGACGGTCAAATTCTCGCCTCTACCATTGCGGACAAAATTCAACTCTCCAACAAAGATGGGAAACCATTACACAGCTGGAAAGCACACGAACAGCCTGTGCGGGACGTGAATTTTAGCCAAAAAAACGGTAAAATTTTAGCATCTGCAGGGGCTGACAATCTGGTTAAACTCTGGCGATGGGATGGTAGCTTGGTCAAAATATTGCCAGGACATCAGCAAGCTGTTAACCGCGTCAGTTTTTCACCCGACGGTCAGCTGCTTGCTTCGGCTAGCGATGATAATACGATTAAACTTTGGGGAATTGACGGTAAACTGCGGAAAACTTTGGAGGGACATAGCAGTTGGGTGTGGGACGTAGGTTTTAGTCTTGATAGTCAAACCATTATTTCTGCGAGTGCTGACGGAACTGCTAAACTTTGGAGTCGCGATGGTGAGTTGCTCAAAACCTTCAAAGGACATAATGCGGGTGTCTCTAATGCGAGTTTTAGTCCCGATGGTCAAACGATTGTTACAGTCAGTGCTGACGGTACGGTGAGACTCTGGAGTCGCGACGGTTACTTGCTCGAAACCTTACCAGCGCAAGGCGTCGGTGTTTGGGGAGGCGCGAGGTTTAGTCCAGATGGCAAGAGTCTGGTTTTGGCTAGCAGCGATCGCATTGTACTGTGGAGTTTGGATCTCGATCGACTTTTAGAACGTGCCTGCGACTGGCTGCACGATTATTTAGAAACAAATCCTTTTGTTAGTCAAAGCGATCGCTTCCTTTGCCAGCAAAAGTAGGGAAACTACGATCGCAGTTCGCTCTCCTGTGAGCAAGCTGGCACGCTATGATGACGAGTGAATAGGCGAATAGAGATTTCGCGAGTGCCCAAGCGGGTAGACTGGAAAATAGTGATTGGGAACCAACCCCATCTTCCTTGGAGTAAAAGTCCTGACCAATAACTATCCCGCCGGAAACCGGATTGGGACCAGGTAGGGACTCCAAAACCAGCGAAAATTAACCCAAATAACCGGCTTGGATAGCGCGCGGTAGCAGTCTCTAGAGGGAAATAAGCAGACGATGATTGACGAAGCTAACCAGACAAATAACACTCAAAACCCCACAACAACCGTGGTTCCAGAGGCAATGGCCAGCAGCACGAACGCCGAAGGGGTAGAATTACAAGCGGCGACGGAGTCGGACTCCCAAGTGGCGACGGCTGAGACAAGTACGGGGACTGAGGTAGAAGCAGAAACCGACCAAACCGCAGAACAAGAGGCAATGGCATTAGCCATAGCTGCATTAAAGCAGCAAGTTGAAAGTTTGAAAGCTCAGGTAGAAGATCGCACGAGCCAATACATGCGAATTGCGGCAGATTTCGATAATTTCCGCAAGCGCACGGCAAAAGAAAAGGAAGAATTAGAGCAGCAGGCAAAGTGCGCCACGATTTTGGAAATCCTGCCAGTGGTAGATAATTTTGAGCGGGCGCGAGGTCAGCTTAAACCCCAAACCGATGGGGAAATGACAATTCATAAAAGCTACCAAAGCGTTTACAAGCAATTGGTAGACTGCCTCAAGCGCTTGGGAGTGTCGCCAATGCGCCCGAAAGGTAAAGAATTTGACCCCAACCTCCACGATGCAGTGATGCGAGAACCAACCGACGAATATCCCGAAGGCACCGTGACAGAAGAATTGATGCCGGGGTATTTCCTGGGAGAAAAGGTTCTGCGCCACGCGATGGTAAAGGTTGCTGCGGCGAATGAGGACGTGGTAACCTCAGAGGAAAATCAGCCAGAATAACCCCATTGGTGATGGGAAAAGGCGATTGGAAATTTTAGATTAACAGCCACGCATCCAAACCAAAACCCTCAACAAAATCATCCACTACACTGCGGCGATCTATGGGAAAAGTCATAGGCATTGACCTGGGCACGACGAATAGTTGTGTAGCCGTTTTAGAAGGCGGTCAACCGATTGTCATACCAAACTCGGAAGGAGGGCGAACGACGCCGAGTATCGTGGGATTTGGCAAAGCGGGGGATCGCTTGGTAGGTCAGCTAGCAAAGCGGCAAGCGGTTACCAATGCGGAAAATACCGTATACAGCATCAAGCGGTTTATCGGTCGTCGCTGGGATGATACGGTAGACGAGCGCTCGCGCGTTCCCTACAACTGCATTAAAGGCAAAGACGATACCGTCGATGTCCAAGTCAGGGGACGGACTTACTCGCCCCAAGAAGTATCGGCGATGATCCTGCAAAAACTCAAGCAGGATGCGGAAAACTTTTTGGGCGAAACCGTGGATCAAGCCGTGATTACCGTACCCGCCTACTTCACCGATGCCCAACGGCAAGCAACTAAAGACGCAGGCACGATCGCCGGACTCGAAGTGCTGCGGATCATCAACGAACCCACCGCAGCCGCCCTATCCTACGGGTTAGATAAACAACACGAAGACCAAACGGTTCTGGTGTTTGACCTGGGAGGGGGCACCTTCGATGTCTCGATCTTACAGTTGGGCGATGGTGTGTTTGAAGTTAAGGCGACTGCCGGCAACAACCACCTGGGCGGAGATGACTTCGATAACTGCCTGGTGCGCTGGATGATGGACAACTTCAAGGCATCTGAGAGAATCGACTTATCAACCGATAAAATGGCGATCCAGCGCCTGCGGGAAGCAGCGGAAAAAGCCAAAATCGAACTGTCGAGCATGGTCAACACCTCGATTAACTTGCCGTTTATCACCGCAGACGAGACAGGACCAAAACACCTGGAAATGAGCCTCTCGAGAGCTAAATTTGAAGAATTGGTGGCGCATTTGGTGGAAAGTACCATCGAACCCGTCACCCAAGCGCTCAAAGACGCGGATATGAAACCGGAGGAGATCGACCGGATTATCCTGGTGGGCGGTTCAACCCGCATTCCCGCAGTCCAAGATGGGATTCGCCAGTTTTTTGGCGGCAAAGCACCAGACAGATCGGTCAATCCCGACGAGGCTGTAGCATTGGGAGCAGCGATTCAAGGCGGGGTGCTGGGTGGAGAAGTAAAAGATTTACTTTTGTTAGATGTGACGCCCCTGTCCTTGGGCATCGAAACTCTGGGAGAAGTATTCACCAAAATTATCGATCGCAATACCACCATCCCCACCAGCAAGGCACAAATATTTTCCACCGCCACCGACGGTCAAACTTCAGTAGAAATCCACGTCTTGCAAGGCGAGCGGGCGCTGGTGAAAGATAATAAAAGTTTGGGCAGGTTCCTGCTGGCAGGGATTCCCCCAGCACCGCGCGGCGTGCCGCAAATCGAAGTAGCTTTCGAGATCGATGTCAACGGCATCCTCAAAGTGGCGGCAAGAGACAAAGGCACCGGCAGAGAGCAAAGCATCCGGATCACGAATACGGGCGGCTTAACGGCGGCAGAAATCGAACGGATGCGCCAAGAAGCCGAAATATTTGCCGAGGAAGATATAAGGCGCAGGCAGGTGATCGAACTCAAAAACCAAGCCGATAGCCTATTCTATAGCTATGAGACTACGCTCAAAGAGAATGGCGAATTCATCAGCGCGGAGTTGAAAGCCGAAGCACGGGCAAAGGCAGAAGAACTGCGAGCCGCGATCGCCAACCCTAGAATTGGGATAGATGATATGCGGCAGCAGATCGAAAACTTCCAACAAACCCTGTTTGTCATCGGTGCCGCCGTGTACCAGCAAGCAAACCGCAGTCGGGATGAGTACTCCGACCAATCTGAAACGGTAGCCGCAGCCGCTCCAGGGGAGTATATAAAATCAACCCCCGATGAAGAAGACGATTTCAATTTCGATCTGGAAGACAATACGGTCAGTGCTGACTACGAAGCCGTAGACTAGCAGAATGCGATCGCAAGTCCTAATAGTTTAAATTCCCCAGCAAAGAGCGCTCTATGCCCCGCGACTACTATGACATCCTCGGCGTTAATCGATCCGCCGATAAAGAAGAAATTAAACGCGCCTACCGCCGCCTCGCTCGGAAATATCACCCCGACGTGAATAAGGAACCGGGCGCAGAGGAGCGCTTTAAAGAAATTAACCGCGCTTACGAAGTCCTCTCCGAACCAGAAACCCGCGCCCGCTACGACCGCTTTGGCGAAGCGGGCGTCTCCGGTGCAGCCGCCAGTGGATTCCAAGATTTAGGCGATATAGGTGGCTTCGCCGACATCTTTGAAAGCTTCTTTAGCGGCTTTGGCGGCATGGGAACTCAAACCACCGCTGGGCGGCGGCGCAGCGGCCCAGCCCGCGGAGACGATCTGCGCCTGGATCTAAAGCTGGAATTCCGCGAAGCCGTATTTGGCGGCGAAAAAGAAATCCGCATCAGCCATTTAGAAACCTGCGAAGTGTGCAGCGGCACCGGCGCTAAACCGGGGACTCGCCCTCGCACTTGCTCGACTTGTAGCGGTTCGGGTCAAGTTCGGCGCGTCACCCGCACCCCCTTTGGCAGCTTTACCCAGGTTTCCGTATGTCCCACCTGCAACGGCACCGGACAGGTAATCGAAGACAAGTGCGAAGCTTGCGAAGGTAAAGGACAAAAGCAAGTCACCAAAAAACTTAAAATCACGATTCCCGCCGGAGTCGATGACGGCACCCGCTTGCGCGTCGCCTCAGAAGGAGATACCGGACAGCGGGGTGGCCCACCAGGGGATTTATACGTATACTTGTTCGTGAATGCCGATCCAGAGTTTCAACGGGATGGCATCAATGTCCTGTCGGAAATTCAGATCAGCTATCTCCAAGCAATTTTAGGCTGTCGCCTCCAAGTGAACACGGTTGATGGGCCGGAAGAACTAACGATTCCCCCCGGCACCCAGCCGAATACGGTGCTGAAGCTGGAAAATCGCGGCGTGCCTCGTTTGGGCAATCCAGTCAGTCGCGGCGACCACCTGATTACCGTGGGAATCGAAATTCCCAATCGCCTCACCGCTGAAGAACGCGAACTGTTAGAAAAGTTGGCTAAAATTAAGGGTGAACGGACTGGTAAAGGCGGTATAGAAGGATTCTTGGGGAATTTCTTTCACAAATGAGTAACCCAACCCTGTTGACTCCCGATGCCCAAATGGATTTGCGCGGCACCCCTTGCCCGATTAATTTTGTGCGGACTAAACTACGCCTAGAAAAAATGGCACCCGGTCAACTGCTGGAAGTGTGGCTGGATGGAGGAGAGCCCATCGAGCAAGTACCCGATAGTTTGAGGATGGAAGGGTATAAAATAGAACAAATTGAAGACCGCACTGGCTTTTTTGCCTTGAAAGTGCGCCGTCCAGCAGATAAGCCTCCAGAGTGCTGAGTGGATAACCAATCCCAGGGACAAAAAGAATTCAGCAGTGAAACGCTGTTGGGAACAGTCCTGGCAGTACAGGCAAATTATTACTCGGTGCAACTCGATTCGGGCTGGGAAAATACCAGGGAGAACTCAAAATCGGCAAAATTGCTTTGCACCCGCAGGGCAAGGTTGAAAAAAATTGGGCAGCAGGTAATGGTGGGCGATCGCGCCATCGTAGAAGAACCGGATTGGATCGGCGGTAGGGGTGCGATCGCAGATATTCTCCCCCGCCAAACCGAACTGGATCGTCCGCCAATCGCCAATGCTAACCAAATTCTGCTCGTCTTTGCCCTGGCAGATCCACCCTTAGAACCTTACCAGCTGAGTCGATTTTTAGTTAAAGCCGAGACGACTGGGTTGGATGTCAGCCTTTGTCTGAATAAAAGCGATTTGGTCACAGAAGAACAGATTCACCAGTGGCGCGTACGCATATTATCCTGGGGCTACGAAGCGATCCCGATTAGCGTCCTCACCGGCACTGGTTTAGAACAACTAAAAGACAGCCTGCGCGACCGCATCACCGTCCTCGCTGGGCCTTCCGGTGTGGGTAAGTCGAGCATTATAAACTATTTAATTCCAAATGTCAAGTTGCGAGTGGGAGAAGTTTCCGGGAAACTCAGCCGGGGACGTCACACTACCCGACATGTAGAATTGTTTGAATTACCGACAGGCGGGTTACTCGCAGATACGCCCGGTTTTAATCAACCAGATTTAGATTCTAGTCCCTCAGAGTTAGCGTTTTATTTTCCCGAAGCCAGACAGCGCTTAGAGAGGGATACCTGTCAGTTTAGCGATTGTCTGCATTGCGATGAACCGAACTGTGCAGTGCGGGGAGAGTGGGAGCGTTACGAGCATTACTTGGATTTTCTAGAAGATGCGATCGCCCGTCAAGAGAAACTCAACCAACAATCAGATCGGGATGCAGCGCTAAAATTAAAAACCAAACGGGGAAAAAGTCAGTACGAACCCCGGTTAGAAAGTAAAAAATATCGCCGTCCTTCCCGGCGCACCGAGCAACAAAAATTGGAAGAATTGTATCAAGATAGCGATCTATAAATTAGTAAAAAAAGGTGAAAATTATGCAGACAATAGAGCTTAATGAAGCATCCAAGGAACTATCTAATTTAGTGGAATTAGTACTTCAAGGTGAAGAAATCATCATTATAAAAGACAATCAGCCTGTGGTTAAACTAATGCCATTATTGCCAGTTAAGCAGCCACGTCAGCCTGGTAGTGCTAAAGGTTTGGTCACAATATCGGATGATTTTGACGAGCCAATCGCAGATTTTGAGGACTATCTGCAATGAGGTTGCTGTTAGATACTCATACATTTATTTGGTTTGTCACCGACAATCCCAAACTTAGCGAGACAGCACGGGGGCTAATTAACGACGGGAATAACGAAATTTGGCTCAGTACAGCTAGTATCTGGGAAATGGCGATTAAGCAAAGCACGGGCAAGTTAAGTTTTGGTTTACCATTTAGGGTGTTTATAGAACAACAAGTTAGTCTTAACAGGAGCGATATACTAAACATTAATTTAGACCACATTGAAGTTATAGTGACGCTACCTTTTCACCATCGAGATCCTTTCGATCGGCTAATAATTGCACAGGCGATGGTCGAGCAAATACCTATTTTGAGTGCTGATTCTGTGTTTGATGCCTATGGGATTCAGCGCTTGTGGTAGTTTGAGAATCTCAGGACTTATATCATCTCCGGTGGCATAGGTAGTAAGCTGGGGCGGGTTTATTTATTCAAAGCGCTCCTACCAAATATCTCTCGTAAAACCCGCCCCTAATTTCGTCAAAAATTATACACTACCGTTGCTTAAGGACATGATATCAGATGGCGATCGCTCGTGGAAAACCTTTTGTCACTTACCACCACCACAACCTAGCTCTACGCAACCAACCTTGTCGCACTTATCATCAACTTTTTTGTTTTTGTGAGACAAGCAATAATCCATACCTCGACCTTTGAAATCTGGGGAATCAACTGGATCTTGGATTTGGTTCCCGCTATTGATGCTGGCATTGTGATCCCACCAGTCTTTCTTGGTTGCCCAAGGGAAATCTTTGCGGAATTCTTCCAGGCTTCCGTATAATTTGTTGTATATTGAATTTTTTGCCATTTTTGCGTTTCCTGTTATCCGATGTATATGTCTGTATTCCCCAAGTTGGAATTGTTGTCAGGATATTTTGGACGCAATTAGAAATTTTTATTTGTCCCGTTTGTTCTGTGGGGCGGGTTTCACGAGGTCAGAAACCGGGTTTCGACCTAGATCTCAATTTTTCACAGAAACCCGGTTTCTGTCTGTAAAATCCGTCCCTGGGGTAACATTCTCCCTTACCATACACAACCAATGGGAAGGGACATGATATAACCAGATACCGAGTAGCAAAAGATGGGCGGGCGATTCTGCTCACCCCACAAACCCAGTAGCAATTCTTGTGGGATGGGTGGTAGCAGTTCTTGTGGGATGGGCGTCTCGCCCGTCCAGCTATCAGTTTATTTGTACTAACATAACGCAAGTTGCTAGTTATCTTTTTATGGCTGCTAATAGCTAATGGCTAATGGTAGAACCGAAAAATATTACCATCAGCAATTAGCAATTAGCGATTAGCAATTTATCAACCCACGATAGTTATAACTAGCAACTTGGGTTAACATACTTAATTGTGCGCTTCACCGCAGTAGTAGCAAAGCAGTTTGAATCAACCCCACAACAAAGCCTAAAATCCCGCCTAAATTAACAATTGCCTGCAATTCATTTTTGACAATTCCCTCAATTGCTGCTTCTAAATCGGCGGGAGAAGTGGCTTTAACTCGCTCAATAATCACTTGGTCGATATTTAAAATGGGAATCGTTTGAGCGACTATTTTTTCTAAATCTCGCTCTAAATAGCGTTCTAAAACTAAAGCGAGTTCTTGACTCATAACTTCTAAAGAAGAATTGATAACCGCAGAATTACGCAGCCGACTTAATACTAAAGCCGCTGTTTCTTCCCAGTTAATTGAACCGCTTAACCCTTGCATTAAGTCGCTACCGCGATTTTGAATGTAGCTGCGAATGCTTTCTTTAATGGTTTTCCGCAACTGGCGGACTGTGGAAATAGGTAGATTTTGTAATGATAGATTGTGCAACCAGCGTTTTAGGCGATCGCGCAATTCTAATGATTGCATTAACTCGGCTAGGCGCTGATTCGATATCTCTTTTTCATCTAAGCAAAATGTCCGCAGGCGAGTTAATGTATTTCTCAATCCAAATAGATTTGCTACCACCCAATAAGTACCGCTGGTTTTCTCGCGAAACCCTTCATCAATTACTTGAATGTTGCGGTCAGTTAAAAAATCAATAATAGCCAAACGCAGCACATCCGGCGGTAAAACTACATGCAATAACCAATCAGCTAGCTGTCCAGATTGCTGTTCCGTTAGTTGGAAATCGATTAAAATTTGGTCAAATATTTGGTTGATTTGCGCTTCCAAAAAATCATCGCGACGAGCCAATACTTTAAGCAAGCGCGGCAAAGATTCGCTCAACAAATCTCGCAATATCGCTGCTAATATTTTAGCAGTTTTTTGTTCCTTATCGCCTTGAATTTGATCGAGCGCCAACCGCAACAACCAGAGAATTCCTGCTTGCACCCGTTCGGTGTGTAGCAAGCGCCGCGCCAGTTTTTGCAATTCATCTGGGGTGAGGAGCGACCCCATGATCGTATCAGAAACTCGCAAAGCGAGTCGTTCTTGGTTCGCGGGAATTAAACCGGGGGTAAACGGAAGCCGTCGCTTACCGATGTATATTGCTCGATAAGGACGGAATAGCATTTTGATGGCTATATCGTTGGTGAAATAGCCGATAATTGCCCCTAGTATCGGAGGGCTTATATAAAGCCAGAGGTCGGATATATTCAACTTGGAATTATCAACTAGCGGGTAATTGGTAATGGGTAATGGGTAATTGGTAATTGGGGGAACTATTACCTATTACCTATTACCCATAACCCATTACCTATTTCCATTCTATTTTGTAATTACCAAAACACCCATCATGCCACCGGCAATCGGATAATGAGTAGCGGCGGCAAATCCGGCGAGCCTCGCTAGTTGCAATTGTTCTGAGCCTGTGGGAAATTTATCTAAGCTGGGACTGATGTAAGCGTACTCTTCCGTCAGGCCGAATTGTTGGGCAGCGGGGACAACAAGGTTGTCGAGATACCACTGCTGAAAACTGCGGAGGGTGGAATTATTGGGGCGGTGAAAGTCTAGGATAGCAGCTTTGGCGTTGGGTTTGAGGACGCGGTGCAATTCCTGCAAGGCGCGGGGAATATCGGTTACGTTCCTCAGTCCGTAACCCATTGTCGCGGCGTCGAAATAATTGTCGGGAAAGGGTAAATTGAGGGCGTCTGCTTCCACCCAGTCGATGGGAAGCGGGGGGTAGCAGGAGGCGACGCGGGTAGAAGCATTGGCTAACTGTGCTGGGGAAAAATCTACTCCCTTTACCTGGCCTGAAAGTCCGACGCGCCGTGCTAGGATTTGAGCCAGATCGCCGCTACCGCAGCAGAGATCTAGACAAGTATCTCCCGGTTTAGCATCGCTCCACTTTACCGCCATGTGCTTCCAAATGCGATGCTGCCCCAAGCTTAACCAATCGTTGAGCGAGTCGTAAACTGGGGCGATGCGGTCGAAAATGGTGCGAATGTAATTCGCTTGGGTATCTAGACTCATGCAGCGGCGCGGGTGCTAGTGAGGGCGAGGGCTACCTGTTGGGCAGATAGATGGATTAGCATGATTTCATCTTCGCGCAATTGGCAGGGTTTTTTCCATTGCAGGGATAGAACCGCTAATAGTTTACCTCGATAGACAATCGGGGTGACTAGATGCGCTTGAATTCCCGAATTAGAGTAGTGTTCGAGGGCTGATATTGCGGGATCGGATGGTATGTTGAGAGAAACTTGCATTTGGGAGTTGGCGATCGCATCCTTCACCAATGGATCTTGTGCCAGCCAGTTTACCAAACCACCGTCAGCACTGTAGATACCAGCGGTAGAACTTAAAGTCTCGCCTTCCACCAGTTGCAAGATACAGCCATCTGCGCCAAAATTTTCGCCAAATGCCTTGGCAATCGGTTCTAAACAATCTTCTACCTGAGCCGATGATTGGGCAACCTGTACGATTGTAGAAAGCAAAGCCGTTTGCGCTTGGGCGCGACGCAGTTCTTCGGTGCGTTGTTTGAGGACTTCGTAAGTTTCCGCCGCCCGCTGTACCACCGCCTTTAATTCGTTCGGGTCCCAAGGCTTGGTAATGTACTTGTAGACTTGTCCGGAATTGATCGCGTCTACCAAGTCCTCGATATCGGTGAATCCCGTGAGGATAATTCGCACCGTATCGGGGAATTTGGGTACGGTTTTGCTGAGAAACTCGGTTCCTTTCATCTCCGGCATCCGCTGATCCGAGATAATTACAGCAACTTCGCCCTCAGCAGCAAGCACTTCTAATGCTTGAATCCCACTTTCTGCCTTGAGGACGTTGAAATCGCGCCGGAAGGTGCGGTAGAGCAGATCTAAATTATCTGGCTCATCATCTACAACCAGCATTTTGGCTTTTTTGCGTCGTTCTACGCTCATTAGCTGACGGCGAATGCTCTCTAGCTCAGGAATACTATTATCCATATCAATCTAACGAACGACTTGTGTAAAATCGTTCAAACCTTTTGATTTCTTAAACAACGTCTAAAGTACAAGGTACGCAATGATAACCTAATCTACCTTTAGATGGCTACGGTTGGATATCGGGTATTCTCGGTTTTTGTCATACTCGTTAGCTGGGAGGGTTGTTTAGGTCGCGATCGCGGTACAGTTTGAAAAGATCGGTAAGATCGCCAGTTTGTGAGGTTTTATGACCGACTTTTCACCCGATGCTCCCAACCCGAACCAGTTAGAATCTTTACTGCTGCGCCTCAGACGCAAAGAAGGTACTTGGGTTGAGTGGGGACAAGCTTGCGCTACGCTGCAAAAGGCGGGCTATGCTTCCCAAAAGATTTTTGAAGAAACTGGGTTTGAGCCAATCCAGCAAAATCAAGTGATCGTGGCTGCTCAAGTTTACACCAGTATGGTGAGTGCTGGGGTATCGGAGGAAGTGCGATCGCATTTTGAGCGCATTGGTAGCGATACACTATACGAGTTCCGCATTCTCAACCAATCCGAACGCGCCGCCGCCGCTACGTTTGTTTTAGCACACAAACTCGATTCTACAGATTCCCGCGAAGTCGCTAAAGCGATGAAAGAGTTTTCCCGCTTGCGGACTCTACCGAATGGGTTTTCCAACCATCCTGGCGATGCCCTCGCGTATATGTACTGGAAATTAGCGCGACAGCAGTCGGATTTGCAAGCGCGATCGCGTCTGATCGCCAGTGGGTTAAGATTTGCTCACAGCGATACGGCACGCCAACAAGTCGAAAAACTGCTAACCGATTTTACCGTCACGCCCAAGCGTCCTGCACCGATTTTACCAGTTTACCGCCTAGATTCAGAAGAAGAATTACCCCGCATTGTCCCCCTTGCCGGTAAACTGCCTTTGGGCGCTGGGGAATTTAAAGCTGTGCCGATGATTGACGAAAGCGGATCTTTCCGAATTGTCAAGTTTTCTGGTACAGGTGCTTGGGTAGCGATACCTGGATGGCAGGTGATTTTGGCTGCGGAAGATCCTGTGGGTATTTTATCTGATCGCTCTCTACTTCCCAACCAACAAACTAGCACCGGGGAAGAATTGCTAGTTGTTGTCGATCGCGCCGCACGGGAATGGGATGATAATAGTTATTTTATCGTCGAACAAGCCGAGCAATTGCTTTTCCAGTGGTTGGAAGAAGAAACCGATATTCCCATCCTGGGAAAGGTTATCGTCGTGATGCGTCCAAAGCGGATTTTGGACGAAGAAGTGACTAAAGATTTGTGGCAAATTGATGAATAGCTAATGGCTAATAGCTAATGGCTAATGGTAGAGCAGTCAAATATTCCCATGAGCAATTAGCAATTAGCTATTAGCAATTTTATTGGCAGCGATAAAGTTGATAAGGAATGCCGATGCGGTAGTGCTTTGTGGGGTCGATGGTACAATTTGTACCCCCTGAGAGTGGGAGTTGGGGGGGATAATCTTGAGGTTTGAGTCCTGGAATCACCAGCCATAAATTCAGCTGAGAAGTTGTAGGTGGTGACATTTGGGACAAGCTTTGCAAAACTGATAGGTAGTTAGGCGATCGCTCGTAAAATGCTAGGTATGTTCCCGCTATTTTCTCATCTCTAATTTTATCCAAAGCTAGGGCAAAACTCAAACCCAAAGCAACATCTTGATAATCGTTATATCCCATCACAACCGCCAAGGGTAATCCAGGTTCTCCGTTCATATTTTTAGCAACTTCTTGAGGGTTGTAAGGCTTTTGAAAGGCCAAATCATAAACCACAAAGATACAGCTAATAATGCCTACCAATAAAACTAAGGAAAGCCGGGTAAAAGTAGGAGAGGGAGTCAGGGAGAAAACCGGGGGACAAGGCGACGCGGGTAGGGAGATAAATTTCTTTATAGATCCCATTTTACCATCGGTTGGGATAACTAGACTGGCTGCTAGTAAAGCGGAAATAGCTGGGTAATAAACAAAGTTATAGCGAGGAACTACTGTGATATCTTTACCCATTAAATAGACTATGGCAAAGAATTCTAGCAACACGCAAGCGGTGAAACATAAAAGCGTCCAAGTACTCGAATGGGTGTCCGGTGTTTGCCACAGTTGCTTTAATCCTTTAAAAATCTGCAAAAACAGCCATATTCCAAATAAAATCATTAAAATTACCGCCGGAATTGCTATCCAAAGCGGGTAGTTCTCTACCGGCAATGCAATGACCATTAATATCCAACCTACTAAAGTTTGGAAAAAGGGGACGATATTATTAGGTTGGGGTATCCAATTCGTTTCTGGACGACCTACATCGCCCAGCATTAATGGTAGCCAAGGGATGAAAAATATTAGGGGTAGTAGGGAAAATGTAATAATTAAAGGCAGGTTGGCGGGTAAGATATTCGATAATTGATGATCTACTTTGTAGAATAGACCGAATAAAGTTACGATTTGGGCGATATAGGCGAGGATAAAAAAGTAGTGGACGTAAAAACCGATACTGTTTATGGCTAACCAAGCGATCCAAACTGATAATCGCAGCTGTTGCTTTTGGATGTCTTGTTGAATTTGGATTAGCGTTACTAGGGATAACGTTATTAGCAATACTGGTAGGGTGTAGTGACGTGCTTCTTGGGAGAGGTAGACGCCGAAGGGAGAAACCGCCACGATCGCAGCGGCGGTGAGTCCAGCAGCTGGGGAAAAGGCGATGCGGTTGAGATAATATATAGCTGCGATCGCAGAGACTCCAAATAAAGCAGGAAGCGATCGCAAATCCTTCGCCAGGGTTTCATACTCTAAGGGCGGGTTTAACCCAAATCGATCTCCAAAAACAGAGAATATCGTTAAACCTGCCTTTAACCAGTCGTGCATCAAGCAAAAAAATAGCGGTGGATGGGTTGACTGGGTAGCCAAATTATTAGCAATTTCAGCACAAGTAGCCGCTGCATTAAGCGTAAAAATTTGCCTAACTGTCTCTATGGGAAGCAATTTCTCTAATGGGACATCGCGATAATTGCGCCCCAAAGTCATTAAAGCGGTAATTACTTCATCCAACCATAGGGGTTTAAAGTCGAGGTGCCAAAACCGCAACCCTATCCCTACTACCATTACTAATGCCAAACCCAGATAGTGATAGGAAATCTTCATCGCGTCAAACTGGGACTATGCAACGGTTTTCTTAAGAAATTGGCGATTTCTTGTCCTAACCATTCTTTTTCGGGTGCAGTTAACCAAGCACCAATTCGGTGGGTGCGAATTCCTTCAATTAAATTGCACGCCGTGTAAGGTTGGGGAGTTTCGTTACTCAATAAAGCCGCTAATTGGTCTTGCAACCGCATAAACCGATTTAATTCTACCCGATCGATGTCTTGCGTCCGCCCTTGTACTTGGTAAAAGAAGCCAAGTAAAGAGTAGCGTAACCGGAAAGATTTTCTTTCCATCTCCAGTTTTGTTTTACCCAGGAGTTTGAACGCAGTTTTGACTAGCTTTACGATGCCAAACATCGAGGGGATGATCCCAACTAGGGGAAAGATCCAGATTAACGGACTAATAAAAGTAAAGCGCATGAAAGAGATCAATTGATATCCAATTATCAGCAAAATCAATCCCATAACGCATTGTCCCACATCCCAGTATCCCCACCCAGGGGGCGGAATTTCTGCTACCAGTTGCTGACTATTTTTGCTCAAAACAACGCGACTGCGCGCCGGACGAGTGCGTTTTGGGGTAATAGCAGCATCTCCGCGCAAAACTGCGATCGCTTGCTTGGCAGAGGAAAAACGGTCTTCTACGGCGGGTTCTAGGAGTTTATGCAACCATTCAGCGAATTCTGGGGATATGTCTAGACGCGATCGCAAATCCATTTTCAGCTGCCGGTGGGATAATTCGGCGGGCAAGCGATGGGTGAGTAAAAATAATAACGTTGCCCCCATTCCGTATAAATCGGAAGCGGGAAAGGCTTGTCCTCGAAATTGTTCCGGTGCCATATAACCGTAGGTTCCCACTACAGTCCTGCCGCTGAGAGTATTTTGATACTTGGCCTGTACGGAACCAAAATCGACTAAAAATATCTGTCCGTCGTCGCGCCGGATGATATTTTGCGGTTTAATATCGCGGTGGATGACGGGTGGCGTCAGCGAGTGCAGATAGTTGAGGACATCCAAAATTTGGGCGGCGATGTGGCGCACTTGGGGTTCCGTGGCGTGCCAACCATCTTGGACGAGAGAATAAAGCGATCGCCCACTAGCCAATTCTTGCACCAGATAAAAACCTTGGTGGGAGGGCGTATCTACCTGAAAGTAATCTAGATAGCGGGGAATTGCCGGATGGTTGAGATGGGATAAAACCCGCGCTTCGCGTTCAAATAATTCTAAAGCTTTCCAGTCAGTAATCCGTTGCAGCGACAATTCTTTGAGTGCTACGTGCTTTCCTGCGTGCAAGTCAACCGACTCGTAAGTCGTTCCCACACCACCTTGCCCCAAAATGCTGATAATTTGATACCGTTGGGCAAGAATTTCTCCCGGTTGGTGAAGCAGTTCCATAAAGCTGATTCCACTTGGAGGTTGTAAATTTGATCCTATGTAGCTATATAGAAAAAGTTTGCGCTAGTTGTTGCTCCGGCTAATATAAAATGTCAATCGATCCTAATGATATCGATCCGCAATCAATTTCGTCGGCGTCAGATTCTGAGTATAGACAATCTCCAGGGAGTGATGCAGTCCCAGTAGGTCGAGGGACTGAAGTCCCTACTACAAACGGTGGTTTTGCTTTGGCGTTGCGCGAGGAAGCTTTGCAACGACTGCGAAACCGCCTGCGCCTAGGAAAATAGTCAATGGCAGATTGGAAAGGGGGGCCATTAGCGGTTTGGGCCGTTTCCGGTGCGGGAAAATCTACAGGGATGGCGGTAGCGGCGGCGATCGCGATCGCTCGCAATCAACTCCACTCTCGCCATCAATTAATCGTAGTTACTTTTACTCGTTCTGCTGCTGCCAATATTAAAGCTAAAATTCGCGAATGCTTGCAAAAAGATTTATCATTACCACAAGTTGGATTTATTGTCCAGACTCTACACGGTTTAGCCTTAAATATTGCCGCCCGCCATTCAGATTTATCGGGTATAAATTTGGATAATCTAACTGTCGTAACGCCGAATCAAAGTCACCGTTTAATTCGGGCGGCGGTAGACAGATGGATTGCCAACAATCCTAGAAGGTATCAAATTTTACTCGAAGGGCAACAATTTGATGGGGAAGAAACGGAAAGATTGCGCCGTCAGTCGGTATTGCGGACTGAAGTATTGCCGAATCTGGCTCAAACAGTGATACACGAAGCCAAAAGTTCGGGTTATTTACCGGAGGATTTATGGAGGTTGAGCGAACAAGGAAGGGATGGGTATGGGATACTAGCGATCGCGGCAGGTTTATACGAACAGTATCAGAATTTGTTGAAAAGTCGAGACTTTATCGACTACGACGAAATGATTTTGGCAGCTTTGCGCGTCTTAGAAAATGACAGCGCCAGACGTTTGTGGTAAAAGCAAGTTTTCGCCGTCTTTGAAGAAGACGAAGCGCAAGATTCTTCACCGTTGCAAACTCGACTATTAGAAATTCTCGCAACTGATAGCCCAGGTGAGCAGATGAGCAGGGGAGCAGGTGAGCAGAGGAGCAGGTGAGCAGATGAGCAGGGGAGCAGGTGAGCAGGTGAGCAGGTGAGCAATTACCAATTACCAATTACCAATTACCAATTACCAATTACCAATTACCAATTACCCAAAATCAACGTGCGAGTTGGCGATCCAAATCAAGCGATTAATTCGACTTTTACACCCGCCGATCCGATTTATTTTCGTCAATTTTGCTCGCAATGCCAAACTCAAGGACTGCTGGCGACAATGGATGTTGCTGGTCGCAGCAGTCGGATTATTATCGAGGCAGCTAATTTTGTTTTAGATTGGGTTAATCGCTCGAAATTAGCTGGAACTGAACAACCGTTTCGCCATCAAATTATTCACCCAGTTGCACCGGATGACCCCCAACCAGATGCCAATCCTCAACCTGAAGGGAGAGGGTTAGAAATATATACGCCCCGCGATATTCATCAGACGGTGCAACTAATTGGCGAACGGGCAATAGAGTTATTCGCAAATGCTGCTTCCGGGGAAAATCGTCGGTCGGCGGCGGTGTTGGTGCGGACGAATGACCAAGGGAGATTTGTGGCTCAGCAGTTGCGACAATTGTATGGAAATCGACTGGCAATATATGAAGTAGCAGAAAGCGATCGCCACTCCCACGTCCCGGCAGAAATACTCAGCATCCTGCAATTTCTAGACCGTCCCCACTCTCCCGATTACCTCAAATCTGCCTTGGAAGTACTGGTCAAACGCAAATTAATTGACCCGCAAGACCTCAACGCCCTTGCTAGTTTACCAGAACAATTTCTCTATCCCGGCCCTTTAGATCCACCCCAAACAGAATCGGTCTTAAAAGCGCGTCGTTTCTGTTGCAGCTTGCTGCGCGCCAGAATGGAATTACCTCAATATCAGTTAATTTCTTTTGTCGCTTTATCCTTAAATTACGACCAAACCGAACTCGCCACCGCTGATAAATTAGCCGACCGAATTTCGCGAGCCACTAGCGATAATCGTTCCATGTCTGCCACGATTAATGCTTTGAGCGAAATTGTCAGTTCAGAAAAGTTTGAACCCGTAGATGCAGATGGAAATGAAAGTCAATATACCCAATCGGGTAGATTGACAATTATTACCATGCACAAAGCTAAAGGATTGGACTGGGATTATGTCTTCATTCCGTTTTTACATGCGGCGATGATTCCGGGTAATTTAAGAGTACCGACACCCACGCAATTTTTAGGAGATTTTACCTTAGCAGAAGTAGCGCGGGCGCAAATTCGTGCCAGTTTGCACGGGCAATATCCTTTGCCAGAAGTTGCTCAAGCTTGGGAACAAGCGGGTTATTTGAAAACAGCAGAAGAATTTCGCCTGCTTTACGTTGCTATGACAAGGGCGAAGCGTTTGTTATGGATGTCTGCGGCGCAAAAAGCACCATTTACTTGGAGTAAACCAGATAATTTACAAGACCAAGCACCTTGCCCGGTTATACCAGCATTAAAAAGTCAGTTTCCGCGCTCAGTGGTTTATTTGTCTATGACGCGGAGTTGAGCGCTAGACTGAAGCCGATTTTTGCAAATCACCCTGGCTCTATTCAGCTTCGCCAATCAGCGTAAACGCCGCCCAATCTTTGGGATTCGGGTGTTGTTGCTTGGTCGTCAGCATGGCCTGCCGCAGCGCCTGAGCCTTATTGGGGTTCTTTGGCAAATTTTGATAAAATTCGGTCATCAAGGATGCTGTAGGGGCGTCTGGCACTGACCAGAGCGACACAATTATACTGGGTACACCCGCACTAATTAAGCTGCGAGACAATCCAATCACGCCATCGCCAGTAATTCGTCCTCTGCCTGTATCGCAAGCACTCAGGACTACTAATTCGGCAGAAAGTTTCAAATCGAGGATTTCTTCGGCGGTGAGTAAGCCGTTATCCTTGTCAGAGGGAGCTAGAGCGATCGCACTCCCCAATCCCCGCACATCATCTAATAACCCATGCGTTGCCAGATGAATGATTCGCGCCGAAGGTAGCATCTGTAAAATGGCTGCTTTAGTGGCGTCTTTGCCGATCAGGGGTTTGGTGGAAAGGAGGGGAGCGATCGCAATTGCTTCCTTTTCCGCATTGGGGAGAGGAGCCAGGGGTTGCGGCGGCTGACCAAATTTGGGCATGGTAGGATTTCCCACAACAACCGCATCTTTTAAGGCTGCTTGGCGAACCTTTTCCCATTGCTGGTGGGTTAGTTGGAGTACCTCAATCGCGGGAGCGGTGAGAATGGTATGTTTTTCAATCAAGTATTTGCCTTGTTGATCTTGGAGTGCGGGGAAGGGAACCAGGAACAACTCACCTTGCGGGATGAAGATGACTTTCGCGTTGGGGTCATTGGGCAACAAGTCAGCAATGGGTTCAATCAGGAATTTATGGAGTTGCTGCAATTTTTCGGTAAGACTTGCTGGCGACTGTCTCGCTCCTGGTCTGGGACGCCAGCCAAGAATGGGGAGACTCCGGACACCGATGGATTCGCGACTGCTAAAAACTAACTCTTCTAAAGAGGTCTTTTGTTGCTGCCATAGGGGTTTGAGATTGCTGCGACGAAACACCACTTCACCTGTGGGTTTGATGACCCAAATATAGAGTTCTGATTTTGAATTTTGGTTGACAGCTTTGAATTGACCAGGCAGAATAAATTGAGTCGGATCGTAAGTAATTGAATACTCAACGAGAGTAGCATTTTCTTGCTTGGCAATGCGTTTAATTTGCTCAATTGTCGGGGGGTTAATGGAGGATTGAGCGTCGCGCTGGGGAGATAACCGCTTCGTCAGTAATTCCACGAAGGCACGTCCCCTCCCCCGCTCGGCAATTTCTAGAGCGGCATCAGTTTTGTTTTGGGCAATCAGGACTTGTTCGAGCAGCCTGTAAGCTTCAGATTGGATGTCAAAAATCGACACCTTGTAGGTATATTGTTCGCCCAATCCGGATCTAACAGATTCATAACCGGCAATAGTTTCGCGCAAAGCTTTTTCTGCTTCTGGAAGATTGCCAGCCAGAAAGAGAACATAGCCTAGTTCTTCTTTAGCAGTTGCTCGATCGAAAAGGCTTTCGCTGTTCTGCGCGATCGCTACACTTTGTTGAGCGTAGTCAATTGCTTTAGCCTGTTCTCCCTGAACCGCATAAGCTCTTGCCAAAAATCTTAGTTCTATTCCCTCTATCTGGCGATTGATCGACTCAAACTGAGGCCGTTTGTCTTGCCGAACCAGTGCTAAAGACTGCTCGTAGTAGGGGATAGCTTGGCGATAGTCTCCCAGGACAGAGTAGGCAATTCCCAAATTTGATAGAGCGTTAGCCTCTTCAGAGGAAAAGTTGAATTTCCTTGCCAATAATAAACCTTGCTGGAAGTAATCGAGCGCTTTGCTATAGTCTCCGGTTCCAAAAAGATAAGTAGACCCCAACCTTCCCAAAACCTCTACTTCTTTCCGGTGCAAGTAGTTAATCTTTCGTTTCTCTTGACTAGAAATATTCTGTTCTTGTCTCTGGCTATTGTTGAAGGATCGTACAGTTGCTAAATTCTGTTGATTATACTCAAGGGCTTTGTCAAAGTCTCCCAAAGTTAAGTAAGTGTCTGCTAGGCTTTCTAGAGACTGTACCTTCAGGACGATATCATTAAATTGTTGCGCGATCGCCAAACTCTTCTCAAAGTATTCAATCGCTTTTGTATAATCGTCTATTCCTTGATAAATAGTCCCAAGTTCTCTCAGCGCTGTACCCTCTCTCTGGGGGTCTTTAAGTTCCTGCGCTAGTCTCAATTCCTGCTGGAGTGACTCGCTCAATTTGGCAAAGTCTCCGAGTAAATTATAAGCGATTCTCAAAGATCCCAGATCGATCTCTTCTAACTTCAAAGCCATCTCTTTGAATTCGGTGTTTTTGAGTTCTCGCGCTATGCTCAAGCTCTGCTGATAGAACTCAATCGCTTTGGCAGGTTGTCCGATGACCAGATAAGCATCACCTAGATTTCCCAGCGCCTGTCCCTCTAGGAGACGGTTGTTAATTGACCGCGCGATCGCCAAACTTTGCTCGAAATATTCAATCGCTTTGGTATGATCTTCTAATTGTTTGTAAATCATGCCCAGATTGAGCAGAGTATACCCCTCTGCCTGATGGTTTTTTAGTTGCCGCGCAATTATCAAATTCTGTTGATAGACATCAATCGCTTTGGCAGTGTTTCCCAGGAAGTTGTAAGTAAATCCCAGCTCCATCATAATTTGGAGTTCCAGTGCTTGGTCTTTGAGTTCTCGTGCGATCGTCCAAACCTGTTGATAGGACTCAATAGCTTTGGCGTAATCTCCCAGGACAAAGTAAGCTTTTCCCAGAAAATACAGAGCTTCCCACTCTAACTTACGGTTGCGGATTGACTGGGCGATCGCCAAACTCTGTTGATAGGACTCAATAGCTTTGTTAGAGTTTCCTAGCAAAAGGTAAGCAGTGCCTAGATTTCTCAGAGTCTTCCCCTCTCCCTGTCGGTCTTTGATTTCCCGATAAATATTGAGCGCTTTTTGCAAAGGCTGCAAAGCTGCCTCAGCTTGACCGGCATTCAGATGCTCAATCCCTTGCTGAAACAGCCTATCTGCTTCGGCTTTTCTACTATCCTGGGCTTGAACTAACACCGATGAATTTTGAATTTTAGATGGGGGATTTTGGGTTGATTGACAATCGCTAAGTGTCAGGGTGGCGAGGATAGTAAGGAGGGCAATAAGTCCAATTTTTGGAAGTTGCATATCTGCCTCCAAGTGGTAAATGCGGTTAATTTATAGAGTGTTGATTGGCATAAAAGATGCTAATTATGAACCACTAAATCACTTCAAACGTGATGGACAGTGCTGCTATTTCAGCAGCGCGAACCTTGTACCTGACTCCTACAACGGGGCCATTGCCACTGCGATCGCTACTCAGGTCGCTCAACAAATCGCCCATCACATCTTCAGCACTGCGCGAACCGCGACCCAAAACTACCGGGCCGCGAGATTGTTGCAACTCCTGTGCCAAAGATTGCAACGTCAACAAGGCTTTCTTGAGCGGTGAAATGCTGGCAATAATCAGCATCTCCCCAATTCCTTTGGCCTGGGCGACCAACTCAAACTCATCTTGATTTGTGTTAGGAATCTGTAGAGTTTGCCCCGCTTCCAATCGTGTCGCCTCCTCTGACTGCCGCCACTGATTGGGAAACAGAACGGTGAGTCCTCCAGTGGGGTCAACTAATAGAATGCTGAGATAGAGAGGGCGAGTTTCCTGGTTCGTCACCTGGAACTGAATTGGCGTACCCAGCGGTAACTTGTGGGAAAGGGTTGCGCTTCTCTCTCTACTGATACCGCTACGAGCAGTGAAAGCCTGGGCAATCAACTGATTCTGACCTTCTGGGTGCATCGAGGCTGTCACTTTCAACCGAGATGAGTTGGCATTCAAGGTCATCTTGACAATTCGGACTGCCAGTAAAGATTTGAGTTTGGCCTCTAAACGGCTGACTGCTTTGGTCACCGTCTCCCCCGCTTCCCCAAACGAATCGGGAATCACCTCGTCTCGTCCAGGAGAAAATAAGCTGATACTGGCTTCTGCTGGAACCTCAGCTTGCCCCTTGCTTGAGAATGCTTGACGATCGGCAGCCGTTATCCGACCCAAAAGGTACTGCACGTCACCCTGATACGGAACATTGACCGCTTCGATGCGCTTAATCGCTTGCAGCGCCTGTTTTGCCGCACTCGCATCCGCACCCAAAGAGAGGTCAAGACCGATGCGGAGTTTCAAATCGCTGGGAATCGCCCTTGCTGCTTCCTGCAATAGCGCCCCCTCTTTAGCAGCACCCTCCAGCTTGGCTTTCCCGATTAATCCCTGGCGGGATTCTAGCGTTACCTGTCCCGCACTGCCACCGCTGGCATCAACAATGGTGAATATGGCCTCTTTGTCAAAGGCTGCCAAACTTTCTCGATCGATTCCTCCCAACCACAATGTTGCTTGATTCCCTTTAACTTCGATGATGACTGCTTCAGCGGGGGGGACTTGTTGATCGATGAAATAGACGGGTTTCTTTTCATTTCCGCTTTGGGGTTGAACATCGGTGAGGGGGACTTGGAAGGAAAGGGGTTTGATGTCGCGGATAATGTTAGCGATCGCATTTTCCACATTCCCCGTTTGCTGCCAAAGATACTGCGTCATCAGGTAGGTAAACGCTCCGGCATAGAATTCACTAAATGGCGCATCTGCCGCTCTTTGATTGCGCTGAGCCGCAGCGATGACGACGCCTTTGGCTACTCCCTGCCGACGCTGGGTGATAAAATCTTGAGGCGAAAGATTCAATCTCGATAACCACTGCTCTTGATACCCTTTTTCAGCCGCAGAAATTTGTAGCTGACTGCCTCCATCGCGAGAGCGAATTCGGAAGTTTCCCCTCGTGCCGCCGCCAGAGTAACAACTATCCAAAACCACCGTAAGATTTTCGCTGGGTACAGCTTTCATCAGCAGGAATAAGGTATGTCCCATGATGTCCTGCACGACACCCCCTTGTTGGGGGAATCCAGATGGTAACCCCGCATCAATTGGCACAAAAGTGCCGTTGAGTCTATCGGGAAAATCTTTATCTGGATCGGCGACGCGGGAACCATGTCCAGAGTAATGAAATACGACTACATCCTCTGGTTTTGCTTGCTTAATCAGATGCTCTTCAAACGCTGTCAAAATGCCCTGGCGACTGGCTTGGGCGTTGGTTAAGGTGATGATGTCTTTTGGGTTAAAGCCAAAGCGGTAAATTAAAAGTTCCCGCTGCAATTCCACATCGGTGATGCATCCCCTTAAAGGTGTAAATTCCTTGGTATTGGCATAGTCATTGATGCCAACCAGTAAGGCGAGTTTGCGAGAAGTATTTTGAGCGAGGCTCCTGGCGTATCGGTCACCTTGGCGTTGAATGTAGAATTGGTTGCAGCCCCAGGTTGCCAGAGCAGATCCAGCAAATAGTAAGAACTGGCGGCGAGAAATGCGGAACATAACCAACTTCTCCTGATGCCATCTAAGTGATTTTGCTGTCGAGGTTACGACCGTGCTGGTTAACTCCTATACTGTCTTCGTTCCGATGCGATCGCTAGTCTAATTTGACCTTTTGTAGTTCATAGTTAGCTTTACCAGTATCAATTGGGTGCTTGACTTGCAAGGCTAGGTAAGCTGAATATTTTTTAACTTATCCAACCTATCGAGTTTTTGTATTAATTTTTGTTTCAATCATTTGAGATTTTTAATGTTAATTTTTTTGACAAATTGGAGAATATAATGTTAGTAATTGTGTAGTTTATTGTCAATTTAATTGACAATAAACTCTAGTAAAATATATAGCACAAAAAGCCGTGGTTTACCTGTATCTAAAGATCCAAGGGGGCAAGGGGGGAATAGTCATATCATGTCCGCGAGAGATCAGTTGTGTATAGTTGATTGTGCGAAAAAGCGTTTTTTCTCCCCTTTGCTCCCCCATCCCCTTTGCTCCCCCAGCTCTCCAAACGCAACCGATGCAACCGGACACGATATCAGTTGGCGGCGGTGTTGGTGCGGACAAAAACCTTGTCCGGTTATACCAGCATTAAAAAGTCAGTTTCCGCGCTCGGTGGTTTATTTGTCAATGACCCGCAGTAACGGGTAATGAGGATTTGAGATTTCAGATTTGAGATTTCAGATTTGAGGGATTTGAGATTTCAGATTTGAGATTTCAGATTTAATTCAAATCTAAAATCTGCCATCTCAAATCTGCAATTACCCATTACCAATTACCTATTATCAACTAAAGGCTCTTGAACAAATGCTTGCAGTCCGGCTGTTGTTAACAGTAATTCCCAGTTTTGCTGCCATTCGGTTTGAGGTTGAGAGGGCAGAAGTTTCACTCGACTTGCCAAAGCATCGAACCAGATTCCAGCTTCTGCATACAACGCTGGGAGCGTTTCTGGTGTAGCATTTTTTATCTGAGCTGCTAAAGTTTCGCTCTGTTCGATGCGCTCGATCCAAGCTGGGGGACTACTGACGCTGTCGCTGCGATCTTCGGGGTCGCAAATTAATACAAACGACCACTGATACTGCTTGCCAATTTCTAGCGATCTCGCTGTCGCCGGAAGGCTGATACTAACAATACCGGGCTGGTAAGGTAGAGCAAATCTTGTTCTATAAACCAGCCGGTTATTTCGCTCTCTAAGGACAAACTCTCCTTGCTTAGCATTAGATTTTGGAATATATCCAAAAAATGTCGGATGTTCAGATACCGTTAATCCTATATTTCCCGTCGGAATTAAAGGTTTTAATTTATTCCTTTCGCTCAAGGCTATGCACGAACTCCCCCTAGTTCCCGCGCCTTCTGTTACAGCGGGGGCGCCGCGATTGGGGGGTCGAAATGTTTGAGCAATTTCCCAACTGGGGTTTATTTTTGCATCTGGAAAAGGTGGCTCGAATTGTTTTTGTCCTGATATTGAGAAACCAGGGGCGATAAATAATTCTAGAGAGACTGCCGTCATGCTGACAATTGATAGTGCATACTTGATCGGAGCGCTTGGAAATCCCACTTGCCTTCTGCTAGTCGAGCAAAGCGCTGTAGAGCGTATCTTGTACATGTGAGTCCGCTACAGAAAGATACCAAGTAAATATAGATACAAAGGGGAACTTTTTAGTTCCGTTAACCCTAGCGCTATTCTAATTGTTGATAGCTAGTGACGGCTTGCCTTAAATTGCCTTGATGCTGCTCAAGTAAGCTCGCGCCTTCTTCGGTTTCTAATCCCGTCCAGTGCATCAGCAGCGCTAGTTTCACATTCCTGCCGCTGCGCTCTAGTAGAACGGCGGCTTCGTGTCGTTCTATACCGGCGAGGTCTTGCAAGATGCGTAAGGCGCGATCGCGTAATTTACTATTCGTCACCGCAACATCCACCATGCGATTGCCGTATACTTTCCCCAACTGCACCATGACGCTGGTAGAAAGGATATTCAACGCCATTTTGGTCACCGTCCCGGCTTTGAGGCGCGTCGATCCGGCTACTATTTCTGGCCCTACTAACAAGCGAATGTCAATATCGGCACTCGTATTGACTTGTTCGGCGGGGACGCAAGCGATAAAAATCGTCGTAGCGCCCCTAGATTTAGCGGCTTGCAACGCGCCTTGTACGTAGGGCGTGGTGCCTCCGGCGGTGATGCCGACTACTACATCGAGTTGGGTAATTTGTCTTTGGCCGATCGCAGTTTCCCCATCCTCGGCTTTATCTTCCAAATCTTCCGAACTCCGCACCAACGCCCCCGCTCCTCCGGCAATAATTCCCTGTACCATTTCCGCAGGCGTGCAAAACGTCGGCGGACACTCGGCTGCATCCAAAACCCCTAACCGCCCGCTCGTCCCAGCTCCCACATAAAATAACCTTCCCCCTTGACGTAACGCCTTTGATGTGATATTGATAGCCTCGGCGAGTTGAGTACGGGCATTAGCGATCGCCGCCAGAGTTTGGGCATCTTCTTGATTAAACAGATCCACCAATTCGAGGGCAGTCAGCTGGTCTAAATTGCGACTGTTGGGATTGATCTGTTCGGTCAGAAGATGACCCCGGTCTTGCAAATTTGTCATGTTTATCCTTGATTACAACAGTCCTTCGAGTTGGCGGCGAATGCGGTCAAGATCGGACTCAGGCATTTGAGATTGACTGGCGTCCGCTTGCCAGTCGGTTTGTTCCATGTTCGCTTCGGGCGGGATAAACAAAGCGCCTTCGGGAATAAATTCGCAATCATAGTCAGCACTTTGGCAAAACTCTTTGATTTCCTCCGGATCGATTGCTTCCACGGTAGGCGTGGGGAAATCTTGCGCTTCCAACATTAAAGCAACGCGGGTGGCGTCGTCCTCTGACTCAAACATCAACACCTTATTGCGATCGGCAATGCGGATGGTGTGAATGCCCTCATTTTCCGTCCGAGCGTTAAATAGCAGCACAAATACGCGCTCACTTGTAGTCATAATCGCTCCCAAAGTCCAATCATCAGCAACTTAACCCCATAATTTGTCCTATCGGCTCCTACGAGTCAAGTTAGCGTTCCTCAATTTTTGCACTTCCCGATCCAAAATAGTTACGGAAAAAACCAACAACAAGCCCCATCCTGTGGTAGATTCTCTTCCGGAGTTTCGATCCAGTAACATCTACAAAATCTGGCAACAATTGGGCAGCACCAGTCGTCGTGTCACCAGGTTATGAACGCGCTTCTCTCTCCTAGTTCCTCTCTCAAAAGGGCGACCTTTGTCTTTGCCCGTCCCCCTTTGTAGTAGGCGAATAGAGCGCCTACTACAAACTGCCTTCTACAAACGGGGGCGCTTTAGCGCCTACTACAAACTGCCTTCTACAAACGGGGGCGCTTTAGCGCCTACTACAAACTGCCTTCTACAAACGGGGGCGCTTTAGCGCCTACTACAAACTGCCTTCTACAAACGGGGGCGCTTTAGCG
>NZ_BLAY01000034.1 GCF_020521235.1 Microseira wollei NIES-4236 | reverse complement strand
TTCTCTGCCGTGCCCCAAAGCAATTGGCTCTTTTTATCCTATTGGTTGTCGGGGCACGGGGATTGAGCGGATTTTCGTTACCTGGAAAGCCTTTCTCTGCCGTGCCCCAAAGCAATTGGCTCTTTTTCAGGACTTACGCAAAGAAACCGGGTTTCGGGAAATATTAAAAAATCTGGAATTTTAACTGATTAAATGTAGATGACGGCGATAATTTTCCAGTAAATTATCGCGAGCTAAGGTACTTCAACCAATGACTCAAATCAATCAAGATCGCAACTTGGTTTTAGAGCCGCTAGACGTGCCAGAAGCAATCTCACGACGCAGAGCGATTAAAAGCTTCAAACCAGATAAAATATCCCCAGAATTGCTCAGCAAATTAGTTGAATTAACCGTAGCCGCACCTAGCAGTTATAACCTCCAAAGTTGGCGAATTGTCATATTGCAAGAAGAAGCACAAAAGGCAGCACTTTGTCAAGCGGCATATAATCAGCAACAAATCGTACAAGCACCAGTTACGTTTGTATTTGCTGCGGATGCAGCAGCATGGAAAAAAGATTTATCTCCCATTTTTGACCAAGGATTGCAAACGGGTGCGTGGACAGAAGGGACGGTAAATTATTTTAAAAATGCGATTCCTCAGTTCGCGATGAGTATCGGAGAAAAGACGCGGGAGTATGCAATTAAAGATGCGATGATCGCGGCAACTCATTTAGCACTAGCGGCGGAAAGTTTTGGGTTATCTAGCTGTTTTATGAATGGTTGGGTAGAGGAAGAAGTGAAAAAAGTTATCGGTGCGGAGGCAGAGGAGGATTTAGCGATCGCACTCTTATTACCCATCGGATATGCAGCAGAACCAAGGAAAAATCCCGGTCGTCTGCCATTATCTTACAACGTGTTTGCCGATAGAATAGGCAACCCGTATCTCGGGTAAGAGGTGAGAAACCGAAGCTTTTTTGTTATGGACAGGACTTACGCAAAGAAACTTTGGTGATCCGAAAAATGGTTGGTTTGGGAACCAAAGATCAAGGTCGAAACCGGGTTTCTGGCAACGCCCAAGCGTCAGCCCTGATGGAATGGGTAATGGGGAAAAAAACAATTACCAATTACCCATTACCCATTCCCAAAAAGCGCAATTTATAACCGTGGGAAGTATATTAAATTTGCAATTGCTTACTCTACCAGATCGGCAATAACCTCTGCCACACCAGCTACAACTCGTGCCAGTTTGGCAAAATCAACTTTTTCCCAAGTATCTTGTTCTGTGTGGTAATAATTGTAGCGATAAGGAGCAGTATCTGTAATCATAATTGCTTTGTAACCTTGCTGCCAAAAAGACCAATGATCTGACCAACCAACACCAGGAATCCAAGCTGGAAGAGCAGCACCTTCAGAAGGAAATTGAGCGTGGCGACGAAAGGAAGCTATCGCCTGTCGCACCAATCCCCCAGAGTTAATGTTACCGATAAAACTAATGAAATTACCTTGATTCGGGTAAAATAAGCCTATAGGGAAAGGGTATTTTTGACTATTGGCTGTATCGGAAAAATACCCCATCGTTTCGAGGCTCAACATCGCCACAATATTTTCGCTTTGTTGTTGCGATCGCTCGGCATAAACTAAACTTCCCATATCTTTTGTCCAAAAAAAGGGAGGTTCTTCATTTGTAAATTCAACAAAACGAATGGTACGATTGTTATTTCTCTTTGCCCAGATTCGCGCCAGTTCTAAAGTAGCGGCTGCACCCGTACCGTTATCATTTGCACCAGGGCTAGTAAACACTGAATCGTAATGACCGCCAACTACCACGATTTCATTAGGTTTAGTAATTCCCTTCTTTTCTACGGCAATGTTATAATATGATTTTCCATCTATTTTATACTCTTGTCGGATTGCTTTATATCCTGCCTCACCCAAAGTCGTTGCCAAAAAATCGGCGGCAATATTGATGTTTTTGTAATCGCCAGCGTTGCGTATACCAATATCGCTTGCTAGTCTTTTCACATCTTTTTCGAGGGCGTTTCGCAGCGCAATTTCTGATGCTGTCAAAGGTGGAAGTTTCCCGCTATAACTCTGTCCGGGCATCCAAAACATTGTAGACCCTACCCAGATAATCAGCCCTAGCAAGATGGCAAAAAGCACAGCCAGTCGCCTCAGGGCTGCTTTGGTAATGAGTTGGATTCTTAATCTACTTTTCTTTGAGGATTCCTGCATTACCTGCTCCTCTTCAGATCGGTATTCGTTGTCGGGGCACAGCAGAGAAAAGCTTTTCTTGACCAGAAAAGCTTTTCTCTGCCGTGCCCCAAAGCAATTGGATCTTTTTGTTGATGATTATTTGCACTTTTTTTTCCGTTATATATAAGCGCGCGCCTTGACCATTATGAAAAAAGCAGATCAGAAACCAGGCAGAAAAGTCAAGGGATTTTAGATTTTAAATTATTTTTTTCCTTTGACGATAGGCAGAAAAATAGTCAGCACTTCGCCTTGTTGCGGACGTTGTTTGACGATCAATTTTCCGCCCAAAGCTTGAAAGATATTTTTAGTGACGCTGTGGTTGAGACAGATGCTACCTGTTTCTGGTTGGAACATTAATAATTGACCGATTTGCTTGCGTTTGTTGGAGTTGCAAGGTTGGGATCGCATACCATCTTGTTTGCCAGACTCTGGCTCGATAAAATGCTTTAATTGCACCTTAATCTGATTCCCCGCAGGTATCGCCTGTAATTCGATATGACTCGCCGCAGGCAAGTTACGGGTAAAATTCTCGATCAAGCCGGTGAGTATCCGATCCAACATTGTCGGATCGCTTTCTACGGGTGGCATTTGCTGCGGCATCCGCACTTCTATGGTGAGATTGCGCCGACTTGCCTGTTTTTGCCAGCGCGGTAAGCTATCTTGCAATAGCTGGGTGAGGTCAGTTGTCGTTAAGTGAAGATTGGAAGATTTGGCATCAGTTGTTTCTATTTCTGCTGCTTGGAAAAGCAACTCCATGCGGTCAATTTGTTCGGTACATTCGTGGTCGATATATTCTAAGCGCTTGATGACATCTGGGGACAATTCTTTGCGCTTGAGCAACAGTCGCGTCAACATGCGAATTGTTGTCAAGGGGGTGCGGACTTCGTGAGCGAATGCTTGCAATAATTCGACATCATCGGATTTGGATATAGCGCTGGGTGCATCGGACATGGGGTCAACAGCTTTGGTGATACGATCGCTTACTTTTGCATATCTAGTTTCTTCTTGCATCGGTAAGTATTTCAGCATCAAGCGGCTAAATTTCATCACGGTGCGGTAGTCGGGTGCTGCAAAGCCAAACTGCTCAACTAATGCATCGAGTTGCCTAAATTGCGGCTGGTGCATCAGCAACATCCGCAACTTGAGGCACTCCCAAGCTTGCTGCACGACTTCTGGGTCAAAGGAAAACAGAAAAGCGGGTTGATTTGCCAGGTTTTCCCCCAGAACCATCACCAAACTGAATTTATTAGTTAAAACCAAGCAAAATTGTTCGGCGGCGATGGGATCGATGGGTAGTAAAGGCAGGGAATGGGAGGAATTGGGGGGGATGAGGATATGTTCGTCTTTGGCGGGTGGTAGCTGAAACAGCATCCCAGCTAAAACGACTTCCAGCATTTGAGGCGTAAAAATCCAGGTTTGGCAGCGAGAATTGAGCGCCGGATCGCTGATAATCGGTGAGGGACAGGTTAAAACTAATCCCCCAAGGGCTGGATCGTTGACGGTGACAACCTCCTGGAGGAGATGTTCTAGGGATGCGATCCCACTTTGCCATTGCTGTTCGGCTTTGACGCGCTCAAGAGCCATAGAAGCGTTGAGGAAAGCTTCTTTACCATCCGTCGATTTGGCACAGAAGGCGGCATCATCTGCCCCCAGGCTTTCGCTTTGGGCTATTATTTCACTCACAGTTGGCAGCAACCACTTTTGCACCGACATCACCTCACTAACCTCGCCCTGGAAAATGTAATTCAAACCGGGGACACGGCGGGAGACAAATGCTTTGAGCGATCTCAAACATTTTTGCTCCTGTGTCCCTACGACTTCTCTACGAGATTATCAATATCTGTCCTCTGGTAGTGGTAGTAGAACCGAACCAAGTGCTGGTAATTTCCGTTCCCACAAGCGAGCAAAAGCCTTTCCTTGGATAGAGAGCCTGTTTACACCTATGGCTGATGTCTAATTTTGTTTAAAGAAGAACCATAGATATAGCACTGGTATAGAGGTAATGGGTAATAGGTAATCGGCAATCGGCGCTCGGCAATGCAAGGGATAATTATCTGCATTTTGCTCCAATTACCAATTAGCAATTAGCTATTAGCAATTACCACTGCCGATTTTTAATTCATTTTAAAAGATTGTCGCAGGAGGAAACATGGCTTTAGGATCTCGCAAGCGTGCAATTGGTGTATTTCCCACGCGAGCTGAGGCAGAATCTGCCTTAACAGAATTGAGAGATTCTGGTTTTCCAATGGACAGAGTTTCTGTGGTTGCTAAAGATAGCGATCGCAGAAATGATATTGCTGGTGTAGAAACCACTGAGCGCATCGGCAACAAAGCGGATGAAGGTGCTGCTACGGGTGCTATTACAGGTGGCGCGCTGGGTGGTTTAACTGGTTTATTAGTTGGTTTGGGTGCATTGGCAATTCCCGGAATTGGCCCTGTAATGTTAGCAGGCGCAACAGCAACGGCGATTGCTACGACACTTTCCGGTACTGCAATTGGTGCAGCGGCTGGTGGTTTAATTGGTGCATTAATTGGTTTGGGAATTCCGGAAGAACGAGCAAGAGTTTACAACGAAAGAGTTAGTCGCGGTGAATATTTGGTGATGGTAGAAGGTAGCCAAGATGATATTCATCGCGCCCAAGCAATTTTGAGCCGCCGGGGTATTCAAGAATGGGGTATCTACGATATGCCGGAATCTTATGGCTCGCCCGCTGGCTACGCCGGAGTTGATACCGCTCGCACCGGCTACACCAATGACGTAACTTATCGTCAAGGTGACGTTACCGATGTGGATGACAAAGTTATCATCATCGATCGTCGGGAAGAAGTTCGTTAATTAGTCAGTAGTAAGGCAAGTCGGTACTTACCTTTTAAGGGCTGCTAATAGCTAATGGTTAATCGCTAATGGCTAATGGTAGAGGTGGAAAATATTGCCATAACCAATTAGCAATTAGCGATTAGCCATGACAAAAATACATCAAATTAACGGGTGATAAAAATGAAAAAGCTCGCTACAGTAATACTCAGCAGTGTCCTACTTTTTGGTGCGGTTGCTTGCAGTCAGGGTGAAAAAACTAGCGCTGATGCTCCCAACAATGCTACCCAACCCACCCAAGCTCCAGCCGCAGAAAGCGTGCAAGATACTCAAAAGGATGCTGCTAGCCAAGTTCGCAGAGATCAGCTAAATGCTGATATTCGAGCGCGGGAGCAACGCAACAATATTACCGGCGGCGACACCAATAGAGCTGATGCCGACCTCGCAAGCGAAGTTCGCAGCAAGTTAGAGGCTAATATCCAAAAAGGTCAGCTAACTGTTGCAGCTGAAGATGGTGTCGTAACCGTAGGTGGTACGGTTCCAAATCAACAAGATTTAGCCAAAATCGATCGTTTGGCTAAGGAAATTAAAGGCGTTAAGAGCGTCGTTGTTAATGCCAAGATTGTGCCTGCACAACCGAAACAGTAGATTAGACCTCTGGCAAAAATCCCGTTTGTGGTAGGGAACATGATTGATGTTGTTAAAGTATCCGAGATATCCGGGTTGTTCCCTACACCGGCATGATTGATGTTTAGATCTCGTAGATCTCGAGATCTCGTTCCCAGGTTCAACCTGGGAACGAGTATACTGAGGCTCTGCCTCAAGGTGCAAGATCTCAGTTGACGCACAAAAACCGGGTTTCTCAAATAAACCCGGTTTTTAAACAGGTTTTTAAACAGCGACAAAAACCGGGTTTCTCAAATAAACCCGGTTTTTAAACAGGTTTTTAAACAGCGACAAAAACCGGGTTTCTCAAATAAACCCGGTTTTTAAACAGCGACAAAAACCGGGTTTCTCAAATAAACCCGGTTTTTAAACAGCGACAAAAACCGGGTTTCTCCAACAAACCCGGTTTTTAAACACTACTTAAAACTGCTACTAATTTTTCTAAATGGGCGGTTTCGTGTGTTGCCATTACTGAAATGCGAATGCGACTGGTAGGAACTGTGGGAGGACGAATTGCGGGGGCAAAAATGCCCTCTTTTTTTAACTGATTTCCTATTTTTAAAGCGCTAGCAGCATCGTTTAATTGCAAGCAGAGGATGGCAGACTCGGAAGGCAGCAATTTTAAATCGGGTAATTCTTGCATAATTAGCTGTTTTAAATAATCGACATTACGCCATAATTGGGCGCGGCGTTGTGGTTCTTGTTGGATAATTTTAATCGCTTCCAATGCAGCAGCAGTATCCGCTGGTGAAAGTGCTGTGGTATAAATCCAACTGGGGGCGCGGTTACGCAAAAAGTCGATTAAAGTCGATGAACCGGCGATATAACCGCCTAAACTGCCCAAAGCTTTGCTTAAGGTTCCCATTTGAATTAACTGCCTTCCCGTGCAGCCAAAATGTTCTACGCACCCCGCACCATTTGCTCCTAAAACTCCAGTAGCATGAGCTTCATCGACTAGCAGCATACAGTTAAATTGTTCTGCCAAATCTAATAAGGCAGGTAACGGACAAAGATCGCCATCCATGCTGAAGACGCTATCGGTAATTATCAAGCAGCGACGGTAGAGTTCGCGTTCTTTTTCTAACTTTACGTTTAAATCCTGCACATCGCCGTGAGCGTATTCTACTACCGTCGCGCCGCTTAAAATTGCGCCATTTTTCAAGCTGGAGTGATTGTACCGATCGGATAAAATTAAATCGCGCTTGCCTACCAAAGCTGCGATCGCTCCCAAATTCGCCAAATACCCGGAACTGAAGGCGAGGGCGTCTTCGGTTTGTTTGAAGGATGCGATCGCTCTTTCCAATTCACCGTGTATTCCCCTATGCCCACTGAGTAATCGCGAACCCGTACTCCCGGTGCCGAATGTTGAGGTGGCGGCGATCGCAGCTTGAATCAATCGCGGATCTCCCGCCAATCCCAGGTAATCGTTACTGGCAAAGTTGATAACTTCTTGTCCTTCCAGACAAACAACCGCACCAGGACGACTGGAAATGGTTTGTACAAAACGATACCAATCAGCTTTATGAATTGTGGCGAGAGAGCGCTGTATCCAAGCATAGGGATCGGTAGGCATCTTGATTTATGACTGGTTTTCGGGTGACTCGGTATGTTTTATTTGAGCATTTTTGCCTTTAACGGGGGGTAATTTTTCGACTAAACCCATTTCAAAGGCGATATCTGGCAACTCACCCACGATATACTTGCCTGGTTGAAATACTTTGCCAGGAGTCAAACACATTTGTTTTAGTTGAACGATCTCGCCGGGGGCAAAGATATCTCTGGACATTCTTCTTTCTAGCGGCATGACTTAGCCTCCTTGAGCATCGGAATCGTCTTTACTTGTCATATTTGAAATTATATCCCTAGTATGAAGCTTTTTTCTGTCCCTCGCGGCATCATAAAGATAAGTAAATTTTCAATCATGTTTGGTTGATTACTATCAATAGCGGGAAATTGCTAATTGCTAATTGCTGGGCTTTTTTATATTAGGACTTAGTCACCTTTGTTTATACGTAGCTCTCTCGTCGCCAAACCAACGATTTTTCAGAGAAACGGTGATAGGCGTCAGGAATGTATATGAGGGATTAGCTACAATTATCAAACTAAAATGATAAGTAATTAACCAAAGGCGAGCTAACATAATATAGCGGATTGCAGTCGTATGAGGTACACCTTTGTTTGTCAAGCGCGCAGCATTAATGCTGCGCGCTTGACAAACTCAGCCCAAAGGCTGTACCTCACTCACTTGCAATCCGCTGTAATTATAGTCAACTTTGGATACCCAACTGATTGGAAGAAAGAATTTAAAATTTAAAATCCAAATTAGGGAGGAGTTGGAAGGATGAGCAAAAAGATTAAAATAGGCGAGCAAGTGACGCTGGTTGAAAATCTGCCAGATCTAGGATTATTTCGAGGGCAGGTTGGGACGGTTGTGCAAGAATACGAACCGGGTGTTTATGATGTTGAGTTTAGGTTTTTAAGCGGTCGCGATCAATTGATTGTGACGACTTTACGCTCTGGCATGTTAATGCCTTTGCACCCGGTTAAAAGGTAAGAATTAGGGACTCTGTTGAGGCAGAGGGGCCCAGGGGCAGGTGTGCAGGTGTGCAGGTGTGCAGGTGTGCAGGTGTGCAGAGGGGCAGGTGTGCAGAGGGGCAGGGGGGCAGAGGGGCAGGGGGGCAGAGGGGCAGAGGGGCATTTGAATGTATATTCTCACCTGCTCGCGCGCTCACCTGCTCGCGCGCTCACCTGCTCACCCACTCCCCTGCTCCCCTGCTCCCCTGCTCCCCTGCTCCCCTGCTCCCCTGCTCCCCATCTCACCCGCTCACCCGCTCACCCGCTCACCCGCTCACCTGCTCACCTGCTCCCCTGCTCATCTGCTCCCCTGCTGCTACGGGTTATGGGGAATTACCCTGCCGCAAGGATAAGTTGCCACGGGTTGTTCAGAAGCCATTTCTGCAACCGCTGCGGGGACTTGATCCGATGGTTGAGTTTTGGCTGCTAGATATGCGGCTTGGAGGTTTTGTAGCATATCTTGGCGGCGATCGCACAACCGTTTCAACGAACGAGGTTCGCATTCGGTGAGGACATAGGCGGTAATTAAAGGTAATGCGATCGTGCTGTCGGTGTAGCAAACGATGGTGTTGGGTAATTCTTCTGGGTCAACTTTACCCCAGCTGACGGCTTCGCTAGGCGTGGCGCCGGATAAACCGCCGGTATCGGGACGCGCATCGGTAATTTGCACAAAATAATCGTGTCCTCGTTCTTCTAATCCCAAAACTTCGTGAATTTGGGGTTGAGTTTGCAGTAGGAAGTTTTTGGGACTACCGCCGCCTAAAATAATCGCAGCGCTTTTACCTTCTATGTCGGGGTTTGGGGTTTCGCGGGCGTAGTATGCAATCGCTGCCGTTTCGTTCACATCTATCGCCGGATCGATTACCAATTTAGACCCTTCCAACGCCAACGCCGCCACGTTCATGCCAATCGAACTATCCCCCGGAGAAGAAGTATAAATCGGCACGCCGCATTCATACGCCGTCGCCAATAAGGAAGAATGCTTGACGCCGACTTGCTTTTCCACTTCCCGCACGTACTTACCCAGCAGATAGTGAAATTCAGCGGTTCCCATGCGCTTCTGAAACGGTTCTGCTTGCAGAATCTTGCGAATGAAGGCATCGGTTTCCAACAGCACATCGTAGCCGAAAATAATGTCATAAATGCGAATCGTGCCTTCTTCGCGCAACTTGATGTCGTCTAAAAATGGGTTGCCCGCGAACAGTTCAAAACCCAATCCATAGTGCATATCGTGGTAAAGATTCGCACCAGTGCTGATCATCCAGTCGATATAACCATTGCGAATCAGGGGTGCGAGGGCAGAAATTCCGAATCCGGCGGGTGTCATGGCACCGGATAGACTCAATCCCACGGTGACGCCTTCTTGGAAGACTTCGCGACTGAGTAATTGACAGATTTCCCGCAGTCGGGCAGAGTTGTAAGCGGTAAAGTAATTTTCGATTAAATCGACAACATCTATCCCTTTGGGAATAGGGACGGGGGCGATTTTGCGACCTTGTGGTTTTGACATGGTATTGTCTGGACAATTCTTTTGTAGACGCCGGATCAATATTAGCGAGAAGGCTGATGTTATGGGGTTGTGTTTTTGAGCGATCGCTAAAAATTTAGGTGTAGAGTTCTCGATAAAGTCAAATACCAGAGAGTAATTAAAAGGTTTTGGGTAGCTGTAACTACCTAGCACTCATAGGGAAGTTAAAACATTGTCAGGACTTACGCAAAAAAACAAAGGTGATATGAAAAATCTTGGCTCATATTCCCGGTTTCTCTGAAACATCTTCGACTTGTAACAGAGATTCCAGCCATCACCTTTGTTTCTAAGATTGACGCATCACCTTTGTTTTTGGCCCCGCGTGCGTAAGTCCTGATTGTGTTAATCCCACCAATAAACAACTACGGGGGATGGTGCGGGATACCGCCCCATCAGTTCGCCTGTACGCTTTCGATCAAAGACTTCCACATCATCGCATTGCCAAACTTTCCCCAATTCAACTAATGGATAAACGCAATCATCATCTTGAGCATGAACGTAGAGAGTATCGGCGTGCCACCGATAGCTAATACTCCGCAGCGTCCGAAATAAGCCGTTCAAGCAATATTCTGCATCCTCTACAATTTGTGGCCCCATAAAGAAAGAAATCCACAAATTTCTATTGGCGTAGAGGTCATGCAGCACCCGCTCTGCATCAAACAAATTAAACCGTCCTCGTTGCAGCATCAAAGCTTCTAGTAATTCCTGAGTAGAACACTCGCCAATAGGTTTTGATAAATCGAGTCTGGATTCATTCATAAGTTAATAGCTAAGTAGAATGGGAGCTTTGTTATAGAATGAAATTGTTTGACTATTAGGTAATAATTTTTATTATAGCTTTTCTGAGAAAAGAGCAGGCGATCGCAGAATCATATCATTTCCGGTGGGATCGGTAGTGTATGGATGGCTAATTGCTAATTGCTAACTGTTAATTGCCTCCAGAGCAGCCAACTATTAGCTATTAGCAGTTACATAACCGTTGCTTAAGGACATGATATCAAATACGGGTTATATTGAGGGTATTTTAATTGGTTGAAATCAGTGGTTCAAGCTGAACTAGCAGTTGAGGGATTTTGTTTTGGGCAACATCCCAAACGATGTCTAAATCTACTCGGTCATAGGCATGAGAAACCCAATCTCTCATCCCCGCCATATCTTTCCAGGGGATTTCTGGATGTTGAGCGCGAAATTCATTTGAAATGCGTTTCGTTGTCTCACCGATGACCATAATTCGATAAAGAATAGCAGCTTGTTTTTCATCAGAAGCTGCTAACCCATCGCGGTCAATTCCTGCGATGTAGCGTTGAATCATCTGGCAAGCTTGCACAATATCCAACAGAGAAGCCATATCTCTATTTGCTGGCATAAATCACCTGTGCCGAGTTAAGAATTTCCTGTTTCCTGATCCAGTTAATGCTTTGTTCAATAGATTGCTTGCTAAGGATATCTACTTTGCGCCCAAATAAAGTTTCAAGTTCCTCCTGCATCTGCATCGCGTCATCAAATTTCCATCGGTAGTCAGGCGCAAAAGTTACCAGCACATCTATGTCGCTTGTTTCTGGGCAAAAATCAGATCGCAGAACTGAGCCAAATAGTGCTAACTCTATGATGCGCCACCTCGTGCAGAATGCTGTAATTTCTTCGGTAAAATCCCCTAAGCGATTAAGGGCTAAATCTAACTGAATGTTTGGCATTGATTATTAATTTGTATAAAAAAATAAAATTTTATTACAATTTTAGCCAGCGACGCTTGATAGCATCAAAGGTAATTACAGTGTATTATAACGGGTTTTTGTTCTGTTTTAATGGCGCGAGCAACGCTGAATGAATGAAGATAGCTGCTTGATGTGCGATCAAAGCCTTGCGATCGCCACTGCCACAACCCAGTCCTGCACCCAATTCGTCTGACTAAAAGCAGGATATCAATGGGGGAATAGCCCACAGCTAAAGGTATTTAGAATCATTAATCAACCACGTGCCAGTTTGAATATCCCAAATCAAAAAGTAGCGTACAGATTCTGGTTTAGATAACTTTTGAGTTCTTTTCATAAAGTATTGCAAACGAACATCTACGGTTGCATATTTAAGATCTTGTGAGAATTGGCTTAGTTGATTAATCTCTACTCGCTCGACCTTTCTTTCCCACCAATCTAAATATTCATTGTAACTACCTGGCCCAGTTCTTTGGTATTCAGGTGTTAAAAGATTCCATGCTGCTGAATACTGACCATTATTAATAGCTGAAAAATAATCTCGGACGAATTGTTCAGGTGAAGGTCTACTTAGAGTATAGGGTATCCATTTGCCAGTCAGCACCCAGCCTTCAAACGAGTCCCACCACATCAATCCACTATTAATAAATTTAGCAACCGTAGTTTCTCCAAGGATAGGACGTACATACCAGAGGAATGGTAATAAAATCGCTGCTGTTACAAACCATCCTTTACGAGGTAGCCATCGTTGGGTTAACGCATACCTAAAAATTTTATCCAGCTTTTGGGTTGCTGCATTAACAAGAAGCACTATTCCGCCGATCAAGTCGTCAAAAATGTAAATGACGTTCGGCGGTTGACTGCCTCGTTTTCGCACAGATTGTGTGACCAAGTTTTCCAACCAAAGCAGAAGTTTTGCCACAACTTCTGTACAGATAAAAAACAGTTGTGAAAGTTTAGCCAGTAAGCAGGGAAATGCTCGCCAAAAAAGCCAGGATAGGGCGGGCATTAAAAGCAACAAAATAATTAAAGCCCGCCACGGCATTGGTATTGGCACAAGCAGTTCCCAGATTGGTCGAAGAATGGTTTGTAGGAACTCGCTCATGATTAATATTTGCCTCTCTCGTGTGTAGAAAAACTACTCATCCTCATCGTAGTTAAAATCTGGTTTGGTAACCTTTGGGGTTTGATTGTCAGATTCATCTACTTTTGAGTTGTTTTTTTTACTTTCTGATTTGTTAGCCGAACCGCTTCCCAGTGCAGGTGTATACTGTTCAGTCATGGCAATTAAACCTTGCAGCACACGTTTTCCAACTTCACTAATCTGAGAACCTTCCAAAGCATCTTCATCTAGCAGCATTTTCAGCATTTTCATCTGATGCTCTCTGTCAATTTGCTTCTGGCGATTAATTTCTTCTACTACGACTGCAATATCTTGAGGATTTTGCGCGAGTTGCATGGCGAGCATTTGCCAATTGCCAGCTTGGAGCATTGGACTATAGAAGTCTATCTTGACTTTCATGAGTTCAAGCTCGAATTGTTGGCGTTGCATCGCTAACTTTTGTGCTTGTTCTTCCAGTTCTATCTGGCTTTTGATTTTGGTTTTTTCTATTTCAGTTGTATCTTGAATGCGTTTTTTCTCTCGAATTCGGTCGCGTACTTCTTGTTCTAAATACAGTGTAAGTACGAAGCGATTGAGTTGGAATCCTGCATCATAGATTTCTTGCTTGACCCTATTGCTAATCTGACGTTCCGCAACTTCGCTTTCTTCAACCTCATAGTTACGGCTGATGCTCCGCATGACCTCGACGATCAAGGGTTCTAGGAATTGACGAACGTCAGTTACATTGCGTCGTACAATCATTTCCGGTTCGCGCACCGAACAAATGAACCTGACCTCGGCGTGGAAGTCAAAAGCATCTGTTGCACAAGGGATGTTGCACTGAAAACTTAACGGGTGTTCAGTCATATCTACCTTATAAAGCAGATTATATTTACCCCAAACAATTTCGCCGCTAGTCGGTCCCCTTTGACCTTGTTTGATGCTGAGTAAAGGTTGTCCCTCACCAGAGAAAACAAGTGCGGTTCCTGGATCTGGCACTGGACGTGACTGAAATAGCCGCCAACGACCAATCTCTTCTCTGCTGAGGATTGGATTGTATGTGTCTGCCATCGTGTTACCTCCTGTACTAAATATTCAAATACTTTTTGATTTTTGATAAAATCTTGTTTGCAGCGTTAGGCTGTTCAACCGATTTCCATTGTTCAAGGTTGTAAGTGATACGTTCTCGTTCACGCCCAGTTCCTTGAGCAGCTAATGTAAATATGATTGAGCCTACTGTTTCGTACAGTTTATGTTCGGGATCGTCATCTACGAGTTGAAGCCATTTGCGGATTTCCTGTAAAACAAGTTTGCGTGTTACTTTTAGATTTAAGGCTCGCTGCAATAGGCAAGTCACTAAGTCTTCGTATACTTGATCTGTCTTGGGATTTTCCTTGACAAGTTTCTTTTCTTCCCAGACAAGCCAAAGTAATGTAGGCCAGTTATCCTTGTTCGAGTCTGTCGCAACTTTTGCCTCACGTATGAGTACCCAAAAGATTAGCAAACCAAACTGGGCTGTCACCTCAGTATTTGCCTGCTCTGTCCATGCTTTGAGCGCATTCAGAACGGTAAAATGGAAGCCAGCATTAAAAATACTAGCTACGCCCTCGGCTACTGCTGATAGTAATTGTCCTTCTCCAGACTGAGCGATCGCAAACAGATCCCTAAGCGCAATATCAGGAAATCGCAACCCAACATATCCGGAATAAGCAGTTGCTGCTGTCCAAGGTAAGTTTAAGTTATTTTTTAACGTACTCCAGGAATGCAGTAACTTTAGCACCTGTGGAGCAAGATTGCTTTCAAATACTGGAATACTTAAGGCTAGTGCCGCTAGTCTTTGCAACTGCCGATCTTGACAGTTTGCCCAAGGTCGTACAACTTGATCTAGAACATCTCCAAAGGCATACTTGCTCAGTTCACCAACTGCTGCTGCTGCTCTGATCCGCACCTCAAAGTTACGGTGCGATCCTAGCTGGTGCAACCATTTAAGCAGCCGTTCGCGATATTGATCGTACTCGTGCCAAACATAAGATAAGATAGCTGGCTGAAATGTAGGATTATCCAACTCAATCAGTTCAACCGGACTCAGCCCAAACTCAGTATTTTGATATCCCTGAACTAAATGAGTACGAAATTCTTTTAGTTTTTGGCTACGTTTGCTTGTAGGAACAGATGATTTTTCCTCATCTGAAGGAGGCTTTATGAGCGATTGTAAATTTTGACTAGCATTGATAACCTCTTGATAGTTAATCCCATTCAAAACTGCCACAGTAATCATAAACATATGCTGATTCAGATCTGAGTGCTTGTCAAACCATGATTCAACTTCTTCGTTTGTCCGCAGGCTGAAACGTGCCAGCGCGTCTTCAAGGGTTAGTTCGCTCTTCACCACTTTGGCAAGAAGTTCTGCTAACCGATCCACATCACCAGGCAGTAATTTATTTGTTAGCCATTCTCGTACTGAGTCTATCTGAGTTAAAGTGTGACTGCTATTAAGCATTGCTTGGTCTTTTATATACCATGCAAGATGTTTTTTTAGCAGTTCTTCACAAGTTGGTAAGTTCCTCCAATTGAGGATATACCTGCCCAAAGTTTCTTGGGAAATACGCGCACGACTATCTACCGTTATGACAAGATAGCTTTGTTGCTCCCTCAGTCTCTGACTCAGACTATTCAGCACATAACTATTGAGTTTTTCTGCACTATCAGGTGCAAGAGTGTCAATCACATACATCTGCGTTGATTCACACTGAAATGAACTGAGGTCTTCTACTGTTGGGTTTATTTCAAAAATCTCTTCAGCAGTCAGGCTCACAAGCAGGTGAATCGCAGTAGTTTGTTTGCCATAGTTTGAATCGCCACACAAAATTAGAACATGCTTCTCGCTTAAAATGCTTTTTGCCTGGGTGTAGCTGGCAGTTTCAACATAAACACTGCGAACTTTTTCCACCTCCTCAATTAATATTTGACCCGCTATTTCTTTAACAGCAATGCCTTTAGCTGAATCCCTTGTATGGTTTCTCTGATCGCGCCCAGCAACATTGCCATAAATACGCGCATCATGCTCTAAATAATTACCGATACGGCGATTATCGATATAAACTGTCGTGGCTTTCAGTTCTCGATATAATTCTTCAATATTTCCGATTTTATCGCCTTTAATGATGCGCTCAATTGCATCTTCTATACTTATTCGATCTGATGCCTTAGTATTCTCATTTTCAGTATTAGGTTGAGGCGTAGTTGATGCCGATGGGGTTTGTTCTTGACTTGACTGCTCGCTCACTTAATTAACTCCGTCATCTTCACAAAGACTTCTCTATACACCCCACATTCTGGTGGGGTGTTGGAAGCCGAAAAGAATTTCTTCAGAAGCCTATGCTACTTATAGTTATTGGTCTGATCGCGCCCAGCTACAGGGCCATGAATGCGTGCCCCACTCTCCAAATAGTTACCAATACGACGATTATCAGTAGTTATTGTTTCATGTAATTTATCCTTATCTTCAAGTTGAATTGGTTGCTTAAGAACTTTTAAGCAGTCTTCTTCAATGAATTGCTTTACTCCAAGATAAACTAGACTCTCTTTTGACTCTGGTTTACAAATTGAGATATGATTAGCATAATCAATACCCACAGGAATTACACCTTTAATGCCTGGATCTGCACTGGTTTCATCTACAACTAAAACTCCGTTGGTTTTTTCTGTTTCAAAGTAAACCTCCATTGGGATTTTGCACAGCAATTCGTGATTCCGATACAGGTTGTTGAGTTCACGTAAACGGGAATGGTTGGCCTCAAGCTCTCTAACGCTTACTGTAGTTCGGAGAATACCACCAATATAGTTAACCCAGTTGGCAAGGTCAGCGCCAGAATGAGGAGTTGAAAGGAAAACAATGCCTTTCGTTTGATCTACAATAGCTTTCCACTTTGGATTACCATAATCCTGTGCGTGGCGAAGCATCTGTTTAACAAGGAGTCCGCCCATACTGTGAGTAATGAAAATCACCGGGCGTTTACCAATCCCATATATACCCAGAGTTTTTAATGTGTTAGTTGCTCTATCAGCTAGGGGCAGTGTATTTCCTTTCCAAGCTGAAGGTTCAACCGCATACCCCAATGACCAAATATCAAACTCTGGCAGATCTTCTCCAAGCTTAGCAGGCCAGAAGAAATCATCACTCTTTCCCTTCTTGTAATGCCACGTGTCTCGTGGATTGCCGCCCAGTCCGTGAACAAAAACCACATCCCCGCTGCGTTCAGGGTTCTCGCAACCTGAAATTTTCAGTAAACCATTTGAGTCTTTCATGGGCTATTTCTCCAGTTTAAGCTAGCCGAACACTTTTTGTCTTTGACCAAAATTATCGGTTTAAATCTAAGTAGTAGGGTATTGTATGAACGCTACCTACCCCACGATTATTTGGAATAACACTAAAAAATTATCTGGACACAATATTTGTTATGTTAGCAAATTCGAGCAGGCTCTGCATTAACCCCTTCGGGTGAATTAGGTTTGTGAGAAATGTGATGATGAACTGATGAGCGTTTGTGTAAGCTTCTAAAAAGCAGACTTTTGGTTAGATAACCAGCATAAAAATGCTCAATCGTCAATAAAAGGCAATATTTCGCTTAAAATTAGCTAAATTGTCCAAAAAGTAAATGCTGCTGGCAGTAGCCTATGATCTATTCCAGCGTGCAATCCGGAAATTGCGGGAATGGCTGCGATCGCTCACTTCCAACACTTGCGCCAGTTTCCCGGTAGTCGGTCGATATTCACTTCGCAACAACGTATCAATATGCAGCAATCTTTCCAAATGGCGCGACATAGTTCTGCATCAGATCGATTAGCCACATATTAAACGCACTACCCGGCAAAAACATTTCCGCCTTGATGAAAATTAGACTTGATATCATGTCCGGTCGATTACCCATAATCATCAGCCGGGACACGGCATGATTAAAGTTATACCAAATCCGCTTTGATCGCCCCTTTTATGCCGAACGACTCGCATTCGCGGCTACACAAACAAAGCCCGCCTTCGCGGGCTATAAAATAAAGGGGGTTTAAAACCCGGATTTGGTATTATCTGTTTGTCCGAGATATCGTCAGATGCCGTGTCCCTACGCAACGACTCTGTGAGGTTTTTTTATGATGGGCAATTCAACGGACATCATATGACCGATTCCTGGCATCGCACTCAAGTAGCAGTTGTCAGCTTGTTGAATAAAGCAAACGAGGATGACTTGCTCAATCGAGCCAGGAAGGGATAGGTGTTTTTGATCGCGACTCGCAATTTTTTAGCAGGGATAATCCGAATACAATTCTTAAAGCCAAAATTTCAAACCAAGGTAACCCCAACCCCCATTTCATCTTGAGGAGAAAGTACTTTTCAAACGCTGCTTTTACCCAGTTGACCCATCGTCCCTGTCCTGCATAAGAGTAACGTCGCTTACCCGTTACGGGATCGGGCAAGATGGGAGCAGCAACGTAGGCAATACCAGTATCCCCAAACTCAGCGAAACAAACAGCTTCCAGAGTTGGGGACCTCCAAGCATCTTGAATTGCTCCTAACGCTACAGCAATGTTGTGGGCTACTGCTAATCCCATTGCTTCTGTCATTTGTCCGGTTTTGGGTAAGCTCAGAGCAGTGGTAGCTTGTTTGGGTTGGGGCAATTCTACGCTCACCCCCAAGGCATAAATTGAAGGATATTTGGGATGTTCGTAGGTAGGTAGGACGGTAATCAATCTTTTTTCATTACCCAATCCAGGTACATCTTGGATAAATTTGGCTCCCTCAAAAGCAGGCAGAACCATTGCATATTTGAAAGGGATTTTTCGCCCATCGGCTAGCGCGATCGCTTGAGAATCAACAGCAGTAATTCTGGCCTGATTCACTACTTTAATTCCTCGTTATTGTAGCAGTTTTTCTGTCAATTCTCTGGAGTTACTTAGCCCATCTAATCCTAAATGTCCCGCGTAGGGTTCTGGCGTAATGAAAGTAATCGATACTTGGTCGCGCAAACCCAGGCGGCGCAATTCCCACTCTGCCATTAATAAAAACTCATAAGCAGGGCCAAAACAACCGACACCGGGTACTGCTCCGACTACCAGATCGCCCGGATCTGCTAAAAACTTCAGCCAAGCTGCTCGCGCTTTCAGAGCGCAATCTGGCGTGCAAACCGAGTGAGTGTAACCCCCATGCGGCCCCAATCCGGGGATAGCATCAAAAGCTAAAAAAGGACCTGTAGCGATCGCAACGTAGTCGTAATCAACGGTTTGGCTTTCTCCTACCGTGATGCGTTTGGCGTTAGGGTCGAGGGCTGTCACTTTTCCCCCAATCCATTCCAACCCGTGCCGCTTTGTCAATTCTGCCAGGTCTAGCTGAAGCTCTTCCAGAGGGTTCAGATTCAGCGCTACCCGAATTAACCGAGGTATAAAAGTAAATTTAGGTCGATCCGAAATTAACGTTACCGTATGTTCTGCTGGCAGCCTGTGTCGTAGTTCGTAAGCCCTAGGGAGTCCCCCCAACCCTGCACCAATTACAACTACTTTCATCCTTTTTTTATTAATTAGTTATATTTTCATTTAAACATAAAGATCCGCTCAAGTTCTTGCTCTCGAACGGGTTGGCAAACAATATCCCCTCATATCATGTCCGGTCGATTACCCACGATCCCAAGCCGGGACACGGCATTATTAACGTTATCTGTTTGTCCGAGATATGTATGATGCCGTGTCCCTACGCAACAACTCTGTGAGGTTTTTTTATTATGGGCAATGAGCGCGGACATCATATCACCCGTATGCTCGCAGGCACTGGCAGGTTGGTGCTTGAACCATCTCTAGCCCGATCTATAGCGGATTGCACATGAGGTACACCTTCGTTTGTGTAGCGGCAGCGTTAACGCTGCCGCTACACAAACGAAGCCATAAGGCTTTCCCTCACACGAAAAGCAATCCGCTGTGACATGAGTCCCTCCTCAAACTTGGATGCTCAGGCGGCTAACTTGTTTGACCATATAGTAAAATAGTAATGCGAAAGTTAAGTTACTCGATCTATGGCTAAAACTTCCTTGAACAACTCAGTTTTTTCGACGCAGCCCTCTAAAGAAGAGGGAATTTCAAAACTTCCTCCAGAGGCTTTGGCTTATGTGGCTGACTTTTTTAAGGTTTTATCGGAAGTCAGTCGATTACAAATTGTCTGCTGTCTCAAGTCGGGGTCGAAAAACGTCACCCAAATTATGGAGGAAACGGGTTTGGGGCAAGCCAATGTTTCCAAGCATTTAAAGTTGCTGGCTCAAGCGGGAATTGTAAGTCGCACGCAGATTGGAGTAAGCGTTTACTACGAAATTGCCAATCCTTTTTTGTTTGAATTGTGCGACTTAGTTTGTCACTCCCTGTTATCCCAAATTCAGAAACAAAACCAGCAGATAAAACAACTCAAAATCCGGCAAAGTTAGAATTAACTACTTTAGATTAAGTTGTTAGACTTTAGCTATTACTGATACGTCTCCACATTGTTGGTTAGCAGGCACCGCTTCAGCGATTTTTTGAGGAATTGGCAGGTTAAGGTTACCCATGAATTCAATGAAGCTTGCCCGGTCTTTACCAACAAATCGGGGATTATATTTCTTTTCTTCGCCAATAGTAGAAACCGTATGCCCTCTGTAGTCGTGACCCGGATAAACGAGTGTCTTGTCTGGCAGGGTAAATAGTTTTTGAGTAACGTGGTCGTACATCAAACTGGGATTGCCGCTTTGGAAATCAGTACGTCCGCAACCGCGAATCAATAGGGAATCTCCGGTTAGCACTCTGTCTTGATTCACCAATTGACACTCTCCCGTCTGAAGAGCGGGAGATTCTTGGTTCAGCGAGCGATTTTGCCCAGACTTGTTACCAAATCTGGGTAGAGAATCATCTCTCCCCAAGCGTGAGAAGTTTCCGCGTGCCCCACGGTACTTGTTAACTTATAGCCAGTTTGTTTTAGCGCCTTTTCCAAAATATTTATCGCTGCATTAAAGTCGCGGTCTAAGACGCATCCACATTGACAAATATGGGTGCGAACAGACAGCGACTTTTTCACTATTTCACCGCATCCGGAACAAGTTTGACTGGTATATTGAGGTGGTACTCCTACCACCACTTTCCCATACACCTTGCCCAAATATTCCAACCATTCGGTGAACTGCGCCCATGCAGCATCGCTAATCGACTTGGCTAAATGGCGATTTCTCACCATATTCCTCACTTGCAGTTTCTCAAACGCCACAAAATCCCTCGATTTCACTACGCACAATGCCGTCTTGACAGCAAAGTCTTGACGCTGGCGGGAAACTTTTAGATGCTTGCGCCCCAACCTTTTAATTGCCTTTCGGCGATTGTTGGAGCCTTTCTTTTTCCTAGAAACGCGACAATGCAACCTTTTTAAAGCCTTCTCGGATTTACGTAGGTGGCGGGGATTTTTTACCTTGTTTCCTTCGGAATCTGTATAGAAGGCAGCTAATCCAACATCCAACCCTATGACTTTACCAGTAGGTTTAACATTAATATTTCGCTCTGCTTGGATGACAAACTGAGCGTAATAACCATCGCTACGCCGCACTATTCTTACCCGTTTAATCTGTTCGATCTGGTAATAGTGGAGATCTCGCGTTCCTATCAGTTTTAATCTACCAATACCGCATTTATCGGTAAAGTTGATGTATTTGCGGTTGTCTGATAGTTTCCATCCGGTAGTCTTGTATTCCACGGAGCGGTTGCGCTTCTGGAACTTGGGATAGCCAATATTTCCCAGCTTGCCAGATTTACAGTTATCGTAAAATCGCTGCACCGAAAACGATGCCCGCTCGGTCGCTGCTTGTCTAGCTTGAGAATTAAGTTTATCTACAAAATCGAACTCTTTGGCTAGGATGGCACTCTGCTTGCTAAATTCAGACAGTTTAACGCCACGATTGTCCATCCAAAATCTAATTGTTTTGTTGCGAATGAATTGAAATGTTCGGATTGCTTCATCAATTGAACGGTATTGTTCAATTTTTCCTTTGATTTTGAATTCGTAGACAATCATGGCGTTGTTTTATCGACCTATAATCATTTTACTTTGGGTTAGGCATCTATCAACTACCTAAAAATAAAACGTTACGAAAGACTGCAACTAAAGTTGCTCGCGTCCGATTTCATCCCTGCTCGCTCAGAGACAGGGCTTTCATCGTCCCGCTATTCTTAGTAAGACATATGGCTGTCAGTGTGACCTAAAGTAGCGATCGCTTTAATTTCAACATCTCCCAATTGTAAAACTTCCCCATCTTTGATCGAGCGGTTGGCGCAAGCCACCTGGGCATTTTCCGGCACTATTCCCTCGCAAGATGTCAGTTCCCGCAGCTTTTGGGTTCCCGTAATGTGGTCGGCGTGAATATGGGTTTCCAAGCAGTAGCGCAGCTTTAGCCCCAATTCCTGAATCAATTTCCAATCGCGTTCTACTTGCTCGAGTACTGGATCGACCAAAACGGCTTCTTTGGTATTTTCATCGGCAATTAAATATGTGTAAGTGCTAGTTTCATTGTCGTACAGTTGGCGGAATAGCATATCTTTTGTTCCTTGTGGCAAATCTGTTTGATAAGTGAAGGTTGAAGAGGACGCAAAGACGCGGAGACACCCCATGTCTAAAGCTCTTGTTGTTACCGAGATTTTTTCAGAACAGGACTTACGCAAAGGTTCTACCTGTAGGGTGCGTTAGCTTTCTTCGTAACGCACCGCAACCACCACATTTAGTGTTGCTGCGTAAGTCCTACAGAAGTCTGATTGACGCTTTACCTGTCACCCCGCCAGGGATTGAAATCCCACAGCGAGTAGCGAAAGTCCACTCAAGTGGACTAAACAAATCTTGCGAGTCCACTTGAGTGGACTTGAGCTAAAAGCCCTTGGAATTTATTCTCCGGCAGGTTTTACAGCAGATTGCAAGCTCGTCTAGGTACAGCCTTTTGGCGCCTTTTGTGTAGCGGCACCCTTAAGGGTGCCGCTACACAAAAGGCGGTGTACCTCATGCGACTGCAATCCGCTATATGGGTAGCGACAAGGCTGTGAGATCTGGGTAATGACAAGGTCTAAACCCAGGGGATTCCAGTCAGGAATCATTTTCTTGTTCCAGGGCGTTTTACATTGATTGTTATACGACTATATAGTAATATCATTGATGTGGTTTGGCAAGAGCAACGAGGAGCTTTGACTTGGTTACTAAGTACATTTACTCAAGCAGCCAGAGCATTGTAACAGTAAGCGATCGCGCAAACCCTTCTCAAACAAAACAAACAGAAATGGTAATATCAACTCCGCAACAGTCCCAGACACCTGCTTCGGCGACAGTCCCCGCCATCAATAAAACAGTTCACTATCAAATCGCTATCCTGGGTGGAGGCGCTGCCGGGATTGCCACCGCTTCTCTACTGTTGAAAAGAGACACCTCCCTAGATATCGCTATCATCGATCCATCCGACCAGCACTACTACCAACCCGGTTGGACGCTGACAGGAGGAGGGGTTTTTCGGATTGAGGATACCGTTAAACAGCAAAGAGACGTCATTCCGCAACAAACCACCTGGATCAAAGACCGCGCAATTAAACTAGACCCCGATAACAATGCAGTCATAACCGCAGCAGGTATCCAGGTTAAATATGACTATTTAGTAATTTGCCCCGGCATTCAGATTGACTGGCATCTGATTCAAGGACTTAAAGAATCAATCGGTAAGGATGGCGTTACCAGCAACTATTCTGCTGATTTTGCCCCCTATACCTGGGAATTAATCCGCAAATTTGCCGGTGGAAATGCCCTATTTACCTATCCCAATACACCAATTAAATGCGGGGGCGCACCGCAAAAAATCATGTACATGGCGGATGATGCCTTCCGCAGTCGCTCGGGAGTTCGTCAGCGCAGTAATGTGATGTTCTTGACGCCAGCAAATACGATGTTTTCGGTGCCGGAATATTCAGCATTGTTAGATGGAGTGGTCAAAAGGCGGGAAATTGAGGTTAAGTTTCGCCACAACCTGAAAGCGATTCAAGCTGACACTAAAACAGCGATTTTTGAGATTTTTGATAATAACGGCAACGTCATCGATCGAGTCAGCTACAAGTACGACATGATTCACGTGGCACCGCCCCAGAGCGCTCCTGACTTGATTAAACAAAGTCCTTTGGCAATACCAAATAATCCCTATGGCTGGGTGGATGTAGATAAATATACGCTACAACATAATCGATATCCCAACGTATTTGGTTTGGGAGATGCTTCTTCGTTACCCACGTCCAAAACCGCTGCGGCAATTCGCAAACAAGCGCCGATTGTAGCAGAAAATTTATTGGCTTTAATTGGCTCAAAGCCCTTACTAAATAAGTATGACGGTTATACTTGCTGCCCTTTAATTACAGGGTATGACAGGACGATCATGGCAGAGTTTAATGGCTACAATAGCGTGCCGCTTTCTAGTTTTCCGCTTAATCCTATTAAAGAACGCTGGATTATGTGGAAAATGAAGACAACGGCTCTACCTTGGATTTACTGGCATCGAATGCTGAAGGGAGAGCAATTCGAGGGGGATTACATCAAGTTCTTGCAGTGGAAAAAGTAATAACGTAAGTTGCTAGTTATAAAATTCGGCCTTGCTAATTGCTAATTGCTAATTGCTAATGTAAAATTTTTGCTGACATGAGCCATTAGCCATTAGCTATTAGCCGCTCTTGGCGAGATAACTAGCCACTTGGGTTAATAGCGATTCTGGAGGAAATATCATGGCAGAGTTTAATTGGTTAACTGCCCTTATTGGTGGTCTACTAATTGGGTTCAGCGCTACCCTCTTGCTGGCATTCAATGGTCGTATTGCTGGTATTAGTGGCATTCTCAATAGTGCGATTACCTTTAGGAAAGATGAAATCTGGCGCTGGATGTTCATCCTGGGGATGTTACTAGGTGGCACGATCTACGAATATGGGCTGGCATCTCAGCCAACTCCAAAGTCTACATTCGTTCCTTGGGCAGCGATCGCAGGCGGTTTTCTCGTCGGTTTCGGCACCCGCATGGGCAGCGGTTGCACCAGCGGTCATGGGGTGTGTGGGCTAGGTCGATTATCCCTGCGATCCTTAGTTGCGGTTCTCATCTTCCTCATAACTGCGATTCTCACAGTGTTTATTGTGCGTCGCGTACTGGGGTTGACTTTATGAAAGACAATTTGATCGCTTTATTAGCAGGATTGTTATTTGGTCTAGGACTAGGACTTTCGCAGATGATCGACCGCGATCGCGTCCTGGGTTTCCTAGATGTTACGGGAGTTTGGGACCCAACCTTATTATTTGTCTTGGGTGGAGCCGTCGGGGTGACGATAATTGCCTTCCGGTTTGTGCTGCGGCGTTCCCATCCGATATGGGCAGACAAGTTTTATTTACCCACTAAAAAAGATATCGATCTGCCTTTAGTTATTGGGGCTGCAATCTTCGGCGTGGGTTGGGGGATTGCCGGATACTGTCCTGGTCCAGGTATTACTGCCTTGGTTTTAGGTATGTGGAATCCAGTGTTATTTGTGCTGGCGTTGATTGCTGGTTCGCTGACCTATAAGAGTTTATCTCAAAGATAATTTCGTAGAAGATTTTAAGAGTTTGAGCTACTGAAATGTTGGATAACAAGACAGACGCCTTGCGATCGCACGACCAAACCTGGTTAGTTCGCTGGAGCCGCTTTTTTCCGATTCTCGATTGGGGTTTGCATTACCAAAGGGAGTATTTGGCAGGCGATCTAACTGCCGGGATTGTAGTTGGGACTGTGCTAATTCCTCAAGCAATGGCCTATGCTTTATTAGCAGGTTTACCCCCCGAAATCGGACTATATGCGAGTATTTTGCCCCCAGTTGTTTATGCCTTGATCGGCACTAGCCGTTTGATTTCGGTTGCTCCGGTAGCATTAGATTCATTGATGGTGGGTGCAGCTATTGCTCCCCTCGCTGCCGAAAACACCCCTCAATATTTGGGAATGGCATTGTTGCTGGCACTGACAATCGGTGCGATCGATATTCTTATGGGTATCTTTCGCTTGGGGTTGCTGGTTAATTTTCTCAGTGAAGCAGTCATTTCTGGGTTTATTAGTGCAGCGGCGATTGTCATCGGTTTTAGTCAGGTGAAACATCTGCTAGGACTGAAAATTCCTCAGACAGAATCGTTTATCCAGTTGCTGGTTTATCTAGTACAAGGAATAGGTGCGATTAACTGGGTGACGCTTTTGTTGGGATTTGTCAGCATTCTAATATTGGTTTATTTCCCCAAAATATTGGGCAAACAACTCCAGAAATGCGGCTTTCATGAGTTAACGATTATGCCGCTGACTAAAAGTGCGCCACTGCTCCTAGTCATTGGCAGTTCGCTGCTAGTTTGGCTTTTGCACCTGGATCGAGTTGCTGGGGTAAAAGTTGTTGGCGATATCCCTAAAGGTTTACCCTCCCTCACATTTCCCGTTCTGGATGGGAATACAATTTCTGCACTGCTTCCAGCTGCTTTTGCGATTAGCTTTGTGGGTTTTATGGAAGCCTTTTCAGTCGGTAAGTTTTTAGCCAGTAAGCGACGACAAAAGGTTGATCCAAACCAGGAATTCATTGCTTTGGGAGCTGCGAATCTGAGTGCAGCGTTGACGGGAGGGTATCCCGTTACTGGAGGCGTGAGCCGATCGGGCGTAAACTTTTCAGCTAATGCTAATACTCCTTTAGCATCCATCATTACGGCATCAATTGTGGCGCTTGTCTTGATGTTTCTCACGCCGTTGTTTTACTTTTTACCCCAAGCTTGTCTAGCGGCGATTATTGTGATGGCAGTGGCTAATCTCTTAGACTTTGGAACGCTGCAACGGTTGTGGGTGTATAATCGAGCCGATGCGATCGCTTGGATGGCAGCATTTTTTCCAGTCCTCCTAACCAGCGTTGAGAAAGGCATTTTAATTGGTGCTGCCGTGTCAATTTTATTGCACCTGTGGCGCACGAGCAAACCGCACATCGCCGTTGTGGGTAGAGTGGGAGAAACCGAGCATTTTCGCAATGTCCTGCGCCACAATGTTAAAACTTGTCCTCACGTTTTGGCTGTCCGAGTTGATGCCAGCCTTTACTTTGTCAATACTAAATATCTGGAAGAATACTTACTCCTTGGAGTAACCGCTCGTCCGGAGGTGAAATATTTAGTATTGGTATGTAGTGCGGTTAATTCAATTGATGGCAGTGCCTTGGAAACACTCAAGAATTTGATTGTTGACTTAAAGACTAGGGGGATTGAATTCTATATGTCTGAAGTCAAAGGCCCGGTGATGGATGGATTGCTAAAAGTTGGATTTGTAGATGAGTTAGGCAAAGACCATATTTTCCTAACTACTGACCAAGCAATGCGTTTTTTGGAATGTGGGAGTTAATTTTTTAGTTAATTAATGCTAAATGGGTTATATCATGTCCGTTGAATTGCCCATCATAAAAAACCTCACAGAGTCGTTGTGTAGGGACACGGCATCAGAGATATCTCGGACAAGCAGATAACGTTAATCGTGCCGTGTCCCGGCTGATGATTATGGGTAATCGACCTGACATGATATTAATTAGCACAACGTTGAAAAAAATTATTTTCCAGTTTTCTTGCATTATTTAACTAAATAGTTATAATAAATTATAAAGAAATATAAATTTAATTCTCCAGATGGAAACTCTCTCGCTCGGTTGTGCAAGACTTTGAGCGTTTCCTTGGCAGAAGAAATTTGTTTGCTCTCAAAAGAAAGAGTCATCCAGCGTAATTTTCACTGAAAGAAAGCGCCAAAATCAGAAATTAAGGAGAATCAAGAATGGATAATAGCTTTCCCCTCGAAAATCCTTCTATCTCTCGCCGCCAGTTGCTCAATTTTCTCACTGGTGCTGTCGTCGCCTCTACTGCCTCTGCTGCACTTTATCCAGTAGCCAAATATTTTATCCCACCAGATGAAAGCGGCGAAGGAGGAGCTATCCTTGCCAAAGATATATTAGGCAACCCCATTCCTGCCAGCCAAATTCTAGCAGAACCAGCCGGAACTCGCGCCTTAGTAGCTGGGTTAGCTGGGGAACCCACTTACTTAATCCTGAAACAGGACGGCACTCTCGACAATATGGGAATTGTCGATAACTGCACCCACTTGGGTTGCACTTTTCCTTGGAACGAAATCGACCAAGAATTTCAATGTCCTTGTCACGGTTCTCGTTATAGCGCAGATGGTACCGTAGTGCGTGGGCCAGCACCTCTGCCGCTCAAATTAGTTCGGGTGGCAGTGAAAGACAATGCAATCTGGATTTCGCCTTGGACGGAAATTGATCCGCGCACAGGCACAACTCCTTGGTGGGTTTAACAATCATAGGAAAAAGGCGAACACAAGCACGAACACTCATAGCAGCCATTATGGCTAGAATTAGCCGTGGTTATTACTGGAGAAAGATTGATGAAACTTACCAATTTATCTCAAATTCAAAAACGTTTGTTTGCTTGGGGAATGTCGAAAGCTAATTCGACCGATAACAGCGCGATCGCACTGATAAATTGCGCGAGTTATTCGACAATGGGAGAGCTAAAACAAGCACTTTTGGGTTCTTTGCAAGGAAAAGTATTAGAAATCGGCCCCGGCGCTGGAGCTAATCTCTCCTATTACCCAAAAGATATTGATTGGATAGGCGTTGATCCGAATCCTTTTATGCACCAGTATCTCGAACAAGAGGCCGATCGTCAGGGGCTTAAAAATATCGGATTGTACAGAGGAAGTGCTGAAGAATTACCCGTCAAAGATAATAGCATTGATAGCGCCGTTAGCACCCATGTTCTCTGTTCTGTTAACAATCTCGATCGCAGTTTACAAGAAATTAAGCGCATTCTCAAACCCGGTGGCAGTTTCATTTTTATGGAACACGTTGCCGCCGATTGTTGCACTTGGACGCGCCGAATTCAGGATAGCATTGAGCCTGTCTGGAAAGTCGCGTTCGATAACTGCCATCCTAACCGAACAACCTGGAGCGCGTTAGAAAATGCTGGATTTGAGTCAGTCAATTATCAGCAATTTCGCATTTCATTTCCCATCGTCAGTCCTCACATTGCAGGAGTAGCCAAGAAAACACTGGCTGTTAGTTAAGCAAAAACTCAAACATCAGAAAAATACTGCCAACTTCTAGACAACATTTCCTAGAAAAACAAAATTGAGATCTTGCACCTTTCGCATTAGCCCGCCAGAGAATAAATTCTCACAGCGAGCAGCGAAAGTCCGTTAAAACAAACTGGTTTGATGGCATTGATGTCATGTCCTTAGGCATCGGTAGCGTCAGCAAAGGAAGGGTTTAACAAGATCATCACCTTTGTTTCTTCATAGATCTCTTTCCTTGCTCAACAATTTTTCACAGAAACCCGGTTTCTTTCCACTTAATTGTTGGTAAAACCCGCCCCTACAGCATTAAAAACTATACACTACCGTTGCTAGCGGACATGATATGAGTCGGTTTTAACCGACTTTCGCTATTAGCCCGGAAATTTATTTCCGGGCGGGTTGGGAAACTGATGCCAGATCTGAACGAAACAAACTCTACGATGCGATCGCGGTGGCGGGATTGGATTGGGCTTAGCGATCGCTCTACCTCCCGCCACCCTAGACTTGCGATCGCTCTCCTAGCTTCCCCGCCAAATTAAGTACAATTACTTATTTACCAAACCATTTTTACCTGACCACATAAATATATGGCTATATAACAGGATGACGAAAGCATCATTCAGAGGCTGAAATGAAGGGGTTGATTTATGGGTCAACTATTTAACGAACTTAAACAAGACATTTTGTACCAGCACGGCATGAATGCCTGCTTGAACTGCGGTGTATGTACTGCGGTTTGTCCAGCAGCCGAGTTTAATGACTACTCTCCTAGAGAAGTCATGAACATTGTGCAATCGGAAGATGACGAGCAGATTGAAGAGTTGCTCAAGTCAGACAAAATTTGGTTTTGCGGGCAATGTTTTTCGTGTAAAACCAGGTGTCCGAGAGGTAACAATACTGCCTCAGTAGTTCTGGCACTGCGTCGAATGTCAATTCGTTACGGTTACTTTGCCGAGTCAGAAAAAGGCAGACAGCAATTATTTGCCAAGCGAGTATTTGGGGAAAATATACTGAAACGAGGTTATACCTTGTTAGCTGAAAATATTACGCATGCACACTTTCCCGAACTGGGAGAAAACTGGGAATACTATTACGAACATAGAGCAGAAATGCGGCAATGGTGGGATGTGCCGATGAATTTGGAAAATAGCCCAGGTTCGCACCGAGTTATTCCCGAAACAGACATGGAAGAAGTGCGGGCAATTTATCAGAAGACGGGTGCGATCGCTTTAATGGAAGCCGTTGAAAAAGGCATGGAAAAGAAACTTGGCAGCAAGGCAGAAGTGGAAAAATATTGGCAAACCTGGTTAGAAACTGGGGATAGCAGAAACTCCGAAATCAAAGAAAGCAAATAAGAGGAAAAGATCGTGAAAGTAGAAGGAAAAAACAAAGCTTGGGAAAGACATCAAAAGCACGTACCAACTGTAGACGAAGAAGGCGGGAAATTGTGGGGTTGCTTCCGTAGCTGTTTTTTACAAAGTGCCGCACCCTACACCGAAGGTATTGCTTATAAGATTTTGAAAAACGATTTGGGAATGGAACTGCGGGAAGCGCCTGGACATACTTCCTGTGGGGCAATTGGATATCACGGGGATGTGTCAAACCTGGAAACACAAATGGTGATGGCGGCGAGGAATTTTTCCGTTGCCCATCATGAATTAGGTGTCGATAATCTCTTCTCATTCTGTGTCACTTCCTTTGCTAATTACACGGAAATGATTAAACTTTGGGAAGAAGAACCAGAGTGGAGAGAATACACAGAAAAGACATTAAAAGAAACGACAGGACGCGAATTTTGGATTCCTCGCGTATCGGGGGGAAGACCTTCTGTTGTTCATGCTTCCGATGTGTTTTTTGCTAATCGGTATCAGCTGGCAGCAAAAGCAAAATATAGCTTGAAGGGAATCAAGGCAGTCGATCACATTGGATGCCATTATGCGAAAATTTTCCCCGGCGAGTGCATGGGTGGGGCTGAATTTCCGCAAGTTTTAGTGGGAATGCTAGAAGCTTTCGGTGCGGAAATAGTTGATTATCCAGAAAGAAGGCATTGCTGTGGTATGGGTTTTCGGCAATGTGCGTTTCCAGAAAACAGAGACTACACCGCAAGTAGCGTTTACAAAAAAATGAAAAGTCTGAAAGAAACCCATCCGGATTGCAACTTAATCCTTACCAATTGTCCCGGATGTACGGTATTTTTGGATGCCGAACAAGGAACGATTAAAGAAGTTTTGGGAAAAGAGTTTAACGTCAGCATCTTAGACTACGCACAATTGACCGGGTTGCTATTAGGCTATGACCCCTTCAAAGATTGCGGATTGAATGCAAAAGTCCTATTGAGCCTTTGTTAGATAAAATCGGCATTCCTTAGGATAAATCCAAGAAGGCTGAAGAACGCAGAAGACCCTTTTAAACCAGTCAAAAATGCAAAATTTAAGAATTTAACCAGGAGCGAAGACAATGGGTAAAAGTGTTGTTGTAATTGGCGGTGGCCCTGCTGGAATGGCTGCGGCTGGAAGACTTCAAGATTTTGGATATGATGTAGTTTTGATTGAGAAAAAAGCCGAAGTTGGGGGACATTTAAATAAATGGTACAAAGTGTTTCCTGACTTTACCGATGCTGCCGAAATCATCGCCAATCTGAAGCAAGGTTTGGGTAAAACCAGAATTTTAAATAATGCTACAGTGACTCGAATTGAAGGAACGGCACCCAATTTTAAAGTCATGACTTCAACAGGTGAAGAAATTGATGCGGCGGCGATTTTGGTAGCAACTGGCTTTAAGCATTTCGATGCTGCATTTAAAGAAGAATATGGATACGGGATCTACGATAATTGCATTACTTCAGTAGAATTGGATGCAATGCTGAAGGCGCAAAGCGTTAAAACCAGAAGCGGTAAAGCGCCGAAGAAAGTGGCGATGGTTCACTGCGTTGGTTCTCGCGATGAAAAAGTCAACAATAATTATTGTTCGCGAGTTTGTTGTACCAATGCGATTAAAGTTGGAATCGAGATTAAACAACAAAATCCCGATTGCGAAATTTACTGCCTTTATATGGATATCCGAGTGTTCGGTCGCGGTTATGAGGAACTGTATCGCACATCGCAAGAAAAGTATGGAGTGCAGTTTATTCGCGGTCGGCTTTCTGAGGCTGGTGAGAAAAATGATGGCAGTTTATTGTTGCGCTTAGAAGATACTTTGACAGCAAAACCGATGCGGTTGAGTGTCGATCTTTTGGTTTTGATGGTGGGAATGGAAGGTAATGCCGAGTTAGCAGAAATTGCAGGTTTAAGTGTGGGTTGCGATCGCTTCTACACCACCGCACATCAGCAATATTCTAATAATGCCTCTGCCCGGAGAGGGATTTTTCTCGCGGGTGCGGCAACGGGGCCAAAAGCAATTGTGGAATCTATTACCGATGGACGATCGGCTGCCGCAGAAATTGCTGCTTTTTTAGTCAGCAATCAAGCCATCGTTGAATCCTCTCTGAATGGACAGTTAGTAGCAACAGAAATGGCAGCTTCACTGAAGTAAGGTTGAAAGCAATGGCAGCTAAAAAGTTCTTATTTGGTCTGAAGGTCGATCGCCAAACGGCGATAAAATGAATCGGGAGTTTGGGTTCTTCCGTACCTGTGCTAAACTATTAAAATAACGCTCAAAAGTAAAATTGAAATCAATTCTGAAAAGAGGGATGACAAAAATACTAAATTTACCTGGTGTAATAGTAGAAGATAGTAAAGAAACAAAAGAAACATTAATATTATCTGTAAACCTAGAGAAAAAAACAGCGACTTGCCCCCGGTGTGGCGAGATAAGCCATCGCATTCATCAAAATAAAAGCCATTTAGTAAGAGATTTACCAATGGGAGATAGAGAAGTTGTTCTGAAATTAAATCGGCGAAGATTCAAGTGTGAAAAATGCCAAAAACCTTTTAGTGAAACTTTGAATTTTGTAGGAGAGAGAAAACGGTTTACTTATAGATATACCGAGGCTATTACAGAGCAAGTTATTCATAGTGATGTGAGCAAAGCCAAAAATAATCGATTAACAGAAGAAGAAGTATGGTCAATGGTAATAGCTGTAGCCCAAAAAATACTGCCAGTTAATGTAAAATAAAAATTTTAGGGATAGATGAAATTAGTTTAGTAAAAGGACAAGGAAAATTTATTGTCGTTTTAGTCGATTTAGAAACACATAAGTTAGTGGGATTAGTGTCATCTCGAACCCAATCAGAAATAGAAAAAGTGATGCAGCAATGGGGAGAAAAAGTATTGTCTCAGATAGAAGAAGTCAGTATGGATATGACTGGTAACTATAAATCTTTAGGACAAAGAATATGTCCAAATGCAGTAGTGACTGTGGATAGATTTCATCTGACAAAAATAGTTCATGAAGAGTTAAATCAAGGGAGAATTTCTCAAAAGAAAACAGCAGAATCTCTAAATGCTAAGTCCAGAGCTAAATTATTTAGTAGTTTAAAAGGAAGTAAATATATATTGCTGAAAGCCGAGGATAAGTTATCTAACAAGCAAAAAGAAAAATTAGCACAGGTGAAAGAAGCTTCACCGAGTGTGGCAGGCACGATTTGAAAGAGGAATTCCATCTCTTATTTGAGTCAAGTAAAACTTTGGGAGAAGGAACATTAAAACTAATTGATTGGTTAAAGAAAGCTGAACAATATTACCGAAATACTGTGTCAACGATTAAGCGTTGGTTTTCCGAGATAGTTGGTTATTTTGAGAGAAGAATAACTAATGGAATAGTGGAAGGCATTAATCACAAATTAAAAGTATTAAAACCTTGTGGCTTTGGTTTTAGGAATTTTGATAATTTTGAAATCAGAGCTTTACTTTTATGGCACTTTCCTAATAATTTAGCACAGGTACGGGAGAGCCGATTTTTGCCGGAAGCAATGCTGGTAGGGCGACAAAGATCGTTTCGGTTGCTACCCTGATGTCAGAACTCGTTTCCGATGCTGAAGTCATACAGCAAGCTTTTTAGCCTCCTTGTCGCCCCCTGAAGATACCGATGCAACCGGACATGATATCATTGCAAATCTTGCGATCGCACCACTTCCAATACTTCAGCTGTTAGCCAAAAATCACAATACCCAGTTAGACTTGACCGTTCTGTTGCATCGCACTCAGGTAACATTCGTAGGCTTTTTCACCAAAGCAAACGAGGATGACTTGCTCAATTGATGTATTTTTTTCCATAAACACCTTAATTTCAGCGATCGCAATCCCAGCTGCCCTCTCCATCGGAAACCCATATATCCCCGTACTGATGGCAGGAAACGCAATTGTACCGATAGAATACTGCTCTGCCAATTCCAAGCTACGACGATAACAACTCCCTAACAGTTCATCCTCGTTTTGATTTCCCCCTTGCCAAATCGGCCCAACGGTATGAATTACCCATTTAGCTGGTAAATTATAACCAAAGGTAATTTTCGCATCCCCTGTTTTACAACCGTTGAGTTTTCGACATTCTGCTAAAAGTTCTGACCCCGCTGCACGATGAATCGCACCATCCACTCCCCCACCACCTAAAAGAAAACTATTAGCCGCATTAACAATTGCATCGACTTTTTGTTGGGTAATAACGCAAGTTGCTAGTTATAAACAAGGGCGTTGCCAGCTTGCTAATTGCTAATTGCTAATCTTGGATTTTTACCAATCTCGCCATTAGCCATTAGCCATTAGCCGCTCCCAGAGAGATAACTAGCAACTTGAGTTAATATCTCCTTGAATTACCGTAATTCTGTTAATCTCCACGGTTTTATTATCATAAACTATGGCAATATTATAATAAAAATTATTAACAATAGCCCAAAAAAAATTAGTAAAATTTTAAAAAGCAGTCTCGCAGGGGCAAAATTGATGAATTTAGATAGCGTTTCAAATTATATGGTATATTTGATACATCTTGACCCTCAATGCCATCAGCGAAAACCAAGCTAATCGGTACAGGTTGCAAGAAAAAGTATGGGTCTTGGGAACCAGGACTCCTGCCCTTGGAGGGGATGTAAGACCAAGAGAACTCCGGTTCTGGCGGCAATTCCCGATGAATTGGGAGAGCCATCACACTTACCCGCTAGGAAGTGTGCGGTAGTTCACAAGCCGAACGCTTGATTGAAGAAGCAGGGTCCAGAACCATGACAGAGGAACAGTATCGCAAAAAGATGCAGCGGCGCAAGGAAGTGCAGGAACAACGCTTGCAAGAGCGATCGCATGAAAAAGGCTTAATTATCGTCCACACGGGTAACGGGAAGGGAAAAACTACCGCCGCGTTGGGGATGGTGTTGCGATCGCTCGGTCACGGCTATAAAGTTGCGATCGTCCAATTCATCAAAGGCGCTTGGGAACCGGCAGAAAAAGCCGTTTTCAGCCTTTGGCCCGCACAGCTAGAATTTCATGCAATGGGAGAAGGCTTCACCTGGGAAACTCAAGACCGACAGCGAGATATCGAAACCGCACAAGTAGCTTGGAATAAAGCGCTTACATTTGTCCGCAATCCAGATTATAAATTGGTGCTGTTAGATGAAGTCAACGTAGCGCTAAAGCTGGGTTATTTAACCGTCGAGCAGGTTCTATCCGGACTGGATGAAAAACCTGCCGACTCCCACCTCATTCTCACCGGCAGAGGCGCACCACCAGCTTTAATTGAACGAGCAGATTTAGTTACTGAAATGACGCTCGTCAAGCATCCGTTTCGCGAACAAGGCGTTAAAGCTCAACCAGGAATTGAATATTGATTTTGGATTGGTAATTGCTAATTGCTAATTGCTAATTGCTAATTGCTAATTGCTAATTGGTAAGAACTCTTCCTATTACCAATTACCCATTACCCAATCTGAAATTTCTATCGGCTCCAAACTTGCTCTTGATGGTTCGCTTTACAAATACCCAAAATCCGCTGGTCGTTCTCGCTGACTGTGGCTATCCGTTGATAGTCTTGCAAGTTAACGGTCAGCGGGAAGTTTATCGGGTCATCTCCATTGCCAATGCGGGGATAATCACCAACAGCGGCAAATTCATTGGATCGGTTTTCGGGGGGACTAGAGTCAGCAGTTTCTGCGAAGGGATTATTTACCATCAGATCTAACTTCCTCGACGCCAGCCTGCCGTGAAAACAATTAAACTCTGATTGAGGCATATAAACTGCGCCGATTACGCGACCCCGACGCACCTCAAACACCATATATTCTTTGCCAATTTCCTCTGGTTGAGAAGATTGACCGTACAGGTAAACGCCATCAGGGGTTTGATTGTTTGGGGTAGCTTGAGCAACTTGAGTTTGATGGTTATTGGTCGGTGCGGGGGTAGCGTTGCCCGCCCCCACGCCCACGATCAACATTAGACCTGCGAGCGGGAGTTTCAAGCAGCTAGATGGCATGGGCTGATCTAAAAAAGAGTTAACAAGAGACTTAAACATTGTTTTCCCCCCGCTGTTTCTAAATGCACTCTGAAATAGGTCTTATTTACAAATTAACTCACTATTTACGCAGTACGATTCGCGCTACAGGATGAATCGATGGCATGAGATTAACTTTTGTTTCTGCCGCGATCGCCTTTGGCTGCTTAAATAAATCGCCCCCTCGATGGGAGGAGGCGATATCTTCACCAGCAGACGTCATAGGTTTATGACGATCGCGGTTGTACCTCTCGACTCTGATTGAATACAGTCGCGTTACTAAATATTTCCGATGGCGGTGAAATTTTGTTACAATTGTTTACAATACAATCGGCGATTGGTCATGGGCGATCGATATGGAAAAGGGAGAGCATCTGCTTTCCCTCTCCTTTTTGCACCTGGTTTAAGGCTGCGGTGCTAACTGTCAAGCTTCTTAACCTGCTAGGTATTCCCGCACGTTGGCACGGTGACGGCGCAGGTGGTCGAGAGCTTGGCGTTCGAGTTGGCGCACTCGTTCGCGGCTGAGGTTGAGTTGTTCGCCGACTTTGGCGAGTGACAGAGCGTTGCCATCGGTCAAGCCGAAACGCAGGGTGAGGACTTGCCGCTGCTGGGGGGTCAATCCGGCTAAGAGATCTTCGAGATCCTGGCGCAGGGACTCTTGGGTGATGAAATTTTCTGGCGATGGCCCTTCATCTTCCAACAGGTCTTGCAGTTCGGTGTCTTGGTTGTCTCCCACGCGCACGTCGAGGGAAACTGGTTGACGGGCAATGGTCAGGTACTCGCGGATCTGGGCGGGTTCTAACTCCAATGCGGAGGCAATTTCAGCGGGAGTGGCGCTACGACCTAGCTGTTGGGCTAGTTCGCGCTGCACTTTCTTGATTTTGTTGAGTTTTTCGGTGATGTGGATCGGTAGCCGAATCGTGCGACCTTGCTGAGCAATCGCTCGCGTGATCGCTTGTCTGATCCACCAGTAAGCGTAGGTGGAAAACTTGTATCCCCGCGTCGGGTCAAATTTCTCTACACCCCGTTCTAACCCTAAAGTACCTTCTTGGATCAAATCCAAGAATTCCAGGTTACGCTTCTGGTATTTTTTGGCGATCGCTACCACCAAGCGCAGGTTCGCTTCAATCATCTTTTGCTTGGCGCGCTGACCCCGACGGACAATGTCGGCAAGCTCTGTTTCGCTTAGACCCACCTGTTCTGCCCACTCTTTCTCGGTTGGTTTGCGGCGCAGTTTTTTAGTCAGGGCGTCCTTTGCTTCCATCAGGTGCATCATTTGTTGCACTTGCTTGCCAAAGACAATCTCTTGTTCCCGGGTCAGCAGGGGCACGCGACCAATTTCACGGAGATAGGTACGAACCATATCTGCCGTGAATTTGGTGTTGGCAGTTTGGTTTTCGGTGTTAACAGTTGGCATGGATGCGTATTGACCTTTTTCAACAAATAAAGTATTGGTGGCTGGGCTTTTGAGCTTTGGTCTGGACGCCTGACTACTAAGAGCCTATCTGACTTATCTGTAACGATTCATCCCGCCATAGGTGTAGTAGTTGCACTGCCTCCCCTTCCAGCAGATCTGCGTCTCGATCGGGAGGCTTTGCTTGGTGTTTTTCCCCTCCTCCAATTGCAACTCGGTTGAATCCTTTCTATGGAAGGCGGCACTTAGATCGGAATCCTGGGTAAAGCCTAGTTCTGGTTCGCTCACACAACTCGAAGTCGCTATGACTTTACCTACTATCATTCTATACTACACATTTAGACCATGCTACAGATAAAAAGTTTGTCCTTAGGTATAATATTTCCCAAATATACTTTGAACTATTGCAGCGGCGATCCCGATTTGTTTTAAGTCTTCTTAAGAAAGTTTGGGATCTAGCTCTCAATACTACTATTTTCGACCAGTTATCCCTGGGCGTCCAGATATTAGTCATGGGGATAACCGAAATGGTCAAAGCCCGTCAGGTCGGGATATCCGCCTTTTTGCTAATTGGTAATGGGTAATTGGTCATAGGGTGGAATTGGCATTAGTAGGAAATGTAATTAATACCATATTCAAACCTCAATGTCAATAGCCTTAAAAGCCTAAATCCGCTTTGGCGGATTCGGCGGCGGCGAAGACTTCGTCGTCGGATTTTTCGTCCCAGGGGGTGTCGCCGATTTCTCGATAGAAATTTTCGTCGTAGGGGCGAGTGCGGACGACGACGGGCATGGGGACGGCGTGACCTAAAATTAAGGCTTGTTGCTTGGAGTCGAGTTTAGCTAAAACGGATCGCAGGCTAAGAGCGCCGGAGACGCCGGTAAAGATGGCGTCGATGTCTTTTTCGTCGTTGAGTAGAGCGGTGATGCGAGTACCGATTTGGGACATGACTTCGTTGTCAATTCCAGAGGGACGCTGATCTACCACCAAGAGGGTGACGAAGTATTTCCGCATTTCGCGGGCGATGGTGCCGAAAATCGTTTGGCGGACAACGCTAGAATCCAGGAAGCGGTGGGCTTCTTCAATCGTGATTACGAGTTGGCGCGGGCGATGGCTAGGATTTTTCGACTGCAAGAATTTTTCGGCTTTGTGGACGTAACTGGCGTGGATGCGGCGGGATATCACGTTTGTTGCCAGCATATAAGACAGCATGTTGGATTGGGAACCAAATTCAATCACCACATGCTTCCCGGCGTTTAAAGATTCTAAAATCTGATTGATATAATTGTGGGGAGTTGCAGTTCGCATGTATTTTAGATCGTCCAAGCGCAAGAGTTTGCGTTGCAGCGCCATAATCGAGGACTTGTTACCCCGCTTTTCGTCGCAGAACATCTGGATTTCGTCGTTAGTCATACTCAGCAACTGGGTAATCCAAGATTTGCCAAACTCGTTACGCAGAATAATGGCATTTTCCAAACTGGCTTCAGAAAGATTTAACTCTTGCCGCACCAGCATGATATCTTCAACTTCCAGCTGGTCGTAGCTGAGATAAAGTTCGTGGGCATCCCGCACGCCGCGACGCTTCGTAGATTGGGGGTCGAGGGTATATACTTGCACTTGGTTGGGGAATAGCTGACGCAAGCCTTTAACAGTACTGAATTGCTTGCCTTCGCTGACGGCTTCCCAGCCATATTCCGAGTGCATGTCAAAAATCAGATTAACGGCAGCTTGCTTGCGGATAATCCCCGATAGCAGCAGGCGGGTGAGGAAAGATTTCCCCGTGCCGGATTTACCAAACACGCCATTGCTGCGTTCGACAAATCGGTCTAAATCGATACAGATGGGAACATCCATATCCAAAGGTTGACCGATGGCAAAGTTGCGACGATGGGGGTCATCTTCCCAGCCAAAAACGGCGCGGAAGTCCCGCTCGCTGGCGTCGTAAACTTGGCTGAAGTGGCTGGGAATTGTTTTAACTGGCAGCAATTGGCTATTGTCGCTACTTTGGGCTTCAAACGATGCCAGATTGGATTTTTTAGCTTGACTCGTTCCCTGGCTCCTGCCTGGTAATGCCGCTCTCCCAGGCTCTGCCTGAGGGTAACGCCCGTTGCCATTCTCTCCTATTGCTTCGTGAGGCGTAAACATCAACATGGGAGAGAGTTCGAGCGTGCCATAAGTGCCGCTACCAGCGAGAACTTCGCGCAACAAGTCGTCGTTGGGGTCTGGTGGATTGGCAATAATACGGGTGCTGGAAGTTCCTAACGATACATCGGTAAGGAGGCAGAAAAAACGCGATCGCGCGCCTTCCACGATCAAAAACTTACCCACCCGCATCTCTTCCACCGAGACATCCGGGTGCAGTCGTACTTCCAATCCCTCACTGAGGGAACCTTGAATAACCGAACCTAAGGGTTTATGTAATGTCATGAATCCAATTGGTAACCCTGTGGCCTATCTTATATCTTTGAGCGGTTCAGCGGTGATTTTGCCTTTGTAGAGAATGGGAACCCAGAATTTTTCCCATGCGCCACAAATTTGAGCAACTCCTCTGGAGGGAAGTTCGATTAATAAATATTCCATTCTTCCACAATTTTTTCTCTTTCAGAAATTTCCGCTTGAGGCAAATCTTTACCCAGTACGCATTCCATTTCACGGGAGAGAATTATCTGAGAGTTTTTGTCTAGCCTTATGTGTCGATCAACTTGCTCTTGAGTTAAAATTCCTTTGACTATATAAATTGATAATATTTCGAGTACAACCTGAAAAGCATTATAGGGTATTGATGTCAATTTAAACCCTGGAATGTGAATATATTTACCCCCATTTTTATGCTGATACATATAGCGAACAGGATTCTCATCGCGTTGGGCCGCCTCTAGATCGTTGGCAGGTTTTCGACCAGGATACACTTGAACAGCTGTTTTGAGCTTAACATCTTCAAGTTCCTTGACCCAAGGAATCCATCTAGAAATATCATATTTTATAGATGCCAGAACCTCTTTTTCAGTCCTCCCCATTATACTATCCACATTTTGCCACCATTCTGTCGGGATATTTTTTGGCACTTCATCCAAAGGAAACTCGAATTCAGCTTGGTTATAATGGGTTCCAGAAAAAATAGCTATAAAACCATATCCCACCTTAATTATTCCTCCATATTGACCTCGAATCAGTATGGTACTTGAAAAACTTTCTTCGAGTGAGGGCATCTGCAATTTAAGGGCTGGAGGAATCTTGTATAATCCATAAATTTTAAGTTTTACTAGATTTCCTTCTTTTTGTTGTTTGTCTTTTATTGATGGAATTGGTATTTCTAACCCCCTGGCATAACCCGCAATTACCGGAGCAAAATTCAGTGAATTACTGCTAGCAATTTTGAGGTAAAACCCTTGGTTATTTATGTCTATATTGTAGACTCTTTGACCGCAGTTAATTTCCCACATTTTTTGACCCGACACCACCTCAATTAATTTAATCATGTGACAAACATAATCGCCGATATTTAACACAGATTGTCTGATTTTAACTGCCCCAGCGAAAGGATTTTTTTGTTGGTCAATAAGCCAGTTATTTTTTATGTTTGGCAGCTCGTTATTCAATAAATAATTCATCCCATCTTCATCTATTATTTTTACCAGTTCTTCTGGCTGCCCCCAAAAATTTTCATCTGGATAGTTTTCTAAATGTATCTTATAAATCTTTACTAAGGAAGCAGCAACATCCTTGAAGGTCACCCCCTCTTGGTTGATGGCGGTATTTTCTTTGTCATTGGGAACCAAATAATTTATCTGACTATCTCCAAAAACATATTCGGGCATTAGCTTTCAAAATACCTTGATAAAAAAGCTGTTCTAAAGTTTTTTGATGTCCACCATAAACAAAATGATGCAAAATTCCTGTATTATTAATCGAAGCTCCTCGACTGTTAAAAGGCTTTGATTCAGCTTCAAAAATAGTTACATGAGCAATTCCTAGTCTAGCCAAAATACAGGCTATTGATACTCCCATAGCACCGGCTCCAATAATGGCTATTTTTTGTTCGTGCTGGGGGGGGATATTGAATACAGTTTGTCCCATAGGTTTCCTGTTTGATTAAATATGGCTATACCCTACTTAAATTTAATTGATAAATTAGCCAAATATTTGGCAATTTTCAAGATTACAGCAGATTGCAAGTCAGTGAGGTACAGCCCTTGGGTTTCGACCAGTGTGCGGGCACCCGCGCATGGTGCCCGCACACTGGTCGAAGGTGTACCTCATACGGCTGCAATACGCTATAAAATAATTAAAAAATATAACAGTATTATCCTGACTACTTTTCCGACTTTTCCTACTTTGTGGATGCTACAACTTTAGCTCCTCGTAACTGAGGTATTTGCTCAACGGTTGTGCCAAACAGACTAGAGTCCTTTAGCTGACAATCAATTCGGCTCGGCTCGACTCGGCGGCAATTGAGAGATATTGTTCTTGAGGCAATATTTATCAGGACTTAGGCACGCGGAGCCAAAAACCCACTGGGTCAATCTCGCTGCTCTAAACCCAAGATTTGTCGGATCGCCCTTTGTTTTTTTGCGTAAGTCCTGTTTATGATTGCCACTGCCAAAAATCGCTACTAAGCCAGCAAAAAAGTTACCATGCCTACGACTTTTGCGCCACCATCGTGTTAGTTGGGTTGACATCGCTAATAAGTTAGCTTCCTGCTGGGCGTGGTTCAAGACGAATCAGTTGTCCATTGGGTTCATCGGTGAGGATGTACAACAGACCGTCAAGACCAGTCCGCACATCTCGGACGCGCTGACCGATATTGATTGATTGCTGGCTTAAGACATTGCCTTTGTCGTCTATGTCGATGCGGCGAATATCCCGAGATACCAACCCACCGGCAAATAAATCGCCTTTCCATTGCGCGAAGCGCGAACCTGTGTAGAAGGTCAGACCCGAAGGTGCGATCGATGGTGTCCATACCAGTTTAGGGTCTACCATTCCCGGTTGCGATCGCCGGTTGGAAATTTCACCCCCAGTATATTCGCGACTGTGAGTCACTACAGGCCAGCCATAATTTTTGCCCGCTGCGGGGACGTTGAGTTCATCCCCCCCGCGCGAGCCATGTTCCGTCGCCCACACCCGATTAGTTGCCGGATCGAAGGCGAGTCCCTGGATGTTACGATGCCCGTAACTCCACACGGCTGGGTCAGCATTCGCGGATGCTACGAAAGGATTGTTCCTGGGTATGGAACCATCGTCGGCAAGGCGCACAATCTTACCGAGACGACTGCCGAGGTTTTGAGCTTGTTTGCGGATGAGGTCGCCGCCGAGTTGCAGCGGTGGGTTGCCACCATCGCCGATTGCCACCAGCATGGTATTGTCGGGTAACCAGAGAATGCGCGAGCCAAAGTGCTGTCCCCCTTGTTTGGGTTGGGAAACCTCAAAAATCACCCGCAAGTCCCGCAGCGCTTTACCATCAAATGTGGCACGGGCGATGCGGGTGCGATTGGCATCGATTGTGCCGTGGGAATAGGTGAGATAAACAAAGCGATTTTGAGCGAAGCGCGGGTGAAGCGAAACATCCATTAACCCGCCTTGGCTAACCGCTAAGACTGGGGGAACCCCTGCAATCGGTGTCGGCACCAGCGCCCCATTGCGGACGATACGCAGCCGCCCTGGTCGTTCTGTAATCAGCATCGCCCCGTCGGGCAGCCATGCTATGCTCCAGGGATGTTCTAACCCGGTTAGCACAGTAGCTTTTTGAAAGCCCTGTGCAGCGGCAACATCGTTACTAGATGCTGTAGTGGAGGCGTCGGGGGAGTTTTGCCCTATGGTACAACTTGCGATCAAAAATAGCGCGATCGCACTTCCTGCTCCTTTCATGAGGCGAGAAATTTTAGCTTTCATGAGCTATTGCTGTTGCTCTAATCTCAGCATAGCTCTTTGACAAAAACTTCTCGCCCCAGAGAGATAGATACAGCGGATTACAAATGAGTGAGGTAGAGCATTTTCGCTTTGTTTGTGTAGCGGCACCGTTAACGGTGCCGCTACACAAACAAAGGTGTACCTCATCCGAGTGCAATCCGCTGTAATCGAAACAGATTTTAGGACTTACGCAACTGTCACACTACCCGTGTTGTTTTTGAGGTTTGTAGTAGCGCTAAAGCGCCTTATTGGCGCTTTAGCGCTACTACAAACCTCGTTTAATGTGCCAGTTGCGTAAGTCCTGATTTAAGACTTTTTCAGCGAAGTTTGGCGACGGCGCCATAGTCCCGCTAGGGGTAAAAAGACAAATCCTAGCAACAAATTGGGTTCGGGAACGGATTGGGTGGGATTACCAGCGACGCGGTTACGGACAGCAACGGCAGTATCTGGATTATCGCTAAATAAACCATCAATCCCTAAGCTAAAGAATCTTTCGTATTCTCCTGCTGGATTCCCTTTGAAGTCCAATGGTAGAAAGGTATCTTCATTACGGAAAGTCCAGGCGTGGACGAGCAAATTCGCTGCATGAGCATCGGCAACTAAAGAGGTAGGTGCTAACAGTTTGCTGTTACTATCTCTGGGAATCAACAGGTTTTTGTTAGTACCTACTCCCTGAGCATATGCAGCAATTTGTGCCAAACCCGCCGGTGTCGCCAAGTCTGCATAGGTGCGAGAATCGCCACTGAGAACGAAATCATAAGGCTTGCCACTAGCGTTAAGCAATTGGACGAGGGGTAAATTGGTTTTCGTGCTTAAATCTTTCAGGTTTCCAACTTCAAAAGATTGGATAAACACAGGTGCATTCTGTCCAGAATATCCATTCGCTGTCAGAGTAGCAACAAGAGGCTCTTCCATCGATAGCCCGATGGCATCAAAATAAGAGGGATGCTTAGTTTCTGGATAGATGCCAATTGTCCGACCTGTTTCTGCACTTTTGCGCTTGGCTAAATCGATGACTTCTTGAAGGGTGGGAATTTCAAATAGTCCATCAAAGGCTGTGTTTTGGGGACGAATTTGGGGAATTCGTTCTTTGGCGCGTAGTGTTTTAAGTTCTGCTAAAGTAAAGTCTTCAGTGAACCAGCCAGTTATTGATACGCCGTCAATTACTTTGGTGGTTTTGCGGTTAGCAAACTGTGGCAGTTCAGCGACGTTTGTAGTTGCCTCGGTTATCGCACCTGTTGTGGGATTGAGGATGGCGATCGCATTTTCATGACGAGCAATCAAAACCCCGTCTTTTGTCGAAACCAGATCCGGTTCAATAAAATCAGCACCCATATCAATCGCTAACTCATAAGCTGCTAGCGTATGTTCGGGACGATAACCGCTAGCGCCTCGGTGTCCAATCACAATTGGTGGCGCACCTGTTAAAGTTGCTGCTAGCAGATCGCCAGATGGAAAAACTGCCATAGCTGCTGTGACTAGCAATAGTAATCGGGAAAAACGAAACATAGTGACACTCCTCAAATATCGGTGAATAGAACAGAGTTGATTGCGAGCAAAACTCAAACCTTTTTGGACATAAAGCTGGCGCTTACTCCCTTCCCGCTGGAAGAATTTGTATTGAATGAACCACGAAGACGCGTTAGCGAAGCGATTCGCGATAGCGAATTAGGACACGAAGGAAGAGGAAAGAAGAAGTAGATAATCTTCTAGTGGGATGGGAGTAAGTAAAGAAACCAGGTTTCTCTGAATAATTAGATATCTCACCAGAAACCCGGTTTCTCGGTTTCTCTCTCCGACTGTTGCGGGAATAGATTTAAGACTTTTTCAGCGAAGTTTGGCGACGGCGCAACAGTCCTGCTAGGGGTAAAAAGACAAATCCTAGCAACAAATTCGGTTCGGGAACCGATTGGGTGGGATTACCAGCGACGCGGTTACGGACAGCAACGGCAGTATCTGGATGATCGCTAAATACGCCATCAACCCCCAATTTAAAAAACTGTTCGTATTCCAGTTCTGGATTACCGTTGTAATCTGCGGCTAAGTATCTACTTTCGTTGCGGAAAGTATAAGGATGTACGAGTAAACCAGCAGCATGAGCATCTGTAACCAAGGAAGTGGGAGGAAGGAGTTGGTTATTGGAATTAACCGAAACAATCATCCGTTTCCAAGGACCAATTCCATCGGCATAAGTGGCAATATCAGCCAATCCTTGAGGTGTTCTTAAATCCTTGTAAGTGCGAGGATCGCCACTGACCACAAAATCATAGGGTTGAATCTCAATCAAACTGCCATCTGGGGCAACATCAAATGCATCTAACAGTTGTACCAGAGGCACATCAATCAGCGCGTTCAAGTCTTTTAAGTTGCCAACTTCAAACGACTGGATAAAGACAGGCGAATCTTTTTTATCGTAGTTGTTAGCTTTGAGGACTGCTACTAATGGTTCTTCCAAAGACAACCCAACCGAATCAAAATAAGTTGGGTGTTTAGTTTCAGGATAAATGCCAATAGTGCGACCTGTTTCAATACTTTTCCGCTTGGCTAGATCGATAATCTCTTGCAGGGTAGGAACTTCGTACAATCCATTGAAGGATTGATCCCGAAACGGGAAATTTTGTTTTGCCCGCAGAGTCTTGATTTCAGCTAATGTGAAATCTTCGGTAAACCAACCTGTTATTGAAACGCCGTCCACCACTTTGGTAGTCTTGCGATTAGCAAATTCTGGACGATTTGCTACATCGGTGGTGGCAGAAATTTCGTTTTCGTGCCGAGCAATTAAAACGCCGTCCTTTGTTGAAACTAAGTCGGGTTCAATAAAATCAGCACCCATATCAATTGCTAACTCATAAGCTGCTAGGGTATGTTCTGGTAGATAACCGCTAGCGCCTCGGTGTCCAATGACAATCGGCGGCGCACCTGTTAAAGTTGCCGCCACTGCTTCACCGACGGGTATAACTGTTAAAGCACCTGTCACTAATAACGCCAATTTGGCAAAAGGAAACATGGTAATGCACTCCAAAATTGATTGGGTATGATTTGTTTAATCTGCTCAGAGAAACCCGGTTTCTTTAGAGAAACCCGGTTTCTTTGCGTGACTTACGCTTCAGCGCGATTAGCATTCCCAAACCCACCAAACCTAAACCCGCTGCGTTACTAGATTCAGGTACAGAAGTTGCGTTAGAATTAGCAAGAGCCAGCGGTTTATCCAGTTTGATTAGAATAAATTCGCTGTTGTCCGCTTGACCGGGAGTACGACCCACACTAAATGGATAGTTATTGTCATTAATCACCAGTAGAGTTTGGTTATCAATGGGCAATACATCCTCAATTGTTACGAAGGGGAAGGTAAACCTGTTGTTGGCTGTGCCATTTCCACCAATGCCATTGGGGTCGGCAATATTTAGCAAATCGACCAGCAAGTCTTTTTGGACAAATCCGGCGCTGTCCAATTTATTAATGTCAATTTTGTAGATGCGTTTGAATTGAGCGGGATCGGTGAAAGCTGGGTTATTCGGATCGCCTTGTTTGCCGTCGCGTTCTATGACTAGGAACTCGTTGTCATTGATTGCGGTTAAATCCCCAATCGCATAATTCGGATTTTCCAACCGATAGGAAAAAGTCTTTCCCGTATATTGCTTGGTTGCCAAATCGAATTGATTAATCAACAAGCGATCGCGCTCTCGATCTGGCACTAGCGCCCCTTCCAACATGGCATAAAGTTTAGTGCCGCTGGTATTGATCGCCATGCCTTCAAATCCTCTCGAACTTGGCAGGTTTGCAGTACCCGTTAAGTTGGGATTATCCGGAGATTGAACTAAAGATTTGTCACCCAAACCTAGAAAATTTGGTAAAGGAATTGGTGCATCAATTACTTGCCCGTTAGCATCGACGTGTACTAAAAATGGGCCAAATTCATCTCCAAACCAGTAAGTATTGTCACTCACGCGGCGGAATGACTCTAAATCCAAGTCGCCTCCTGTTAGTAAGCGACCGGATTTGATCGCCGGATCTACAACGATACCATTCGGATTTGTGGCGGTTATGCTACCTGGATAAATTGCCTGGTCTGCCACAATCGGAAAGTTAATTTTGCCTGCTTTATCGTTCAGTTGGAAAAAGCTTTCGCTGGTGAAACTATCAAGCCTTTCTCCGGTTTTAAGATTAACTGGAAAAACCTGACCTGTGGTAAAATCAGGTTGTACGGCATAGAAACGCAATAGGAAATCGGGAGAGTTTCCCTTACCTCCAAAACCGTTATCTGCCATGACTAAAAACGTACCCGGTTTAGGGCCGGGTAAAACAGCAGAAAATCCCTGTATTGGTTGCTTGTTAATGAAGGGAACTGTTATACCATTGCTAGAGCCACTAATCAACTGACCTGAAGTTGGTCCAGGGGCAAACGTATTGGCGGGTAACACAGCACGCCCAACTAATTCGACTGCGATCGCTTGATAACTCACCAATATTTGAAATCCAAGCGCACACGCAATTGGCAAGCCGCCAAATAGCAATTTTGGCAGTTTCGGCATTGATATTTCTCTCCTTTTCCCTTTCTTGGTAAACCCCGGATATAGTGGATTGCCGCCGTTGATGGTACGCATTCGTTTGTATAGCGGCAGCATTTTTGCTGCCGCTATACATGTTTGTATAGCGGCAGCATTAATGCTGCCGCTATACAAACAAGCCATAAGGCTTTCCCTCACTCGAAAAGCAATCCGCTGTAAAGTTACTCACAGGGAATCAGTATTACTACAGAAGGTAACTCTAAAAACATAGTGGAACTACGTTAAGGAAAAGCTATGAAAATATAATGGGGATTTTAAGATAGCTTCTCTTCATGAAAGCTTTACAATACAGCGGGTTTTTGCGTCGAAATGTGAAGTTGGGATAAAGCGAGTAGAGGCACGGCAATCTAGATGTCTCGGATAGTTTAACAACGTATGTAATGCCGTGCCCCTACAGCTTGGATTTTGCTAATCGCTAATAGTTAATAGCTAATCCCGCTCGGTATCAGCACAGTAATTTAGCATTCTTCTTTCCATTAGCAATTAGCCATTAGCAATTAGCCGCAAAGCGCAAGATCGCTAGCAACTTAAGTTAATCTATCTGAATTGAAGTGGGGGCGGAAGGGGCGCTGGTGCTGCTGCTGGGGATGAGGGTTTTGCGATAATCGGCGTAGAGACGATCGCGCCAGTTGAAAAATGTCTCGTAAGCCATACTATCAGCAATACCGGGGATGCCTTTGCCCTTGAGGTTTTCTGGAATATCCAGATAATTTCCCTCGGGAAACTTCAGCAGCATACTCAATCCGGCGACGGCGAAATCTGCCAGGGTGGGATGATCTGCGACTAGATAGGGTCTATTCATTAATAGCAGGCAGAGGGCTTCTAGATCTTGCTTGATGTCCTCGGTAGCCGATTGTACGACATCGGGGCCGTAGCCAATGCCAAAACCCAGGATGTTCACCAATTCGCTGGGGACGGAACCGACTAAAATTTTGAGTACATCGGGTGTAGCTGAGGGTAACAGCGCGGTGCGGAGACTCAAGCTTTGACTCAATGCGCCATATAGTACTTTACGGCTTTTTACCCCGATCGACTCGTCTGCCCATTCTTCCATCAGCAAGCAGACTCCGCGCAGTTGGGGATCTGCGGGGATGAGGGGAGGGTCTGGGTATTTGCGATCGAGGTATTTGGCGATCGCTGTCGAATCAGCTATTACCTCGTTACCGTCTTTTAGCACCGGCACCTTTCTCTGACCCGACATTTTGAAAATATCTAACTGTCCAATCCCTGGCGTCACCTCAATTTTACGGTATGCCAGCCCCTTGTAATCCAGAATCAGCCGTACTTTTTCCGAGTATTGTGACAATTCAAATTGGTATAACTCTAACATTCGCGTCTCCCTAACAAGTTGATTGAAATACCTTTACTGGCTCACCGTTTAAAGTTTAATCCATCTCTTACGCTTTAAGCCGGTTTTCTTTTTGCTAGCGTTGCGTTTAACCTTGTTAAAGATTGCATATTCTATAATTAAATCTACAATCTCAAATCTCAAATCTACAATAATTTTAAGTTTAAGTGCTACCCTGACAATTCCCCTGGGTATTAATGTTGCAATTGATACTTACAAACTAAGAAACCCCCAGATTGGATTGAGGGTTTCTTAACGGGATCGTAAAAGAGCAGCGACCTTTTTATCATTAAGCGCTTTGGCGGGTCAACAAACCCCAGATAAAAAGGACAACGATCGCACCCAGGACGGCAAAAAGAATACTAGGTATGGTCAAGGCTGCCACTGAAGCTCCTGCACTCGTCCCGAACAAGACGCGACCCAGCCAGCCTCCTACCAATGCGCCCAAAATACCCAAAACGATAGTTGCCAGAATACCGCCGCCTTGATGACCGGGGTAGATAGCTTTAGCGATCGCTCCCGCAATTAGTCCTAAAACAATCCAAGCAATAGCGTCAACAACTGTCATGGTATTCACTCCGATTTATTCGCTCGTTTTTTACCTAACTTTGTCTAAATTAACAAACCGGCTAAAATGCTGACCTCTATCAGAAGGAATAGCCAAAAGGTACAGATGATACTTAAGAACTTAAAGGTTTCAGAACTTACGCAAAGAAACCGGGTTTCTTGAAAAAGAAACCCGGTTTCTAGGAGCCAATCGCTATCAAAGATTTGTGCGGAAGCCACAACTGTTTGAGCAGCCAAATTTTCCCATTTTTCTACCAATTCACCCAGTAATTCCAGAAAATGTTACTTTTTCCCCTCCTGGGGGGATGACTCGAATTTGCCCAAACTATTACTTTTTGTAAATAAATATTAAAATACATAAAGGCTGCCGACATTCAGGTGAAGGGACAGCGCTCAAGGAGCCACGACCAACTGCTAGAGGGTGCAGTCGGGGTTTTGACCCGATTGGCGTCCTCTAGCGGGAAAACGAGTTCTTTTTGTTTGCACAAAGCGAGGTTTTTAATGCTTGTTCAAAATCGCACCCGTTTGCTGAAACTGATGCCCTACCTTTTAGGAGTGTTGGGAGCGAGTGTCCTCATCGGCGTTCCAGGAGAAGCGCAGGTAAAGAACCACTGTTCTAGTGGTACTCAAGCCACTACAGTATCGGAACGTACAAGTCAAAATACCCCAGGGCAAAATATTGTCACCATAGCGTCTGGTAATGCTTCGTTCAGCACGCTGACAAAAGCTGTGCAAGCAGCTGGATTGGCTGAAACCCTGTCTGGAGAAGGGCCATTTACCGTTTTTGCTCCCACAGATGCCGCATTTGGGGCACTGGAGCGTCAGCGTCCGGGTATTTTGCAACAATTGTTGCAGCCGCAGAACAGGGACACGCTGGTGAAGATTTTGACCTATCACGTGGTTCCGGGGCGGGTTCTTTCCAGTAATTTAAGATCTGGAGAAGTCAACACCGTTGAAAAAGGTGCGGTTAACGTTCAAGTTAGCGGTAATCGAGTCACGGTGAATAATGCCAGAGTCACCCAGGCAGATATCAATGCCAGCAACGGCGTTATCCACGTAATTGACAAGGTTCTATTGCCTCCCGATTTGCGGCTTTAATCGCGAGTAATAGAATTGACTTCTCCCCCATCTAAAAAAGGGGGATTCTAAGAGGATGCGAATAGGCGGGTTAAAACACCGTCTCTTCGCATCCTCTTATAGTTACAGAGAAAAATCCTTGATGGCGCAGCTCATTTCGCCCTACAGACCTTGACCAGATCTAGTTCAAAACCAGATGAAATGGCAGACACTGACATTAGTAAACTGTGTTGGCATTTGGATAATTGCGATGCCAGCATCAGCACCGCAAGTCAGCTTTTCGGATGAATCCCTTTTAATTTAAATTCAATTGCTGCCTTATTTTCGCCAATAATTCATTCAAATCCACAGGTTTTTTGAGATAATCGTTTACCCCGAGTTGGTAAGCACGTTCGATCATTTCCTCATCGGCATAAAAACTCATAAAAAATACAGGAATCTTGCCGATTTTCAAATCTTTGCGTAAATTTTCTAGAACTCCATATCCGTCAAGCACGGGCATCTTAATATCGCAAACAATTAAATCTGGTTTTTGTTCTTTAGCTAAAACTAGACCAATAAATCCATTCTCTGCCGTCAAAACATTAAATCCTTCATATTTCAGGAAACTTTCTATCAGTAACCGCAAATATTCATCATCTTCTATCAATAAAATTTTTTTCAAGGCTCTATCCTGGTCAGTGACTCACGCAAATCGATTATACTCCTGGTATAAAATAGGGCGATCTATTTATAATCAGAGCTAAAGATGTTGGTCAATTGCGGTTCTGAAATTTTCATAGGTAGCCACACCCAATAATTTTTCTCTAAGTATACCATTTTGAAAAATCAGAACGGCAGGAATGATGTAGACGTTTAATTTTTGAGGCGCGATCTTGTTTTTGTTGATGTCGATCTTGACAATTGTGGCACGGTCTTCGTAGGCTTGGGCTAGTTGAGCCATAATGGGAGCGAGCTGGCGGCATGAGTCAGACCGAGGAGTCATTAAATAAGTTATAACAAATCTTTCACGGGTTAAAATTGCATCGAGTTCGCTATCTTGAATTTCCCAGACTTCGCTCATTTGCGTTCCTCACAAGAATTGGTGTTTCGACAGTTGTTGCAGTTGTTACTAAAAGACTGTTAAACCCAAGAGTTGTTACACCATCGCTGGATGGTCTTGTGGCGAGCGCGATTTCCTCAACCCGTAAGAGTCAAAATTTTCCTTCATAACACAAATAAATTGTGTTGTTTAATACATCGCGCTCGCCAGCAGATTGACTGGTTTACCCTATATATTCAAGACACTCAATCTTGACAAGAATGACTGCTGAAGACTTCCAAAACCTGACAACTTGGGAAAGGCTAGAACGAGGACGAAAACTCAAAGCTGCGAAGGGTGGCTATGCGGGTTATGGTTCGCCAGCTTTCGGTCAAACCTCTGTCAATGGCGAACTGGTGGAAAACCCAGTCGAGATGCAGGTAATCGAGCTAATTCGCCGTCACCACAAGTCTGGTAAGTCGCTGCAACAGATAGCCGACTGGCTGAATCAGCAAGGGTATTGCACCAAGCGGGGTCAGCAGTGGAAACGGATCTCCGTCAAGCGGGTTCTAGACCGACTGTATGGCAAAACACCCAAGGTATCTAGCGCGACTCAAACCCCTAAAACTACGGGTACGGGGAGCGATCCGTCAGCGCCTTGAAACTAGTGATCTCGATCGCACCGCCAAGTTTGAGTGCAGCAGATAATGTCGTAACACCTGGGAATCGGTCAGTTGCAAAATTCATCTCCATAACCTTAAAGTAAATCAAAGCATTAAATAGTAAGGGTTCTAGTTTGCGTATTTGTAACATCCCTCATTATAAGTACCGATCGTTTTAGTGTCTATTGGCGATCGCTATATAAATCAGTTATGCAATTCGATAACCCGCTGATTTTTGCCCCTGCTGTAGAGGCGGCAATTGACCGTCAGCTGCGGATCGTGACACCAGACACCCCGCTGGTGAATGCGATCGCTTTGATGAACCAAACGCGGCTACTTGGTGTCGCTCAACCTAGGGGGGAAGCATCCGACACCCTGACTTCCGGTGCAAAGCTCTCCAGCTACGTATTGGTAATGCAGAATACAGAATTATTAGGAATTTTTACAGAACGGGATATCGTGCGGCTGACAGCAGCAGGCGTAAACTTTGAAGGGGTGCAAATAGGATCGGTGATGACGCAAGCGCCTATCGTTTTACGTCAAGCTGATTTTCAGGATATTTCCGCCGCGTTATTTTTATTTCGGCGGTATCGGATTCGCCATTTGCCGATTGTCAACGACAAAGGCGAACCGATCGGGGTCGTTTCACCGGAAAGTATTCGGCGGGTATTGCGACCGGCAAATTTCCTCAAACGACGCCGCGTATCTGAATTAATGTCAACTGAAGCGATTCATGCCCCTGTAACGGCTTCGGTACTGAGTTTAGCCCAATTAATGGCAAGCCATCACATCAGTTGCGTAGTGATTACACAAGAAGATGAGGCAGGAAATATTCTACCCGTTGGCCTTGTCACCGAACGAGATATCGTGCAATTGCAATCATTACAGATTGATTTCGCGCTTACCCAAGCTCAGACTGTCATGAGTACGCCGCTATTTTTGCTCAGTCCTGAAGATTCTTTATACAAAGCCTATCAAGAAATGCAACAGCGTAACGTGCGACGGTTAGTTGTATCTTGGAATTGGGGTCAAGGATTGGGAATCATCACCGAAACAGATCTGCTGCGCGTGTTTGACCCTGTAGAAATGTACGGGACGATCGAAATATTACAGCGCACGATTGAGCAACTAAAGCGAGAACAATCCGAACTTTCCCAAGCGCTTGTAACTGGCGATATTACCCACTGCAACCAATGCACGAACGCCAATCATGAGTTGAACGATCTTTTATCTACCATCCAAGTTTGCATAGAAAGTCTGGCTCAACAACCCGATTTATCACCAGATTTGAGGCAAACTAAACTCAATTCTGCCTTAGTTGATATTGAACGGATACGTCATCTCGTGGAAGCACTTCGCCAAAGTTAATTTTCGCTAAATGTACGGTGCGTTAGCTTTCTTCGTAACGCAGCAACTTATATAGTGTCCAATAGTGTAACTGCTAATAGCTAATCGCTAATGGCTAAATAAAAAAGAAACAGTCAATAATTACTGAGCAGCTCTTTTGGCAATTGAAAAGCTCGCAATTAGCAAGCTTGCAATTAGCTATCCATACACTACCGATCTCTCGCGGACATGATATTAGGCAGCCAGATCTGGTCGAGATGGTGCCGTACTCCGCTGATAACGCACCCTACTAATTACTTAGGTCGAGATGGTGCCTTACTACTAACTCAAGTTGCTAGTTACAGCGGCTTGCAGCCGCGTGAGGTACAGCGTTTTCGCTTGGTTTGTGTAGCGGCACCCTTAAGGGTGCCGCTACACAAACCAAGGTGTACCTCATCCGAATGAAATCCGCTATATATCATGTCCGCTTGCTTCGGTAGCGTTAAGCTTAGGGTGAGCAGGTGGGAGGGAAAAAACAGTGTTTCCCACAATTAACTATATACAACTGATGCAACCGGACATGATATTATCTCAAACTTGGAGCTAATGGCTAATGGCTAATGGCTATTGTTAGGAAAAATGCTGTATTAGCAATTAGCAATTAGCCATTAGCAATTAGCAAGTTTATAACTAGCAACTTGCGTTACTAATTAAGATAACTGCCAAATTTTGATCGTTTTATCAGCACTACCGCTGGCTAAAATTTTCCCATCGGCGCTCAGCGCTACGGAGTTAACTGCTGCCGAATGTGCGGTGAGAGTGCCGCGCAATTTACCAGTATCCAGATGCCAAACTTTGATGGTTTTATCGGCACTACCGCTGACCAAAGTTTTGCCATCGGCACTAATTGCCAGGGAGTAAACTGCTTGTGAATGTCCTTCTAAATTGCCAAGTAATTCACCAGTGCCGAGATGCCAAAGTTTGATTGTTTTGTCTGCACCGCCACTGACTAAAGTTTGTTCATCCGGACTAATTGCAACTGCATAAACCTCCCCTGAATGTCCGCTAAGAGTGCGGCGTGGTTCCCCTGATTGGGGATGCCAAATTCTAATTTTACCGTCACTCTGACCGCTGGCAATAATTTGACCGTCTTTGCTCATTGCAGCGCAATTCACCGCACAGGAATGCCATAGGGTACAAAGTCGTTCTCCTGTTTGCAAGTTCCAAAGTTTTATCTTATTACTGCCGCTGAAAACAACTTGTCCTTTGGCATCAATCGCAACAAATTTGACTGGATTATTATGCCCAAAAATGAGCGGCAGCAGTTTACCAGTCCGCAGATTCCATACTTTAACATTACTTCCAGGAGAGTCAGAACTGCCGCTGGCGATAAATTGCCCGTCTGGACTAATAGCAACTGAGGCAATTTTTTCTGTGTTTCCAGTCAGGGTGCGGATGGGTTCTCCCGTTTGCAGATCCCACACTTTAATTGTTTTGTCCAAACAGCTACTGACTAGAATATTTCCATCGGCGCTGATGGCAACTGATGCAACTTTTCCAGTCTGTTCTGATAGGTTATAAATTGGGGAAATATGTTCCAGACTGTACTTGCGTTTTAAATCGGCAATACCACGCAACAACTCCTGCACTTTACCAACGCTTTCATCATCCTCAATTGCGACAAAATATTCTTTCAGCTTCTCGACATATTCATAATCTTCTATCTTCAAAGCTGACTTCATTGCCTCTAAACTATCGCTTCCTTCTACCTGTGTAACTTGGTGCAGTTGCACCCACGAATTTACCGAATATTCGAATTGCTCTTTACTCCAAGATTTATCGGGTAAATGCATCAGACTTTCAGCTAATTGCAAAGCCAATTCTGGCACCCAGTAACGTCTTTCTTCTGCTAAAGCCTGGTACACTTGTCTATAGCCAGAAACAATGGCTTGTATTAGTTGCAAGTCAGTAACATCTTGCATCAAATTGGGTAACAATTTTGGCAGTAAGGGAGGCACGTCATGATGAACGAGATGGTAAGTATCTGTCACCCAACCCGCTACCAAACAGTGACAGTTGATTAAAAACTGCCATAATTTGGCAAAATCTTCCCGCTTAACTTTGTATGGTAGCGATAATTGACTCGCGTCAATTCCATGCGCTTTCCATTTTTCTTGTTTCTCTAAAATTTCTAAATTAATTGCATTATTTCCTCCCAGCTTGTTTACTTCATCAATTGGTTCTCCCAAGGCTAAAAGTTTGTCCCTAATCTCTTTCCACGCTAAAGCACGCTCCTTTGCCGACTCGTAAACTATTTCTTTGTAAGGCATTCTGGCAATGGTTTTGTAATAGTAATTATCTTGGTTTAACCCCCAGTATGCCATGCGTAAAATCAGATAATTTCCATCAATTTCTGATTCTAAAATTAATGTCGGTTCTGATTTTAGCATTCCGAACAAAGCTTTAATGCTAGCTTCACCGTGAAACTGCTTGTTTTCCCAAGCTCCTGCTAAAAACTCTGTAGGTCTAACTTGATTGTGCAGAGAATAATGATGATTCAAAAATTCTCGCATTCCTTCAGCTAACCCCATTTCAATCTCTATATTTTCCGGCATTTCATTGCCAAATTGATCTAGCTGTAATTGGGGCGGTTTGAGAAAAATTCTCAGGGGTATCAGTCCGCTATTAGGGTGAGACTCTAGAATTTGAGAAGGGTATAATCTTAAAGGCCAGTTATCGATTATTTTGTGAATTTCCGGGGATTTAAGCGTTGTTTCCCGTTGATAGGCGGCTAATTTTAATTGCGTCTCCCGGTGGTAGTCAGCTAATTGCTGCTGTAGCGCTTTTTCCTGTTCAAAGCTACTCGGTGAATTTTTTGTTTCAATCATACCCTTGACGTTCTGAAGAAACTCTTGAATGTCCCCAGCTTTTAAGGTTTTAAATTTACCGAGAGCTTCTTCATCTTGCTTTTGCAGCAAGACAGCAATCAGAGGTGCAAATTCTATCACCCATTGGACGATTAATTTTAGCCCTTGCTCCATCAGTACACTTTTGGTCAGCATCAGCATATATAGCGCTCCCAATTATCCTTCATCCCCTCTCTTAAAACAAGAGGGACGCAACACTCCATTCCCACTACACCTAAAACCCTATCGTGGATTGGGTATGGTGGGAAAAGATTAGGGGGTTAGATTTAATGTTGATTGATGTCTAACTAATTACACAGCGATTTCAAAGAGATCGCTAGGTCTTCTGCAATGCACCTGATTTTATCTATCTTAGTATAAACACAGATAATCATGTCTATCCGGATATTCTTCAACAGCGGATTGTTAGGTTAAATTTCGGTTAATTAAAGGTTAATTAAAGGTTATTTTTTATACCGTTGTTGCGGAGTTAGTGGACTCAGATCTTGCACGATTATCAACAAGCCTTGAAACCCTTGTTTCTTGACGAAAAATCTAGGCTGTATAGTTGAGCTATTTGCCAGAAACTAAGGTGTTAGCCCTGGTGCAAGATGTGAGTGGAGAAAGCCATGGAAAGTCCTGGGTGTATAGAAGAAATTAAAAGTATTTTTTTCAAAGAATAAATGGGGGAGCGAGTGCAAGACAGGCACAACCCAACTCATCTTCTTTCTACCAATAAACCGGATATCTGACCCAGCTTAACCTAAATTTAATTAAAAGTTAACCTATTCTTTAATTTTGGAAATATGAAATTAATTAAAATTAATAGTGAATATCAACTCTAATCATCTGGTTTGGACTAACCTGCGGTTAAAGATATCGTTCTGTTGCTTGTTTAGCCAGTTGCTTGTTTACCGCTTGGTATGTAATTCAGCATCTGGGATATGCAACAACGTTGGTGCAACAACGTTGCGAATGGGGAAGCGGTGAGCGCAGCTAGTTCTAGTATATCTTTAGGAGGGACTTATGATAGAAGATTCTCCTACCGCGACGGCCTCTAAAACTATTTTAGAGGCGATCTTGCACGCGCAGGTGCGGGAGTTTTATTACGGTGATTCCCTGGCGTTACGTAATGTTGACCTGCTGATTTACAAAAACCAGATTACAGCTTTTATTGGGCCTTCTGGCTGCGGCAAAAGTACCCTACTGCGGTGTTTTAATCGTCTGAACGATCTGATTCCAGGGACTCGCTTAGAAGGGCAAATCCTGTTTAATGGTTGCAATATTTATCACCCGCAAGAGGATGCGATCGCTATTCGCCGCCGCATTGGCATGGTGTTCCAAAAGCCGAATCCCTTTCCCAAGTCTATTTACGACAACATTGCCTTTGGTCTTCGGGTTAACGACTACAAAGGTAACATCGATGAGATGGTAGAGCAGTCATTGCGTCAGGCGTTTCTTTGGGATGAAGTCAAAGATAAGCTCAAAGATAGCGGTTTGGATCTATCAGGTGGGCAACAGCAGCGGTTGTGCATTGCGCGAGCCATTGCCTTGCAACCGGAAATCATTCTGATGGATGAACCATGTTCTGCTCTCGACCCGCTTTCGACCTTGCAAATTGAAGACTTGATGCGGGAACTCAAGCACTTTTGTACGATTGCGATCGTCACCCACAACATGCAGCAAGCTTCGCGACTTGCCGACATGACAGCATTCTTCAACCTGGAAATGAAAGAAGGAAGCCGTACAGGCGAACTGGTGGAATACGACCGCACCTGTGTGATTTTTGAAAGTCCGACCCAAGAGGTCACCGAGCAATATGTGAAGGGTTGTTTTGGTTAAGCTATTCAGACCGCAAGAAGTTGAATAATGATGAAATAAATTAGCAAGCTCAGCACATCCTGAATGATGGTGGCGACTGGCCCCGATCCAAAAGCTGGGTCTTTGCCAGCACGGAAGAGCAGCCAGGGAAAAAGCAGACCAACGGTGGTAGCAATTCCCCCAGCAGTCAGAATGGCTAGCGCCACCGCACTAGCCAGCTTGAGATTGCCAAAAGCTGCCAATACCAAAGGAAAACTCAGGCCACCAAGAGCAAGTCCGATCAGCAATCCCGTCCATATTTCCCCGGTTAGCAATTTCTGCAAGGAGGAGTGGTTAAAAGATAAGCCCCGCACCACAATTGCTTCTGTTTGCGTGCCGATGGCATCTGCCAGGTAGACAATTCCGGGTACGAAAAAGGAAACAAAGACGCGGGTTGCGAGAACTTGTTCAAAGCGCGAGACGACGAATGTAGCCAAGATGCTGCCGACGAGTCCAACCAGCAGCCACGGCAGGCGATCGCCTGCCCTCCGAGTTGGGGCAGCCTCTAGGGCGTGGTGCGCGTGAGTATTCTCTCGCTGAATACCTGCCAGCCGATCCAGATCCTCGATATGTTCCCTTCTTACTCCCATCCCGCTAGAAAATTATGTACTTCTTCTTTTCTCTTCCTTCGTGTTCTTCGCGTCTTCGCGGTTCATTCAGTACAAATTCTTCCGGCGGGAAGGGAGTAAGATGCCAATTAAAGCCTGTGCTGGGACAACTCCCAACAGGCGTCCTTGCATATCGACCACGGGGACATCAGTCAAACCGTATTGTACTGCCAACCCCGCCACCCGTTCTTGATCCTCCTGGGGATTAACCATTGGGGGTTGAGCAGTCATCACCTCGCCTAAGGTCTTGTCTCTTGGCGCTCTCAGCAAGTCGAGCAAGCGAATTAAACCCCATAGATGCCCTTGGCTGTCCAGAACGTAAACCGCTTCGATAGAATCGAAGGCATTGCCCGGAAGGCTGGCGAGGGTCGAGCCCACGCTATCTTCGGCGAAGGCAAAGGGAACTCGCGGCACTAGGTACTGAGCAGCTGTTTCAGAAATTGAAGCTTTAGAGGCTGACATCGGCTCATCTCCTCCTTTGTATTGTTTCTACTAATGGCTAATGGCTAATGGCTCAATCGTGATATTACGAATATCTCTGGGAATTAGTAATTAGCAACCCCCAAGTTTATAACTAGCAACTTGAGAATTGTTTCAATATAATTATGTATCCTTTTTGCTCCCAAATTCCAGCCTAATTTACACATAAATATTAATATAAATTATTCAGGATTTAAATATTTTTAGTTCAAGGGTGATAGAATAAAAGTGCATGGAGCCGAGAGGTAAAAACCTATGGCACCTAAAATTGTCCCCGAACTTGAAGATTTAGTCGAAGGTCTTGGCGTTCCTGGTATTGCAGCGATCGTGCTTCTGCCTGTCATTATTCCAGTGGCGGCAGGGATGGGTAAGCCGATAGCCAAGACAATGATCAAAGGTGGAATTGTCCTTTATGAAAAGGGCAAGGGAGTGCTGGCAGAAGTTGGCGAAAACTTTGAGGATGTCCTAGCCGAAGCTAAGGCCGAACTTGCTGCGGAAAAGGTGAAGGAACTCGAAGCGAGTGTAACTCATCCGGAGGTTGGTTAGCTTAGCGACCAACAACAAGGGCGAAGGAAGCTGATGGCAAAGCTAGCAAAATTTTTTTGGGGATGGGTTACGATAACCATCCCTTTTTGAAACCAAAGTCGATTTTCCTGGCGGCACTTCATATCGTTTCCGGTTGCATTGGAATTACAGCTGTAGGGCCACGGCAACCGAGGAACTTGGCGCTGGCGACAAAGCTTACTGACGTTCCCTACTAATGATTCCGATGTAACCGGACATGATATCACTATTTCAAGGACTGAAAAATCAATCCCTGCAAAAGAGGAACTTTATCTGTTTCTTCCCAAGGAACAAGCGGAATATCGATGCGACCCATATGACCGTAAACTGCTAGTTTTCTGTAGAATCCACCTTTGACGATCGCAGGTAGGAATCTAAGATTAAACTGCTTGATGATTCCGGCGAGGCGGAAATCAAAATACTGCTGTAAAATTCCGGTAATTTCCTCATCGGGGATTTTGCCCGTGCCAAAGGTTTCTACCTGAATACTAACAGGTCTGGAAAATCCGATGGAGTAGCTCAACTGCACTTCGCATTCATCGGCAAGACCAGCTGCTACGATATTTTTGGCAGCATAGCGGGCGGCGTATGCTCCTACTCGGTCGATGCGGGTCGGGTCTTTGCCGCTGAGGGCGGCACCGCTGTGGCGCGCATATTCTCCGTAGGTGTCGATGGCATTTTTCCTCCCCGTCAGTCCAGAATGCACCGCCGGACCGCCGATGGCAAAGGGATCGTCAAAATTGATGAAAATTCTGGTTTTTTCATCTGGTTTAATTGCTAGATTTTGAAAGACAAAATCGATCGCGGTTTCCCGAATTTCCTTCTGGAGTTGCTGGAAATCGGGTGCATCGGATGCTGAGAGTTTATCCAGACTTGCCAGAATGGTGATGCTGTGAATTCTATTGGGTTTGCGATCGCAATACTCCACCCCGACCTGTGTCTTGCCATCCGGGGCAAGGTATGGCACTATTTTCTCCAACCGCACGGCAGTCAACCGCTTTGCTAACTGGTGTGCTAACCAAATCGGTAGGGGCATCAAGGCGGGGGTTTGATTGCAGGCAAATCCAAACACCGTCACCTGATCCTGCACGGGAATTTGTTCGATCTCTGCTTCTGATAGTTGTTTTTCATCTAAATAGCGCTGCTTGTTAGGCGGCAATTCTTTTAAACTTGTGATGATGCTGCAAGTTTTGGCATTAAAATCAGGTTCCTCATAACCTGCTTGTTTAATCGCTTGTCGGGCGATTTTAGTGAAATCGACGATCGCATCGGATTCAAACCTCGCCGATATAAAGACGATACCCGTAGATACGGCACATTCTGCGATCGCTCTGGCAAAGGGGTCTCGCCGCAAGAATTGATCGATAATCCCATCGCTGATTTGGTCGCATAGTTTATCCGGGTGTCCTTCGGTGACGGACTCGGATGTGAACATGAAGTCTTTTTTCATAATTGCTAATTGCTAATTGCTAATTGCTAATTGGTAATTGCTGGTTGGTAATTGGCTGATTTTCACTGACTTCTGATATCATGTCCGGCAAATAACCCTTAATTAAAACTCAGAGCGTCCCCGCGTCTTTGCATCTTTGCGTCAGTCCTAACTATGGGGACATGATATGACTACTAGCCATTTGTTCTGCTGACGCTAATTCCTTTGTTGCTTCATTGAGTAACAAAGGCAGCACGGCGCTTGTACCGATGACAGCAGTATCAACTATATTGATCGGGGCGATTTGCAATAGACCCCTCAAACCCGGTACAACTGCGGCTAAAATTTGCAGGGCGAAAGAACCGCCGAGGGCAAGGGTTAAATATTGATTGGGGGGCAGTTTTTTGCCGCTATAAATACTGTGTGTTTTAGACCGACAGTAGAGGGCGTGCAACAGTTGCGCCGAGGTTAAACTCATAAAACCGATCGTACTTGCTTGGGGGCCGATCCCGTATTTGCTCAGGGCGTAACCGTAAGCTGCCAAGGAACTAGCAGAAATAGTCGCCGATTCTAATAAAATTCCCTTAAAATCCGATGCTTTTATAATAGGTTCATCGGGATTTCTGGGTGGTTGACTCAATACATCTGGTTCTGGTTGTTCCAGGGCGAGGGCAAGACCGGGGAAAATATCGGTAACTAGATTCAACCACAACAATTGCACCGCATTTAAAGGTTGACCTATTCCACCTGCGGTAGCGGTAAGCATGACGATAATTTCGCTCATGTTGGTGGAAAGGAGGAAATGAACGGATTTGCGAATGTTGTTGTAGATGGTGCGCCCTTGACTGACAGCGATGATGGTGGTTTCTAACTTATCGTCTTGCAAGACAACATCTGCGACTTCTCTGGCGACATCGGTTCCCGTATGTCCCATTGCAACGCCAACATCAGCTGCTTTTAAAGCGGGGGCGTCGTTGATGCCATCTCCCGTCATGGCGACTACTTTGCCCGCACTTTGCAAAGATTGGACGATTTGTAGTTTATTGGCGGGACTGATGCGAGCGAAAATATGGATGCGATCGCACAATGCTTTCATCACTTCTGGGTCGAGTTTGCCCAACTGGGTAGAATCGATAATTTCCAGAGGTTCGCCCTGACTCAGATTCAATTCTTTCCCGATGGCGTAGGCGGTAGGACTTTGGTCGCCGGTAATCATCACCGTCTCGATTCCCGCTTGATGGAAGTCGCCTATCAACGCTTTGACGCCGCTGCGGATGGGGTCTGCCATACCGATAAGTCCCAACCAAATCAAGTTTTCCGGAGGGGAGGAAGAGGAGGCGGGGACGGGGGGAATGGGGGACGCGGGGAGATTTTCGCCATTCTCGAAATGAGCATAAGCGACCCCCAGCACTCGCAGTGCCTTACCTGCCATGCGATCGTTTTCGGTCTCGATCGCCAGTCTATCTGCTTCTGCGAGGGGAACAATTTCCCCATCTTTAATCTGCCAGCTGCACATATCCAGCACTTCTGTGGGACTTCCCTTAACCGCAAGCAACTGGTGGTGCTGGTTCAAATGCAGCGTGGTCATGTAATTTTGGGTTTCGGATCGGTGCTTGATGTCCACCAGCGGATATTTTTCTCTCAGGTTTTTGACATTGACCCCCGCACCGATTGCCAGATGGATTAAGGCATTTTCCGTAGCAGATCCGCGAACGACATATTCGCCATTTTGCTGTCCGTTGACTTCGCTTTCATTGCAGAGAACCGATACGTGAATTAGTTTTAAAAGTTCATCGCAAGCATAGGGGTCGATCTTCTCTTCCAACTCTTGTGGGGTAGGCGTCTCGCCTGCCCTTAACTGTAGATTTGGGATAGGTCTAATAGAATTCTCTTCCAACTCTGGTGGGGTAGGCGTCTCACCTGCGCTTAACTGTAGATTTGGGATAGGTCTAATAGAATTCTCTTCAAAATCTTGTGGGGTAGGCGTCTCGCCTGCCCTTAACTGTAGATTTGGGATAGGTCTAATAGAATTCTCTTCAAAATCTTGTGGGGTAGGCGTCTCGCCTGCCCTTAACTTTGTAGGGAGCAATCTAATAAATTGACCCTCAGAAACCTTGATGCATTGATTATTCGTGCATACTTCTACCACCGACATTTTGTTTGCCGTCAGCGTTCCGGTTTTATCCATGCAAATAACCTGAACCGAACCCAAAGTTTCTACGGCATCGAGGCGGCGGATGAGGACGTTGTGCTGCCGCATCTTGGCAATACCCAGGGCGAGGGTGGTGGTAGCAACTGCTGGTAGTCCTTCGGGAACTGCTGCAACTGCCAGGGATATGGATGTTTTGAGCATTTCCAGGAAACCATATCCGCGCCAAAGTCCGATCGCAAAGACAACGCCGCAGACTGCCCCGCATATTAAAACGAGTTGATTTCCAGCTTGGTCGAGTTGTTTTTGCATTGGGGTTTCGGGTATTTCCGCTTCGCCTACGAGGGTTTGGATCTTGCCCATTTCGGTATATTTTCCCGTGGCGACGACAACGGCATAACCTTGTCCCCCGGTGACTAATGTTCCCATGTAAACCATGTTCGCGCGATCGCCCAAAGGAACATCTTCGCTGACGAGGGTTTCAATTGTTTTATTCACCGGCATACTTTCACCCGTCAGCGCAGATTCATCCACGCTCAAACGATTTGCTTCGATTAATCTGGCATCTGCGGCGACATAACTGCCCGGTTTGAGTACTAAAATATCCCCCGGAACAACTTCAGCAGCGCTAATTTCTATTTGAGTCCCATCTCGGATTGCCAATGCTGATGGTTTAACCAGACTTTTCAGCGAATGAATTATCTTTTCTGATTTGCTTTCTGTGGCGTAACCGATGATGGCATTAATAACAACCACGCCCATAATCACCACTGCATCTGCAACTCCTCCCGTGACAACCGAACAAGCTGCCGCGACGGTTAAAAGACCGACTGGAAGGGATTTAAACTGGTCGATAAAAATACTTAATCCCGAGCGCGGAACCGATTCGGATAAAACATTCTCCCCGTATTGCTTGAGCTTTTCTCTCGCAGATTTGCTCGACAATCCCGCTGTTTTTGATGTTTTAAAATCAGCAATGATAGAGTCTGCCGATTTTAGATGCCAGGGTGCAATTTTTTGCCCTTGAGCCGCAGCGAGCGGGTTTTCCACATAAACCATAATCTGGCTTAAATTGCTTCTGTCTTTAGGTAGATTTTTGACCCGTTCTTGGGTTGAGACAACAGGGAGGTCTGTTCCTACTATATATTTCCGGGTGCGGTCAATGGTAGTTAGTGCAAGTTGCGCCTCTGCTCCTAGTTTCATCCTACCAACTTCTTGCGACCACAGCCTATATTCCCCGCCTTGTTTTCTGTAGTCTAATACAAGGCGTTCGATCTGGGTGGCGATATGGTAAAAGCTGCGATTTGGAGCGAAAAAGACGAGAATATTGCCAGTTAAGGGGTTGGCACGAACTTGCACGATGCCAAAGTCCTTAGCCAGGTTGAATTCTAAGTGTTGTTTGAGAGATTCCGAATGGTAAAGTCCGTTGACTTTAAACCTAGCCCTTCCCTTGACAGCGGTGTGGATTGGCTGAACCAAAGGGTGGTTGTTTTTATGGGAAGTTTCTGTGCGATGGCTCATTTTTCTAATTGCACCCTGTCCGTCGCTCTCTTAACAATTCCGCATTTTAAGATACACAAAGAATGTGAGTAATTTGTGAGGTTTTTGTCAAGAAATGTTACAAAAAGATTATAGATCGGGGTGAGCGCTCGCTAAGAAGCAAAGTACGTGCCAAAAATTACTAATAACTCAAGTTGCTAGTTATCTCATGAATAGAAGCTAATGGCGTTCCCAGGCGACCGCCTGGGTCACGAGGCTAATGGCGAAATCAGTAAAAATCCTATATTAGCAATTAGCAATTAGCAATTAGCAACGTCGAAGTTTATAAGTAGCAACTTGCGTTAATAATTAAGCTGCCAAATTGGCAACCAGCCTTAGATTTTCTGAGATAGATTTTTGAGAACGGCTTACTTGCCAGATCAATCTAGAGAGAGCGAGTGTATGCACGCGATCAATCACAGCAGAAAGCAGCGAGGTAAGTCGGTTTTTTTTACTAGCTAAGGA
>NZ_BLAY01000033.1 GCF_020521235.1 Microseira wollei NIES-4236 | reverse complement strand
CATAGCGATGTTTCTCGCACGTAATCGCTGACTGACATTCCCGCTTGCGAGGCTTTGACTAGCAGTAAGGTGTATTCTTCATCTTCAAACCTGACAGTAATTCGTTTGTTCTTCATAATTGGGGCATTTGGGGAGGAACGGAAACAGCAGCGCGATTGCGCTAGCCGCGCAAGAAAAGCGCGATCGCATCATACAAATCGTTCTATATCGTCGCCTCCCCCAGTTTGATTCAAGGACGAATATTCCTCACACTGAAGGAATTTAAAGACGCGGTTTGTGAGGTCGCTTACTAATAAATAGTATAAATTATTTGGTCATAAATTCACTAAAATTAATCGCCGATTTCTTAAAATATATTTAAAAATATACGCCTAATTTTGATACTTATGGCAGCGATATTTAAAGAGTTTAGTTGTCTGACATTAGCATGGCTTGCTCCCAGACTAAACGGGCGATCGCCAGTACCATATACCTTTCGATATAACCGACTGCGAAATCGATTTGTGCCACGTAGTTCAATCGACAGTAAAAATTTACATCATTTGATAGCTTGTCAAGCCAAAGATAAAAGTGCCAACTTAAAAATACCTACAACAGGCACTTTCTTTGGGAGTGTAACTGGGGTATAAAGGGGGTCTATTTACCCATAAATTGCTCGCCGAAAGCAGTCAAAACCTTGAATTTTTGGTGAGTTTAACCCCAACTAAACCCCAAAAATTACCCCAATACACCCCTATTTATACCACCAATGCATATGGTCGAGGTATTGTCTTCATTATGCCGAACAAAGAGGTGTTTGAGTTACCAAGAATCAGACGTGTTGGGAGTACGCCAGAAGGGAAACTCCTCAAGTACGTGCTGGATCATCCGTCAGGAGCGATCGCAACCGATGTGGTGATGAGGGCAGTCGGTGCCTTTTGGATGCCGCTAGCTTTGAAGGCAGCAGGGATAAGCGAGGAGCGATTAAAGGAGGCGGTATTAGTAGCCGTTGGGGAATTAGAAAGTCAAGCCCTATTGCTGAAGCGATTGTGCGGAATGGAGATGTTATATCCACCTGTTTCAACTATCAGTCCTGCTGTGGCAATAGCGCTGGGTGAGTCTTCTTTCCAACCAGTGGAGGAAGTGGGGAATAAGCGATCGCTAATTAACCAGGTTGAGCCAGAAACAGATAATAACGGTTTTCCGCAAGTACCTATCAGCAATGAAGTAGCTCAACGGATCGATGCGTTGGGCTGGAATGCTTTTGAATAGGAGGTTTTTCTATGTCAAGTAAACCACTTTCACAAAAACCACCCCAACTGCTTAACTTCACTCTGGAGTTAATGGTTGCAATTGCAATAGGAGTTTTGTTAACTATCAGCGTTTCTCTTATTTTGGTACATGTGGCTAAGCAGTTGAAATGTTCTCCAGCCCAGGAATTATTGCCAATCAAACTACCGCTTAAGGATGTACCGACAATTGACTAAAAAATTACCCCTCTTTTTAGAGGGGCTTTCTCAGATTTTAGAAGGGAACGCTCGACTCCATGATGTAGGTTTGCTCAAAAATAGCAGAACTGATGATGGCTCTTTTCCAGCAATCATCTAGTACTTTAGCTAAGTTGTACCAGAGTTGAAGTTCTTCGATTGTTGTCTTCATTAACAACTCGTATTGTTGGAGATTTTCTGGTTTGAGAGATTCAAATTCTTTCAGAGTCATGGGAAATGTCTTGACAAACGATTTCACCGAGACTTCCGCGTCAGCGGCTGACCACGATGTCAAATACACAGGAGTAAAAGATGCCAAAACCCGTTCAAATTCCACCACCTGACTTGGTATTAGCCATTGATTTAGGTGCAAGTAAAACTAAAGCGATCGCGCAATCTTACGCCACAAAGGACGAACCACTACTGCTGTGCATGGAACCGGAAGTAGCGCTTTAATCTTTGTTTAAGCCAAAATATAGTAGCCCTCTTGCATAGGAGCAGTAACCTTGACCGTTCAGTTAGACCAGCCGGATTTTCTACGACTCACCCGCATTGTGCAGAACTTATCCGGTTTTGAGAATGTGCGCGATCGCAGACGCTTAGTTGCAGGAGCGTTAGAAGGCGTACCCCAAACAGAGGTTATCCTGGCACGGCTAGATTTGGATGGTACGCCGATGGCTGTTTCCGTGGAAGTGGTACGCTTGTTGTCGCAATTCGGACGGGTGGCTTACGGTAAAGAAGCTTTGGGAGTCTTCCTCAACTACATTCAGCCTTTTACTGGCGATGAAGATTCAGACTTCATCCTAAACCTATTTCAGAAATACCCCCTCGATACCCCAGCAAGTCCCAGTCGCCTGATTGATCGCTGGCGAGGAACGGACAGTTTAGCAGATGTGCAAGAAAAGATTATCGGGGAAGATACTTTACGCCACATTTACATTTTGAACCTGGCGCTTGAGACAGAAAAAGCGGTGGTTCACCTGCGGACTCCAAAGGGAATGGGTACGGGTTTTGCGATCGCACCTGACTTATTAATGACTAACCATCACGTCATCGCAAATCGGGAGCAAGCCGAACAGACTGAATATACCTTCAATTATCAACTGGATATAAACGGCAAAGAATGTCCGATTCAGACGGTTCAGGCGTTACCGGGAGGTGCATTTTATACCAATGATGAATTAGACTACACGGTAGTCACTTTGAAAGATGCCCCGAACTTTGGCAATCCCCTTATCCTCAAAAGCAAGCAAATGCGTCGAGATGACCGTGTAGCGATCATTCAGCATCCGGGCGGACATTTGAAGAAAATCTCAATGCAGAATAACTTTGTCGCTTATGCTGATAATAAGGTAGTGCAATATACCACTAGCATTCTACCCGGATCGTCAGGGTCGCCTGTGTTTGATGATGAATTTAAAGTAGTAGCAATTCACCACAGTGGAGGGATGTTGACTGAACCGAGTACGCAGCGGCGTTATTTACGCAACGCAGGTACGAGTGCGATCGCGCTGTTAAATGACCTGAAAAACAATGCACCCGAAATTTATGCTCGTTTAGCAAAGTAGTTAGCCGATGGCGATAAGTACTAACACGATAGAAAAATTATTGTGCTTACTTAGACCGCTTATGCAAAGCGAAAGCCAGCGTAAAGGATATTTAATGCGATCGCTAGGCATGAGTACACCTGTATTAAATCGCTTGGTCTTCAATCAACCTGTGGATGATTTCATCACAGATATGTTGAGGGAACTGGTAGCCTTAAGCGAAACGACTGTTGGTAAACCTGCACTTTGTGCATTGTTGGAAGTGATTCGTTCTGATGTGGGCGAAGATGTAAAGATAAGCATAGATGAACTGCTGCGACAAATTAGAGAAGAACTGAAAAAACAGCGATCGCATCAGGAAATCTGGAAGTGTATACATACCCTTGATGGACATTCTGACTCTGTTTTATCTGTCGCTGTCAGCCCAGATGGACGAATGATTGCTAGTGGTAGTCGCGATCGCACAATCAAATTATGGAACTTGACCACTGGAGAATTGCTAACTACTTTAACAGGACACTCCAGTTCAGTTCTTGCTGTTGACTTTAGCCCAGATAGACAAACTCTGGCTAGTGTCAGCAACATGGAATTTCAGGATGGTAATATCAAGTTGTGGGATGTACGCACAAGTAGGCTGAGACAAACTTTAGGCAGTTCGTTGGTTGCTTTACGAACTAGTTGTGTTGCCTTTAGCCCGGATGGACAAACCCTTGCCACTGGACATTTTGACGCGGCTATTAGACTTTGGCATCTCAATAGCGGAAAGCAGCTACGCACCTTAAGAGGACACGGATGGGATGTCAATTCTGTTACCTTTAGTCGTGATGGGCGATTTTTAGTGAGTGGTGGGATTGATGGTGCAATAATGATTTGGAATTGGCGCAATGGAGAGAGAATACGTACCCTAAATCGCCCTTCAGACTTTTTTGATTCTATGGTATCTTGGTTCGACCGTTCAGTAGGGTCAATTCGGTCAGTTGCTATTAGCCCTGATGGACATACTATTGCCAGTGGAGGTTCTGAACAGCCAATCAAGCTATGGAATACTAATACTGGAAAGGAGATGCGTATTTTTACTGAACACACAGATTCTGTCAATGCGATTGTATTTAGTCCAAACGGGAAAATTATTGCCAGTGGAGGTGAAGATAATACAATCTGGATTTGGAACTATCAAACGGGAGAAGTGATAAATACTGTGAAAAGTTTAAATGCTGTAAATTCTCTGGCTTTCAGTCATAATACCAAAATTTTGGTTAGTGGTTGCCAGGACTCAAAAATAAATATTTTGAGTGTAGCTTTGTAATTATGTCTAGATAAAATATTTTATTTTTCAAATTTTGAAGTGAGTTCATAAATGGCAATAAGCAGTGAGTTAATGCCAAAAATATTCCCTCTTCTCACCCAACATTTAAAGGATGAGAAGGATTGCCAATCTTATTTAGCTAAAGCTTTTGGTATTAATGAAACTATATCCAAGCGCATTGCCTGGAATACTTCAAAAGATATTTTTATAACTGATATGCTTAAGGTACTGGATATCTATAGCGAAATTACTCCCGGCAAACCAGCATGTGCTTTATTAACAGAAATACGTAAAGATGTTGGCGTAGATATCCAGATAAATATTGATAAAATTATTATAGAATTGACAGGCGTTAAAACACCGCCACATTTACTTTTTTACTTTTTGTTGCTAATGGATTTTAAGCAGCAAGCGCAGTTAGTTAGAAAAGTTATGGACAGACACCGAACTGCTGCTTTCTTGGTTCATGGTGAACCTTACTGCGGACAGCAACTTTTGGTAAATCGCTTGTTCCGGTTGAAGTCAGAGTGGAAAAATATATCGCCAATTAAAATAGACGTGAGTCATAACGGTGCGGGTAGAAGTATCCCTCATCTGTGGCGACAATTAGCATCTTGGTTTCGTTTACCAAAAGATGTTGAACCAAAAGAGATTATTCAAAAAATTTGCGATCGCCTTTTTACTCAAGACGTAATTTTAATCTTTTACACCGTCGATTATATGCTGCCAAAGGTTCTGATGGCGTGGTTGCAAGAATTTTGGCAACCACTGGTGGCACAAGTTGAGGAAAATTGCCCTCATAGCGAACGAAATACACATTTATTAATGTTTTTGGTAGATAATAGCGGCAGAGTTTGTGAGTCAAATATCCTGCTAGCCAAGCAATTTGATGAACCAGAGTACCCACGAATACCTTTACACTTACCACCCGTCAGCCCATTTCCACCAGATGTGCTGGATGATTGGATTGATATGGTGATGGCGATGGAGAGTATGCAAATACCCACAGGTTTAACATCCAAAATATTGTTAGAAAAGACAGAAAATGGTGTCCCAGAATTTGTGTATGAAGAAATTTGCTGTCACTGCGGTCATAGTTGGGAAGGAGGATTGGCAAAATGGCTGATTTAGCAAGTGTACTCGCTGCCAGTGGTAAGCAGTTTTACACTGGCAAGCCAATTTCAGCACAAGAGTGTCAGCAGTACGGACTCGCGCCTTACTTGCCTTCGCCGGAACTCGTCAATGCCGTTAACCTTGCCATCTTTTTACAGCGTCCCCTGTTACTCAAGGGCGAACCTGGATGCGGTAAAACCCGCTTGGCGCAGGCGGTGGCGCACGAATTGGGATTGCCCTACGAGGCTTGGTATATTAAGTCTACAACTAGGGCAAGGGATGGACTCTACACTTACGATGCTGTGGGTCGTTTACACGATGCTCAACTGACTCGCATGGGAAAACAAAGCCGTTCTAAGGTTGACGATCTCAACAATTACATCAAAAAAGGGTCGCTGGGACGCGCTTTTGAAAATTCACATCGCACAGCGGTACTGATTGATGAAATTGATAAGGCGGATATTGATTTCCCTAACGATTTGTTGCGGGAGCTTGACGAACAGCGATTCACCATTGAAGAAACGGGAGAAGAAATTAAGGCAAATTACCCGCCCATTGTGTTTGTGACTAGCAACGATGAAAAAGATTTACCCGATGCGTTTCTGCGGCGTTGTTTGTTTTATTACATTGAATTTCCTTACGCACAGTTAACGAATATTGTTCAGGCTCACTTTTCTGAATCGGACACCGATTTAGTAGAAGCGGCGGTGAAGCGTTTTATCGAATTGCGGCGGAAAATGGAGAAGGGTAAGTCGGGGAAAAAGGTCAGCACCAGCGAATTGCTTGATTGGTTTGCGGTGCTACGTCAATTTCCTAAAGATGAGGTGCTGAAGCAGCTTGAGGGAGAACTGCCGTTCCCGGAAGTGTTACTCAAAAAATGGGAAGATCATCTGCGGTATCTGAAGTATGAAGCTTGAAGAACTGCCACTGCTGGATATTTTTAACAGTCTGCGATCGCGGCATGGGTTGCCGTTGGGGGTTGATGAGTATTTGGCAGTTTTGCGTAGTTTGCAGGCTGGCTTTGGTATCGGCAGTCGTCAGGAATTAGAGCAACTTTGCTGTATGTTATGGGCAAAGTCAGAGGAAGAAAATCGCCTGATTCGACGTTTGTTTGGGGAGATGTGGAAACAAATCGAATCGCACCTAGTTAATTCGGATTTAAGCACACAAGAAAATTCCCCAGGTTTAATTTCAGACTCACCTACACAAAAAAACTACGAATCTTCCTCAAACGAAACATCAACATCTGATAAACGATTACCAGACTTAGAGACACCTCCCAGTATCACCCCCGAACCAGTGCAAGCAGTCCAAGCTGTGCGGAGTAGTCGCGGGAATAGGGAAATGAAACGCCCCCGCTATATGCTTTTAACAGAGTATTTCCCTGTTACCAAGCGACAAATGAAGCAATGCTGGCGTTATCTGCGTCGTCCGGTGCGCCAAGGAGTACCCACAGAGTTAGATGTTGAGGAGACGGTGGCAAAAATTGGGCGTGAGGGGATTTTACTGCAACCCGTACTGATGCCACCCCGTACAAATCGCACCGATCTAGTGTTACTAATCGATCGAGAAGGCTCGATGGTTCCGTTTCACGATTTATCGCGGCAGTTGGTGGAAACGGCACAACGAGGAGGACGGTTGAGAACAACTAATGTATTTTATTTTCACGACTACCCAGATGAATACTTGTATCGTCATCCTGCGATGCTTGATGCCAAGACTGTTTCTGATATTTTTGAGGAAATTGGAGAAAGGACGGCAGTATTAATTGTTAGCGATGCCGGAGCAGCACGGGGAAATTTCGATCGAGAACGGGTTGATAATACTAAAGCGTGGATCGAAGAGTTACAGCAGTCGGTGCGTTATTTTGCTTGGCTCAACCCAATGCCGAGTGAGTGCTGGCAGCAAACTACGGCTGGGGAAATAGCCCGTTTTGTACCGATGTTTGAGATGAGTTCTCAGGGGATGAATGCGGCGATTAGCGTGTTGCGGGGTCGGTATATTGCTGGGGAGGTGATGCACTCATGGCTGATGTGAAGACTGATATTAACCAAACCCGTGCGATGAGAATTGCCCAGCGACGGGTTGAAGGGTTTGCCCAGCAGTTTGGAGAAGCACACCGCAACTTGGCTCGTCATGCGGCGTTTCCTTTGGTACTTACGCCCGATTTACTTTACCAAATTTGGGCAAACTTTGTCCCCGAAGCCCCTTGGACTGCGGTAGCTCATGTGTTTGTTGCTGTCACGTTTGTGTCGGCAGGTGGGCTATGAGATGTATGAAATGGATATTAGCGATCGCAATCTATTGTTGCGGGAATTGAAGGAGCAGTTTGGACAGGAAAGATTTGATGAGTTGGGAGAGTTTTTGCTGGATTATGTGGCGCAGCGACTGAGTGATGATGACGCAGATACGCGGGATTTAGCTGAGGCGCAGGAGTGGACGGTACTGGCGTATACTAAGCCAGATGAGGTAGCGCGGGAGTTAGCGCAGAGGTTGAGAGATAAGATACAGCAGGAGGATGTGGGAGAGGTTTTGCGACTTACTTCGTTGGTGGAGACTTTGGCGCAGCCACTGGTAGAGGCTGGGTTTGAGCCGTTATTGGTTGATGTAAGGAGAATTGCTAGCGAAGTTAGAGAAAATTTTAAGGCACCTCAAGAGGAAAATCTGTTAGAAAGTGCCAGTAGGATTTTACACATATCAGAACAAATAGAAATCAACCAATTCGATCGTTTTATATATGATTATTTCGCAGATGTAGACCCATTATCTTGGATGCCTGTTAATCCTACAATAGCAAAATACAATATGCCTAGACTTGTTATTACTCCTATTGGTACAAGCTTATTAACAAACCAAATTGATATTAGTTTCGAGTATGACTGGTTAATGCTGTTATGGGAAACCACTAACTTGAAAAATATCGAACTTGAAGATCGTCATCCGGATGTTGCAGACATAATTCATACTCTTAAAGAAAGGGCAATCCAAAAACTTAACGATGGGAATATCCTAGATGTTAGGCGTGCAAGTACTGAGATCGGTGCAATTTATGCCTTGTATCAAGGTAACTTAGAGCAAGGGAAACAAGATGTTCATTTTTTAATTGCTAGCGATACAGCAATATCTACGGTAATAGCTAATATTATTCAGGATTTTCTTGTCGGTCGAGGACTTAATGTTCAGATATATCAACCAACAGGATTTTCAACAGCTAGCTCTGAAGCATTTAATCACGGTGCTGACGATCTGTTGTTGTGGTTGGACAATTTAGCTCCTAGCTACAGAGAGTCGGGATACAGAATCTCTTTTAACCTAGTGGCAAGTTCTAGAGCATTACAAGGATATATGGACACAATTGGGATGTTATATGCTGACGAGATGATTTATATTCTTGAAGGAGCAAATCCCACACTTATCAATATTCCTAAAATACCTATGAAATTCGATATTTCAATTATTAATCCTATGAAATTTGCACTAATGGAAGCAGGTTATATTGATTTATCTAACGCTCGAGATATTCCCAAACAATTTATATTTGTCCTAGACAATGAAGTAATACTATCAAATTTAGGTACAATTTGGAAAAGCTGCAAAAATGAGCTTTTGTCAAGGGATTTATTATATTTTCCTGGTTTAGCTTATGAAGAATCTTTTAGGTATGATTACGAGCGAGTTAAAAACTGGCGAGACAGAGTTAGACTACAAGAAACTCTTGCCAAGGTATCTTACTTGCTAACAAAAGCTGATGGCGATCCAAAAGCACTCAAGCAAGATGGAGGTTTAGCGTATGAAAAATTTTCAAATATAGACCTATTTCATTTTCGAGTAAGTCTAGATTTGCGTGTTAGCTGTAGTTTTTCAAATGGAACTTTGCGGTTACGAAGATGTGGTTATCATGAGTATGTTAATAGGAAACCTTAATAGAAACGCCAATTTATTTAGAATAACGTAGAGTAATATCACCTTAAATTACTCGTATTTGATGCTATTAAACAGGAGATTGTTTTATGGAAAAATTAAATTATCCCGAACTGGTGCAAAAAATCATCAAGGCGCACTTTGCCAACCTTAAAGATGACGAGACACAAGTGCAGTTAATTCTAGATCGCGAACGCAATCATTACTTATTAATGCTCGTGGGTTGGCACGACCAACGACGAGAATATGGGAGCCTAATTCACATTGATATCAAGGATGAAAAAATTTGGATTCAGAGTGATGGAACAGAAGTGGGAGTAGCCAATGAATTAGTTGAGGCTGGAGTCCCGCAGAAGGATATAGTTTTAGGATTTAAGTCTCCCTTCAAGCGGCAATTTACCGAATATGCTGTTTGCTAACTGCAATTAACGCACCGAAACGCCTGCTAAAATATAGCATTGCCTTTGGAAGTCCAAGGATGAGCAATCAAATGCGATCGCTTTCACAGTCGTACACAACTGTTGCTTGTCCTGTCTCTGCCTCCCAGATAGCAATGGCTCAATTGGTTGTCTCTTGCGTCAATTTCCAGGATATCTACCTCGTTCACCGCTTGCTCCTCGACTTGGGTTCTGAACGTTTGCGTTCCTATGCTTTGAAAAAAATATAGATATAGTAGGAATGGAGCGCATCTTTTTCCATCGTCCGTTTTCTCATTCGTTCTCTTGCGATTATGACACCGAATTTTCCAGGGATGAATCCTTATCTTGAAAATCCTTCATTGTGGTCAGAGGTTCACTCCTGGCTGATTGTTGAGCTAGCGCGATCGCTAAATCCCTTATTAGTACCTAAATATCGAGCTGCTGTGGAGAAACGGGTTTACTTGGATGCTCTACTGGTTGGTATTCCAGATGCCTCTATTTTCCAACAAAATCCTGAAGTTGAACCGAGTTCTGCTGTAAAAACTGAGGTTTTAAGCAAGCCAATTCGAGTAACATTGCCCCTCGATGAAGAAATCGCGGAACGCTATCTGGAGATTCGGGAAGTCAAGACTGGGAGGGTGGTAACGGTTGTAGAAGTCCTCTCACCTAAGAATAAACGAGTTGGTGAAGGTCGAGATAAGTACCTAACAAAGCGACAAAAGGTTTTGAACAGTGCCACTCACTTGGTTGAAATCGATCTGCTGAGGACGGGAAACTTTATGCCAATGGCAGAAGCGATTTCATCGGACTACCGCATTTTGGTCAGTCGAGCTAATCTCCGGCCCGAAGCTGAACTTTACCCGTTTAATATGCGCGAACCAATTCCCCAATTCTTGCTTCCTTTGCAATCAGGAGATGAAGAACCTGTTGTTAATTTATCTGAGATTTTGGGACAAGTTTACCAGGAGGCGGCTCTAGATTTTGCGATCGATTATTCAGTGCAGCCAGTGCCAGCGCTGAGTGAGAGCGATTTTCAGTGGGTGCGATCGTTGATAGAATTGTAGGATAGAAACTAGGGGGCGATCGGAATTTGCATGATTTATTCTTCTTAGTCAGAGTCAGCGCTCATAGTGTCGAGGTAAGTAATAAGGGCTTTGGAAACGACACTTTCTTCGAGGTAATGTTTAGCGACTTCAGCAATGGTTGCTTTGGTGGCTTTAAAGTGGCTTTTCGGGTTAAGGAGTTGGCGCTTTAAAAGTTGCAGTTGTTTTTGGATTGTTTGCCATCGAGTTGGGTTTGTCTTTTTGATTTCGCGAAATTCAACATCAATGATTTCAGCAGCTTCGACTTCAGTGGTTGGTTGGTGGGTTTGCTGAATTTGATTTACTAATTGGCGAAGTTCTATGGTTTGTTGTTTTAAGGTTTCATCGTTTGCGTAATTGTGGGTATGAGTATGGGTGCCTTGTTCAAAGTAGTTGTGAGTATTAATGACGCGCTTGGGTTCTTCTGACACTTTTTTAACCTCTTGGGTAAGTATGTTTAACTTATTATGTACCAAATCTTCCTGTTTGTCCCCTCCGCGTTCATTTTTCCGAGGGGTTGTCAACTGGGCGATGTCATAGTTGTAGAATTGACAGCGTGATTGGATGGAAGAGATCCCCTCCAAAGGTCTTTCAACAACTGTAATTGTTTCTGCAAGTTGTCTCAAACGAGATAGGACTTCAGCATTACCTAGTGTCTTGACAGCATCCATCGCATTTCTACAAATATCTTCGTTTGGGCTATGAAGAGCAATTTTGAGCTGGTTGACTACCTCTTGACTCTCTTTAAAATTTTCTATAAATTCAACAGCCTTCTTTCGGATAGAGTATTCATCATCTTCTAATGCTGTTGTAATAATACTAGACAAACCGACTTTTCCCTTAAAGTTTTGTAGACCACCAAGCGCTACTTCACGAGCATCTTTATTTCCAGTTTTTAGGGCATCCTCTAAGATAGGTATTCCTTTTCGATTGTTTAGTTGACTTAATGAATAAGCTGCATAGACACGGATAGAAAATTCTTTGTCTTGCCAAGCTTTATACAAGTTTGATAAGTCTTTAGATTCACCTATAAATCCAAGAGTAAATATTACTTCCCGCCGAACCTTAATTGTTTTAGATTGCAACAATTTTCTTAGCGCAGGTAATGATTCCACTGCATTCAGAATGCGTAACGATCTAATAGCTGCTTCAGAAACATAATCCTCATCTTGTAGAGATCGAGTAAGTGCGCTAATAGCTGACCGATCCTGGAGCCGACCCAAAGCATCAGCAACAGAAGAGCGTACAACCAGATCATCCTTAGATAAAGCCTCGATCAGAACTGGTATTGCTCGCGAGTCACCGATGAATCCTAGATGGAGTGCTGCACTAGAGCGAACAGAAGTCTCTGGATCATCTTGCATAATATTGATAAGAGCCGTTACAGCATTTTCTAATACATCGGAATTTAGCCATATTCCTAGTAAACCTATTTGGGAAACTGCTTCTGAGCGAACGATCCAATCACTCTCTGATAAAGCACGGATCAAGAGCGGGATAGCTGCGTCATTCTTTGTGTGACCTAGAAGTTGTAGATCATCTTTTTTGGGATCAGCATTGCCACTATTAAACTCTTCATTTAGTAAGGCAATTACTTCTTGAGGAACACGCTGTCCTAGATATTCAGCGGCCTTAGTTTTAACAGTATAATCCTCATGCTGTAACGCACTCTTCAAACAATCAATCGCTGCTCTGCCTTCCAACTCTCCTAAAACTTCCACAACAATACTGCGAACCAAAAAATTTTCATCATCTAGCTGACAAAGGTGCGGAATTACCTCTGAATTACCTAATTTTCCCAATGACTCCACTGCTTTCTGACGAACAGAAGAATCCTTATCTTTCAATGCCTCAATCAAATACTTTAAAACTTCAACATTTGCAAAGTTACCTAATGATCGAGTAGCACGCCAACGGGTATCAGAACATCCATTTTTCAGAACATCAAGCAAGAATGGCAGCGCATTGTGCGACTGAGTTTGTTCTAAAAGCCAGATTGTGAGAGATGGCTGGAAATTTTTTTGTAGGAGGACGTTTACAGTCTCCTGCTGTAGAGATATCGTAGCTTCTCCGGTCAACCTTGCTCCCAAATACAAATCAACATCTAGCGCCAGTTTCACCATCCGCACTGCCAAGGGATCAGACTCCACAAACGACATCGACATCGCTAGTGGTTCTGTCCACTTTAGATAATTCAAGTAGTGATTCTTTAGTTCCTCATCACTTAACTCTGCCAACTGTGGTGCCAGCCACTCCGCTGCATAGTATTCCTGAAACAGTTGGTGATGAAACTCAATGTGAGTTGGAGTGCTAGCTATTTGGAGCAAGTGCCATTCCAGCAAATCTTCTAACCACTCTTTAGCTTTCGACATAACCGCGACATCGGGTGTGCGATCGCCTGCCAGAAACGTGGCTAATATTTTTTCTGCCTGAGTTTTAGGAATAGTAATCCAAGAGGCACTGGGTTGGCAGGGATCGGTATGAGGTTCGCCTTGAACCATCGTAAAGGCAAGATAGCTCAGTAGATCAAACGCAAAACGACGCGAGTCCTCAGAAATGTTCCGGTATCTTTCAGGTTTAAATTCCTCATATCGTCGCGCAAATTCCTTACGAAATAGATCGCCTCGGCTTTTAGGAATCTGTCCATTCTGTTCAAACACATCACATAACAGCTTTAGCAGCAACGGCGTTTCTGCTAACTCCCGAAGCTTGCCTTGAATTTGCCGCCACAGTTCCTCACCCGTCTCCGGTAACTGCTTGCAGACAAACTCCCGCATCTGAGGCTCAGTCAGCGGTAGCATTTCTAGCTTCTTAACATTTCCCTGAACCAAGCCTGAACCCAGTTCCCGCGTTGTAATGATTAAAGGAACTTTTAACTCAGCACATACCTGTCTAAACTCATCTACTGCTTGCCAAGCTTGTTCATTAGGTAATTCATTCAACCCGTCTAAGAATACGAACAATTGTCTATCACGGAGGAGAGCTTTCAAGGTTTTCTCATCAAGGTCAAGCCACCACCCCAGCTTTTCTTGAATCGCTGCTAACACTAAACCGCTAAGACCGCGCAGTTCAATCAGGATAGGTATTGGGGGAATCTCACTGTTACCCTGTTCGATTGCTTCTAAACAGCGGCCTGCCTCTTCCCACAACAACCGCCGCAGCGAGGTTGATTTCCCGGAACCAGGTTTACCTACCAGCAACACATGCTCTGAGGCATACTTCCGCAGTCCCTCCAGCACCGCGAACTGTTCGGGTCTTTTCTGTTGTTCCTGTGAGTCTGCCTCAGATGATGCCAAAGTTTGTACTCGCAAGGGTAACTCTGCTAGCGTGGGAATATAGCGATCGCTTACCTCCCGCTTGGCGTCCTCCCCTGAAGTATCGATTCTCGATTGTAAGTAGCGCTGAAACTCGCTAAGGGCAATCATGCAAGAGTAAAGTTATATCTATCACCAAAGAGTCTTTTCTATGATAAGCAAATTATTCAGCATAATGCCTGGATGATTTGACTTTGAAGTTGACTGAGCCGCCTCATTGCTCATTTTTTTTGCTAATTGCTTTAACAATTCAAGTCGCAGGGTGTAGCTACCCACAAGTTAGTTTCGCCAGAGTAAGGGGAAAGCAATCGCAACGCTGGACTCGCTCACGCTGCCCTCAACTTCAACAAGAAAGCGCGATCTCATGGGCATTGGCAGTAAGGTGGCGATGGCTTTTGCCTTTGCGATCGCTCCATAATAAACCCACCTTAGTTGCGGCAAAAGCCTTGTGCGGCTACAACCTTTGTCTCAACGGTTTCGGTGAGGGAACTACAAGCGATGAGATTTGCTGTGAGGAGCGATCGCATCCCACAAATGCAATACGCGCCGACGCACATACTGGCGCGATACGCATGACGGCACAAGCAATTTACAAAGCGATTTCCGCTTGAGTATCGGCAGCTTTCTCTCGATTTATCGCCTGGTGTTGAGTAGGAGTATAATGTGCTGATATTGCCTCTTTTCGCCATCGCTCTAAATCCTTCATCACCTCTTGAATTGAGGGTAACTGTATAGGATTAGGAGCGGACATTAGCTCCTGATGATGCAATAAACATTTGTAATAAAGCTCTTGTTGCTCAGCAACCCTTAACCGCCCTTTTGATTGTTCCAAAGTAGCTTTAATCCGGTCGTTTCCTGCTTGAGTGTTAGCAGACCAGCCGTGCTGATTGAGATATTCCCAAGCTTTTTTAAGGTCGGGGTGGAGCGGAACTTTGATTTGAGAAACAAAAGGTAAACTATCTTGATTTCCAACTGAACCGGCTAGGCTTGTATCGAGGGCATTAAGAGATTTTGTATTTCGATAAATAAATTGAATTTGCTGCCAATCCCATTGTGTAAGGTTAATTTTATCAACTTGTTTAATTAATCCTTGTGGAGTTTTTTGTACCGGATATTTAACTAACTCGCGATCGCCTTTTTTTAAACACAGTTGCCCTTTGCCGTTCTCAAGATTCCGCCTGCGACTAATCAAATAATCTCCAACCTGAATTTCATCGGTTTTAGCCTTTTCCAGAATTTGATTGAGCAAGCCCAAAGCTTCTGTTTGGCGAAAGCTTTCTAACGTGGAAATAGCGGCACTTCCAACAAAAATGGGTGGCTTTTCTTTGACAACCATCAAAGGCAAAGGGCCGAGAAAATAGGGGCTGCATCCCAAATCTGGCATCCCCCGCTGACAGATGCGGAAATACATCGCCAGCGTTGCAGTTCCTTTCGCCTCGTCCACGCTTTCAACAACTACTTTGAAACCGTCGCCAAAAGGATGGCGTCCAGCAGGTTCTTTGCCACTATTCAACTGTCCGAGAGGGCCAAATCCTCCTTTGACTAATTGGGTTTTTCCAATCCACAGCGCCCCTTGTAAACCGCCTTGTGCTAATTCAACGTGCATACAGTCTTTGTCGCAAGGGACGTTGAAGCCTTCCTGTTGGCTGCCCGATATGACTCGTTTCTGGCGGTCTTGTTCTATTTGCTGGAGCGGTACATCCATTAGCGCTACCATGTTCCCCACGGGTGCAGGGGCGTTGGGAAACTCGCTCAACGGCACGCGAGACAGTCCTGGCACACCGTTAATTGGGGTTGATTGCCAATTGTTGAAGGCTTCGAGGGGGACTGTTTCAATGCCTGGAATTTGGGTTAATCGGTATTTGCTTAAGTCAATTTGTCCTAATTGGGTAAATTGAACTTGGGGATTTTGTGAAAGAATTTCGCCCAGCGTTCGATCGGGCGACCACCCTGGTGGCAACACTTGTGCCACTATTTCCTGAATCGGTGGCATTTCTCCCAAAGTTTTCGTTAAAAGCTGGGGCATGGCTTTCACGAGATCTTGGATGTTTTGAGTTTCCAATAGTTTGAAATCGGATAACTTTATCACATCAATCCTGATGCCAGCTATCTGACCAATTTGATTGAGGTCAAACTTTTGTAGTTTGAACGCGGCTTCAAAATCTCCCAAAGTAAAGATTTGACTTGGGTTTTGTCCTGCATTCCACGACCGCGTTTGACCGTTGGGAAGTTCTGCCGAACCGCTGGTTTCAAACGGGGGGAGGTTGCCGAGGGTTATTTGTTCAAAATCTGGAATCGGCGCATTGTTGAAGTTTTTCAGCGGGATAGCCTCCGATTCCTCTGCTTGTGCGGGATAGTTGCCTAAAAAACTGAGCCATTGATTGGGATTAAATTGAATCCATCCGTGGATGAAAAGGGCGGATAAAAAGCCAGCAAACATCCAGTATTTCAATTGATTTTTGGGGTTCATTGGAAATCTCCTTGACCTAAAGTAACGAGACGGTTAACCAGTACAATAGAAACCCCCGATTGAGTCGCAGCCACATCCAAAGGCGTGTCGTTGCGAAGCGCTGCGAGTAGGTTTTGCAATCGTTTCCACAACGGGTCTTCGGGGCGAATCCACTGGTTGGTTAAAGCGATTTGCATTCCTCGCGCGATCGCTACTACAATTTCCCCGTTTGGATCGTTTGCAGTTTCGGCATCTGGAACGATCGCAATCGCGCTGTATTGGGGATTTCCCCTCGTTGGAATAACTCGAAAGTGGTAAGTTTGTCGCTGTCCGGCTTTGTTCTGGGTTACGAGAGTCAGGTGAGCGCCATTCGTGGCTCGCAGCGCACCGGGAATTCTGAGGGGTTCGATTTGTCTGAGGTGGATAAGTCCAGCACCGGGATGAGTGCAGTTTCTTGCCGATAAATCTTCCAGACAACCATCAACATCAAATACAATCCGGGAAATGTCATCCAGCCATACTCGTTTAATCAATTCGTCGGTTTCGTAAAACGAGATAGAAACCCCGTGTCCAGGCCACAGATAAAGGGTTTGCAATCGAGCGTTTTTTCCCGTCAATTGAGAGCGGGGAATTTGCTCAATCGAAGGAGTTGCCAGAACAATTTGCGCGGTACTCAGCAACCCTAAAATGGCGAAAAATGCGGCAAATTTCATAGTTTTTTTTTCCAGTGAATTGATGCCAAGTTTTCTGCCCTTGAAGCATGAGCTTTTCTACAAAGTCTGTTGTTTTGGTTTCTTCAGCCCCTTCAACGGTGTAGGTGCAATAGAGTCTTAAAAATTTGGTCTTGCGAATTCCTTGTTTGGTTAGTTCTCGAATTCTCAATCTTTCAGAACGGGCGAGCAGTTTTAACTCATCTTGAGTGCAGTTTTCCTCAATCATTTTGAGAGTTTGTTGTCGGTCAAAGTCGTCGGTGAAGGAACCCATGTGTAGGGTTAACAGTTCGCCTTTGGGGAGTTCTTTAAGTCCGGCTTCAATTCCTACAAAAATTGGGTAAACTTGTTCGTCTGGTAACGAGGGGTGAATCCCTTTACATTCAAAGCAAAATTTAATCTGGAAGCTATCTTTTTTTTTGAGAATGATGGCACCAATATCTTGGCGACCCGCTAAAGAAATGCGACCGATGGCAGCTAGATGAACGAGGTCTTCAAAGGGAGTAAGTCGTTTGGCAACTGCCTTGGTTTCAATCGTTTTAGTGCCGAGTTTGTCTGCGGTAGTTTTCTTGTTCATTTCTGGTTTTTAACGAGGGATTGAAAATGCTGATAACCTCGGACAATTCGCGGAACTCGGACGAATTTTCCCATCCAAGTTTTGTTACTAGATAAAGTCCACCAGCTAGCCCAACTCCAGCCGATGACTAAGCCAGTAACAAGCCAAGAAGCATTGAACAAAACTTTAACAACAAAATAGCTTAATAGAGCGATCGCAGACCAAGGAAATACCTGGTCGGCTGGGAATGGGCCAATTTTGGGTTGTTCGCCCAAAACGCGATTGACGGTTCTAAATTGTTTGCGGGGAGATGACATGATGCAATTAGGGAGTACCGCCACCCGTACCGACGATAAAACCTGTGAGGATATCGCCCATAACGACGGTAATCAAGATAATTAGGGGAGTTCTAGCTAGTTGTTGCCAATCTTCATCTTGTCTAGCGGCGTTAATAATCCGCACTAAAGAGATGGCAAGATACAGCAGAAATAGCGATCTTAAAACGTTGAAAACTAGCTCAACAATGGTTGCATCGATGTTAGGAAATGCACCTTGCATCCATTGTTGGGCGTTGTTGAGAAACTGGGCTTGTGCGGGTGCGGTTGTTAAGTCTAGTAGGAAGATTGTGCCAAGTAGGGTGAACGCTAACCCGTACAGTTTGATTCCCAGTTTTCGCTGTAAGGTGTCAACTTTGGTTAGTCCGGCGTTGGATTGTTTGGGGAATGCGATACTTTGCTTCGCAAAAGGCTTCGCCAACGCAATAGCAGTCAGTAACACTAGGCTGGAAAAAATTAACCGATGAATTGAGATTTCGATCGAGAGGATAACCGTAGCGGCAGCAAGCAGCAATCCGATTGTATGCGTTCGGTTTGATTGCTGCCGTTTGAGGGTCATCACCTCGATTTCTGTTGGGTCGTCAAAGTACCTGATTTTGGTCATAGCTTTGAGCAGAAATTCCTTTGCTTACTGTTAGTTTTAATGGTTTTATGCTGGCTGTTGCGAGTAACAAAAAGTATAATTTAGGTGCTATTTTTATCAAATTGAGTAACTTTTGATATATCAAAATATAACAGATATAATTGCATGTTCCTTCGCTTGAGTAATATTTGATAAATTTAAGGATCGTGCAATTTATTTATATTGTTTGATAAACGACTGGATTGTCAGGTATTTATGTGAATCAAAATATTGAAGTTAAAAATGTTAAAAACCAGGATGAATATGGGATAATTATAAAGAAGTAAATCGCAGATCGGCTCAGATGACGCGATTCATTTACGATCAATTTGCCAAAGATTATTTATCGGAACTGCTATCTCCTTTAGGAGCAGTTATCCCCAGTCGTGACGTAGCTTCAGAAGTACGCGAGATTGATGTTTACTTTACTCCATCTACCCCAGCATCAGATTATGTCGAAAACCTGGGATTGTTGGGAAAAATGGCAACCACGACAGCCCTTTTTGAACCGTTCCGCAATCCTGCTACCGTCAGCGATTTTCGGAGTGGCTTGAGTAAATTGTTGGATGTAACAGCAGAATTCGAGCGCAGAGCAAGACGTGAAAATACTCGGTGTGAGGAAGCAGAATTACCAAAGCTATGGATTCTGACTCCGACAGCATCAGAAACCTTATTAAATGGGTTTAATGCCACCCCAGACGAACAGAACTGGGGTAAAGGAATCTACTTTCTAGGGGAATATTTGCGGACGGCGGTTGTGGTTATCCATCAATTGCCAGAAACAGAAGACACCTTGTGGCTGAGAATCTTGGGTAGGGGGAGGGTGCAGGCACGTGCGAGAGCGCATCCGCGCCGCTTCGCGAACGCACAGTTGAGTGCCTTATCAGTCGATAACCCAGTCCGCGCTATTGCGTTAGAATTATTGTATCGGTTGCAATCTAACTTAGCGACAAATCAAGAACAACAATTAGAAGCAGAAGATCGGGAGTTGGTTATGGCGATTCGCTACGCGACGGCTACGCCGAACGCACCTTTGTTTCAACAGCAACTAGAAGCGGCAGAACAACGAGGAAGACAAGAAGGTATACAAGCAGGAAGGCAAGAAGTTATACAACAAGGAATTGAACGAGGTATACAACAAGGAAGAGAAGAAGGACAGCGCTCGATTTTAGAAAATTTTCTGCGGGTACGGTTTGGTGAATTAGATGCGCTTTTGGCTGCTTTGTTAGTCCCGGTATCGGCTTTACCTGCTACCGAATTTACGCTGTTATTGCTGCAATTATCCGCACTGACTGGTGACTCTCAAGGGATTGAGCAAGCTAGAAGGTTACTAGCAGAAAATGTCTTGAGAATGCGGTTTGGTCAAGTGGGCGATACGGCTGACGCCACGGTGCGAAATCGCATCCCCGATCTGGTGACAAACTTACTGGCATTGTCTCCGGAAGAGTTAGCATTATTGTTGCAACAGTTGCCGCAATTATCGGATGATGAACTGTTGACTAGATTGTCTAATTCTGCTCGCTAAAAATCTCAAAGTAGAAAGTATTTGTGTCACGAGATTACCGCGTAGTTAGAAGGGATGGGGCCAGTGTATTCTATCGAAATTGACTGGATGTGTTTAAATGTGGTGAGATCCCGATCTATTTTCTGTCGCTCCGGTGAGTGAGCTAATATTTTACCTCGGAGCGTGTTCCATTCATCATCTGATTCTGGATCGGCTTACTAGGGTAAAATTGAGAACAGAAGCTAAAAGGAGAGAGCTATGTCAGACCAAGATCTCGCTAATATAATTACCATCGAACCGGGTAAACGAGGTGGCAAACCTTGTATTCGAGGCATGAGAATTACGGTTTATGATGTGCTGGAGTATCTCGCTTCTGGGATGACTTATCAAGAAATCCTAGATGATTTTCCCTATCTGACCCAACAGGATATTTTGGCTTGCTTGAGTTTCGCAGCTAAACGGGAGCAGTTTATGTTAATTGTTCAGTCATGAAACTACTTTTGTTTGACCAAAATCTCTCGCCTCGTCTTGTAGATCGCCTTGCAGATATCTACCCTGGTTCTGTTCATGTTGATGCGATTGGATTACCGACCGCACCCGATCGTGAGGTTTGGGAGTATGCTCGTCAGCATGACTATATTATCGTTACTAAAGATGCGGATTTTAGCGAATTGAGTCTATTGTTGGGATTTCCCCCCAAGGTAATTTGGATACGGCGTGGAAATTGTTCAACAGGGGATATCGAGATGATGCTAAGAGGCAACTATGCTGCGATCGCAGCTTTAAGTGACGCTCCTAATACTGGAATTCTCACTTTGTTTTAATGAAACTGATAGATAAATCTTGAGCGATCGCTCTTAGTCATTTTGAAGAATATCGGTTCTTTACTATCCTGTTAGACATTCGCCATCGATACGTTATAGTTTATGCTGATTCGTTAAGTAATTTTTCCTTCAATTCCTGACATTCCTTGGCTAGCGGGATGCCTAATTCTGTGGCGATGGAGAGAGCGCGATCGCAAGATTCAACAGCTAGAGTGCGCTCTTCTAAATTAAGGTAGACTATTGCCAAGTTATAGAGAGATGAAGCCTCACCTAGGCGATCCCCAATCGATCGTGCAATGGTTAAACCCTGCTGGTAATAGTTGATGGCTTGGGGATAATTTCCTAGCGCATCGTAAGCAACTCCCAGATTTCTCAGCCAGATACCCTCCCGCAGGCGATCGCCAATTGATCGTGCAATGGTTAAACCCTGGTGGAAATAGTCAATAGCTTGGGGATAATTTTCTAGCGAAGCGTAGGAAATTCCCAGACTTCCCAGCCAGCGTCCCTCACTATTGCGATCGCCAATTTCTCTTGCAATGGTTAAACCCTGCTGGTAATAGTCGATAGCTTGGGGATAATTTCCTAGCGCATCGTAAGCATTTCCCAGACTTCCCAGGCAGGTTCCCTCACTGTAGCGATTGCCAATTTCTCTTGCAATGGTTAAACTCTCCTGGAAATAGTCGATAGCTTGGGGATAATTTCCTAGCGCATAGTAAGTACTTCCCAAACCTTCCAGGCAGCTTCCCTCACTGTAGCGATTGCCAATTTCTCTTGCAATGGTTAAACTCTCCTGGAAATAGTCGATAGCTTGGGGATAATTTCCTAGCAAACCGTAAACATTTCCCAGATGTCTCAGCCAGGTTCCCTCACTATTGCGATCGCCAATTTCTCTTGCAATGGTTAAACTTTCCTGAAAATAGTCGATGGCTTGGCGATAATTTCCTAGCGCATTGTAAGCCTTTCCCAGACATCCCAGGTAGCGTCCCTCACTATTGCGATCGCCAATTTCTCTTGCAATGGTTAAACTTTCCTGGTAATAGTCGATAGCTTGGCGATAATTTCCTAACGAACCGTAAGCATTTCCCAGACCTCCCAACCAGCGTCCCTCAAGATAGCGATAGCCAATTTCTTTTGCAATGGTTAAACTCTGCTGAAAATAGTCGATGGCTTGGGGATAATTTCCTAGCGAACCGTAAGCATTTCCCAGATCTCCCAGCCAGGTTCCTTCATTATTGCGATCGCCAATTTCTCTTGCAATGGTTAAACTCTGCTGAAAATAGTCGATAGCTTGGCGGTACTTTCCTAGCGAACCGTAAACATTTCCCAGATCTCCCAGACAGCATCCCTCAAGATTGCGATCGCCAATTTCTCTTGCAATGGTTAAACTCTGCTGGTAATAGTCGATAGCTTGGGAATAATTTCCTAGCTCCTTGTAAACATTTCCCAAACCGTTCAGCCCGCTTCCCTCAAGATTGCGATTGCCAATTTCTCTTGCAATGGTTAAACTCTGCTGAAAATAGTCGATGGCTTGGGGATAATTTCCTAGCGAATAGTAAGCATGTCCCAGATTTCCTACAGAAACCCCGTCTAGATATGGGCTTAATTTCCCCAAAAGTCGATTGTACAAATCGATTTCTTCTCGATAGTAGCCCCAGATGAATAGTTGCTTATGCAATTCTTCATGGTTAGACGTATCTAAGCGAATTGATATAATTTTACCCCCTCTTTCCCAATCTTCCACTTTACAAAAATGGTAAAACGCTTCCAAATACCCCTTCACTTTCTCCAAATTAGCAGCATCTGACTTAGGTTTATAATCCGTAAGCCACTGTACAACTGCTCTGTACTGAAGCCGCTGCTCACGAGTTTGAAAGTCGGCACAGAGTTTATGAGGATTAATTCCTAACTGTTCCAAAACTAACTCACCAGATGTTATCACGTTATTTGTCATTGTGAATTTCTCCAATTTGTTCAGTTTTATGGAAGCATTAATCGGTGAGCGATCGCCACACTGCGAATCAAATTATGTTGTCCCACCAGTCGATTATCTTCATCGTCAATTCCTCCATCTTCAACTAGATACCGTTCCCGCAGAGTTTGCATTGCTGCTTTTTGCTGTTCCTCACTGTACCCTTCATCTTCTAAATTAATCAACCACCAGGTTTCTTTGACTTCCCAGCGATAAATTGAAGCCATACAAAACAAAAGATAAGCATCGTAAACATCATTTTTTAACCGATCGAATGTCTTCTCAATCCGTTCTTTGACTTTCCTACGCAAGACTTTCGTGTATGATGCTAACTGCCACCTATCCTCATCTCCTTTAACTACTCGTTGATCGCGAGCTTCGTCAATAGCTTCTTTTACCTCTTCAATATAACGACTATTATCTTTCCAGTAAGCGCTAACTTTCCCAGCATAAGAACCTTTAATTTCTCCAGCGATCGTCCGCAAAGCTAAAGGATGCCCGTCATAAACTTCTCCAATTATTCGCAACGGACTATGTGGGAATTCCAAATCGCCATCTAGTTCAGCTTTTTGAAATAACGCTACCTGTTCGGGGATTTCTAATCCTTTCAAAAGTTGGCAATGCCAGATATTTTTGTAGCGATCGCAATCTGTCTCAAACTTAGTTGGCAAATCCTGCGATGTAAGAATGAAGCGACTTTGACAAGATGATTCTGCCAATAAACTCACAAAAAACTTACCCCACCACTCATCGGCAAAATCACCCCAACCATCCTCTTCATTCCCTGTCAATAGGTACTCAAGAGAATCCATCAGGATTAAATAGCGATTTTCCCGCAAGCGTTTAACTAACCGCCGTAATAGTTGTTCTGGTTTCCGCTCCTCGTTTGGAACATTTTCTCCCCACTTCTCCAGCCATTGCTGTGCGACACTGGCAAAATATGAAGCTTTATTATTATCTTCAAAATTATCCCTGTGTTCCCTCCAATCTCCTCGCAATTCCTGTACAACACGTTCCGCCAGCGCAGTTTTACCGATACCTGTCATGCCAACCAATAGCAAGACACGACAGGAAGAATTTACGCGATCGCTCAACAGTTGAATCAGAGTTTCTCGCCCAACCCACGCATCGTCATAGACGCTAAACTCCATATATGATACAGTTTGCTGGGTTGGGGTGTGATCGACTATTTCCTCCCAGTCATTGACCCCTACCCTTTTACAAATTTCAACAAAGGCATCTCGGTCAATCGGAATTCTTCTCCAAAACCGCTTCAAACTTGCTATTGGGGTGATGATATCGGTCTTTTCCGGCTGACTCCACTTAGGAGAATGTTTTGTCCATCCTTTCTTTCTTCTTGCAATATCAACAATTTCTAATCCTTCCTTGGATGCTTTCAGAGTAGCTGCCATGCTTATTTTGTAACTGGCTGATTATTAGCTCAATTCTGGCTCACTTGCACTCGCAGTGGCAAGGGTGAGCCAAAACTGTGGTGAAAAAGCCTGTTGAGCTAAGTCATTCTAAAAGTGTGGAAGGCAAAGTTAGCGCTAACAAGCTTCTCCTTAAACCAATCCAGAAACAGGAGAAACATCATGGAAGGTCAAACCAATCCGATTATCTGCAAGGGCGAACCAGCGATCGCTATACCGACCAATATTCCACCAAATATACCGCCACAGTACTGGGGTACCGAAACCGGATTCATTTTAGCGATCGCTATCCTAATCCGCTCAGTTGCCTTACTGATACAGGTGCTAACCCCGCTGATGTTACGACAAAAGTCTGGTTCTTCTAAGAAGTAGTACCCGTCAGCTTGCAAGGAATGCCGCATCTCCTACTTGTGGGGATGCGGCTTTTTGATGGCGAATGATAGCGCGATTCCAACGGATGCACTTCGCGCTTCGCACCCCGATACCAGCGCGATCGCTCTCGCTCAATCATCAGCTAAAAACCTCAAACAATAGTGAAAACTGACACCCATTCAATCCCCATAAATATCTACATTACTAATAGCAAAGACAGATTCATCAGCACTAGAAGACGGAAGTGCTTGCAAATCAGCTTTATTTCGCATCGATTCAACCCGGTCAGCTTCGCGAATAGCCAGAGGCTTAATTTGCTTCCGTTCTTCAAGCAGAGTTTCAGGAGATATTTCCAAAGGGGGAAGCGAAGACCCAATTGGCGCATTCTCATCGGGAAACATCTGATAAAAAGTAGTAGCCGCTGCTCGTTCTACAATCGTTTGAATCTCAGCCCCAACACAGCGTTGGGTTCTTTTAATCACCTCCTTTCTTGACTCGTGAGTATAAGGATCGCCGCCATTTTTAAATCGCTCATCGAATCGAGCTAAGTGGAGATTAAAAATAGTATTGCGTTCGCCCCCATTGGGCAAATCTACTTTGTAGATGTAATCAAAACGTCCGGCGCGGGTGAGTTCCGGTGGCAACCATTCCATGCGGTTAACGCTAGCAATAACAATCGCATCGCTGGTACGTTCTTGCATCCAAGTGAGCAAAGTTCCAGCCAGCCTTTGACCCAAACCACCGTCGTCAAACCCCGCAAAACTCTTATCAAAATCATCAAAATAAATTACAACTCGATTGAGTCTATCAGTGAGTTTCAAAAGTTTTTTCAATCTAGGTTCTGCTTCATTACCATAACCTCTAAAATTACCCCAATCTACCAAAATGAGAGGAACTCCAACAATTTGAGCGCAGACTTTAGCCGCGTGGGATTTCCCAGTACCAGGGGGGCCAACTAGCAATACTCCTTTTGGTAATTTGAGGTTATAGGCTTTCGCCAGGGGACTTAATAATCGTTTGAATTTTTTAAACGCTGCAAGCATTTGATCCAACCCACCTAAAGGGACTTGAGGTGCAGGTAGAAACTCGATATCATAGAGTCGATTGAAAAGTTGGACTTTGTAGTTAAATAACTTTTCTGCCAGTTCTTTGGCATTTTGCGGCGAATGTCGGTGGTGAATGGCAGTGAGGGCATTGATGATATCTGAGATATAAAGACCGATACTGCTGTGCGCGATCGCTTCCAATTCCCCTATACTAAGGTGCGGCGGTAATCCCTCGCCAGCTTCCGATTTGAGAGCCTTTATAATCTCGTGAATTTCCGGCAACTCCTGAGTAACTAAAGGAATTTGTGGTGCAAGTTCTGGCGTAATTTCTGCCCTAGCCCCCAAAAGGATGGCAGTCTTTCTCATTGTTCTGCTGTTTGTATAGAGATTAATTAAATTCGATTTAACCCATTCTGATAAAATTAAAAACTCCGCATCTTGAGTCATGTTAGCTTTAATCCAAGGATAGATATTTTCTAGGATTAATACACCCGATTCTTGATAATTGTTCCAGATAGGCAGGATATCAAAATAGTCTTTAGCGACCTGTAGCTGCGATCTAGTTAGGCTGATTTGTGCTTGAATAAATTCTAATCTCCCAAGGGGGCTGATTTTTAATTCTAAAATCTGATTTGAGCCAAGATTCCAAAGATAGCAGGGGAGAGGGATTGAGGTGCATATTTTCAAAATGTAAGTAAGGATGCGCGATCGCTCTTGGATAGGGGATTCGCAAGCAATCAGCGGTTGCCCTGCTTTGATCGGGGTTGCTATTTCTGAAATGTCACAAGAATTCATGGCAATATTCCTAAGCTAACAATCTGATTTTATTGACTTTTTAAATTGGCTAATAGTAACGAAACTTATAATTTCGTGGTATTTTTCTATCTTTTTGTATATAGGTGGCGAGCAAATTATATCAATTGATATCTTGGCTTTTGGGGATCTGATGAATTACTATCCTTTAAAATATCTTGATTTATTGAATTAAAGCCAGGATTAATCGAGTCAGGCTATTAAAATAATGTATGAGCAATAATCTGGGAATTTACCCAATTCTTTTACTACCCGCTCAAAACACAACCTTGCCCGACCTCTCGCCCAAAATTTCTACTTCTGGGATGGGTGACGTGCGCTGTGGCGTATCAGAAAAAGAATTTTTAGATTACTTAAATCATTACTTTAAAGACTGGGTTTATCCTCAGCAGCAGGTGATAGTACCAGGACAGGAACGACCTTTTGTAGTGGATTATTTGATTCGCGAACCGATAACAAATCTACATATTGATGTCGAACTTGATGAGCCGATGGCTAAGGATGGTACGTTAATTCACTTTGCGGGGAAAGATGACTACCGAAATCGCTTTTTTGTAGAAGCAGGTTGGGTCGTAATTCGATTTTGTGAAGAGCAAGTTGTGAGTCAACCTCACCGCTGTTGTCGATTTATTGGTAATGTTTTGGCTCATCTAACGAAACAATCGGCGATGGCTGACGCCTCGGCTACCGCCTACGCACAACCCTTCGCTGATATTCCACCCCTCACCCCAGTTCAACAGTGGTCGAAAAGCCGTGCCAAGTCCTTAAGGCGTCAAGGCTATCGACAAGGTTACTTATCGCATTGATCGGGGTCATAACCGCACCCTGACCCCATATCGCTTTTGAATATTCACTAGATTTTTTGATTTATGCTATAATACACTGCCATAAATGACGATAATTTGTTAATTGTAAAATAGGAAAAATTAAATGGTATCTATCTCTATTCAACTACCAGAAACCGCATTTTCTGCTCTTCGCAAAAACCCCGATGAATTTGTTCAAGAGATGCGACTGGCAGCCGCAGTAAAATGGTACGAACTTGGACAAATATCTCAAAGCAAAGCAGCAGAAATTGCTGGAATTACTAGGGCTGAATTCATCAACGCTTTGTCTCGTTACCAAGTAGACTTCATGCAATATACCGCTGAAGAGTTGGCAGAGGAAATGGCAAATGTTGATTAAACGAGTTATTATTAACTCCTTACCTTTAATTGTTTTATTTAAAAGTCAACAAGCTGAATTACTACCTCAACTGTTCTCGGAAATTCTAGTACCAGCAGGTGTGTGGGATGAAATTACAGCAGCAGGTCAAAACGATGCAGCTGCAAGAGAATTATCTAGCGTCACTTGGGCGCAACAAGTAGAAATTGTAACCATAGCACCAGAAGTAGCTGCCTGGGATTTAGGTAAAGGAGAATCAGAAGTATTAAGCTTAGCGCTCAAATCCCGATTGTGCTGCAATTATTGACGATAGAGCAGCACGTCGCTGTAGCCAAAGTTTAAGTATTACTACCATTGGAACAGGTCGCTTAATTATCCTAGCTAAACAACGGGGTTTAATTCCTTTAGTATCTCCCAGAATTCAAGCATTGCGAGATGCTGGAAAGTGGTTGTCAGATCATCTGGTCAATCTACTTAAAATACAGGCAGGAGAGTAATTAATAGTAAACTTAAAGTTTCAAAAAATCTTTTTTTACCTCAGTTAAAGCACCGCAAAACCCTTCGCTGATATCCCACCCCTCACCCCAGTGCGGCAGCGATCAAAAAGCCGTGCCAAGTCTTTAAGGCGTCAAGGCTATCGACAAGGTTACTTATCTCATTAATCGATTGCGTAAGTGTAAACACGCAAGTATAAAAATATTGCACGTATATCCTGCTACAATAGATTTTAACATCAGTATATGAAAACTTCATAATTTTGCAACTTGCTTTACATTTTATTCATACAAATAATTCGGTATATTTTCGGTTTTGCTCGCAGCGATAAAAATAATATTAATGACAAGGGAGCGGAATTTTCACAACGGGTTTTTAGCGATATCAACCTGAGTAGAACGCCGATAACCAAATTCAAAGCTTTTTACAGAAATTTTAGAACCGAATATGTCTACCTTTGACCTTGGCAACCTAACGGGGAGCCAAAATTATTTGGGTGCAGTTGATAGTAACAATCCATTTGATCTCTATAAATTCAATCTCAGCGGGACGGGGAGTTTTAAACTTACTCTCGGTGGTCTTACCAATAATGCCGATTTGGAACTCCTCAATAGCAAAGGGGAGGTTTTATCTAGTTCTAATGCCAGTGGCACAAATTCAGAAGAAATAAGTGTTGATAATTTTATAGTAGGAGCAGACTATTTTGATCGCGTTGTTCAAGTTAGTGGGGTTACTAAATATAGTTTAGACCTGAATTTTATAGAAAAAGCTAAGGAATCTAACCCAAATAGCCAGGTCGATTCGCTGACGGGTTTGAAGATTGAATCTGGATATTTTACCGTAGGGTCAACTGGAAAAGTTGAGGTTGATTTTGTATTTGATGGGGGTTGGTATAAAGGCGAATTAGCTGTTTTCAGCTTAGAAGGACTGGATAAATTTGAGCCAGGAACGGCTGAGTTTATTAAAGAAGTGGCAAAGCGATCGCTCTCCAATTCTCCCCAAGGTTATGTGGTCATTTCTGACGCAACTGAAGACGCTAAGGCAAGCGGCGGTTTAGGTGACGGGAATTATAACGATAGTAAATATCTAGGCATCAAGACGTTTGATATGAAGCCAGGGGATAAATTTGGCTTCATGTTAGTGCCGAATGGAACGGTGCAGCAGGTGTTTAACGATCCCAATATTGGGGGTGCTATTCGTCCGCTATTTTCTTTGGTGACTGCGAATCCCAATCAAGCGTTTCATACGGGACAAATTGCCGATTTCAACGGTGCGGGTAGTGTTTTTGTTATGGAAGATTGGCGGGTTGATACCGGATCTGATAAGGATTATAACGACATTATTTTTAAGGTAACGGGTGCGACGGGATTGGCAGTAAAGTTGGATGAAGTGATTAATCCAGCTAAAGATTGGCGGGGTTCTGAACAAGGTAAGCAATTAATTGATTCTGTTACACCTGAGTCACCAATCGATCCAACGCCGCCAGTTGATCCGACACCACCCGTCGATCCAAAACCACCTGTAGATCCGACACCAATCGATCCAAAACCGCCAGTAGATTCAACACCAATCGATCCGACACCAGTTGATCCAACACCAATTGATCCGACTCCAATTGATCCAACACCAATTGATCCAACACCAATTGATCCAACACCAATTGATCCGACTCCAATTGATCCAACACCAGTTGATCCGACTCCAATTGATCCAACACCAATTGATCCGACACCCGTCGATCCGAAACTGCCAGTTGATCCAACACCACCAATAGATCCGACGCCCTTGATTGACCGGAATCAGCCATTAATTGGAATCATTGATACAGGGTTTAGTGGGAATAATCCTGATATTGATTATCAGCGGGTGGTGTTGGGAAGCGATCGCATTTCCAACGACAACAACCCCCTACTCTCTCCCTGTGAAGGAAACGAACACGGCACCCATATTTTAGGCTTGATTGCTGCCATACAAGGCAATGGGATTGGCATCGATGGGATTAACGATAAAGCCCAAATTTGGTTAGGGCGTGCGGTTGGTTTTGGGGGATGGGCAGATTCACTGATAGAATTTGTGGATGCGGCGCGTGCTTCCCGACAGCGCAATGCTGTTGTTAACCTCAGCTTAGACTTAACCCAAGTTAACCCGGATGGTAGCGTCACCACGCGCTATGAGTTTACACCCAAAGAACGGCAAGCGATCGAATATGCGCGTCAGAACCAGGTAATAATTGTTACCGCTGCTGGTAACGATGGCGGTGTCATGTCAGTTTTGGGGCAAGCATCCCAGGAGTTTGACAATATTATTACTGTTGGCGCATCGAATGAGTTCGATCGGGCCAACTATTCCAGTTATGGTGCGGGTTTAGATATTTTAACTGAAGGTGGCACAAGGGATAATCCCGTGCTATCTACCGTAAAAGATGGCGTAGGTATGATGGCGGGGACTTCCGTTGCAGCAGCGAGGGCGACGGGTGTAGCGTCTTTAGTATGGGCGGCAAATTCCGATCTTAGCTACAGGCAAGTTATTGATATTCTCGAATTGACGGCGGTGGATGTGAAAACGCCGGGATGGGATGCAGAAACGGGCGCTGGGTTATTAAATGCAGTAGCGGCGATCGAATTAGCGAAGAAAACAACACCGCAAACTTACACGCCTTTCCCTTGGGTAGCACCATTTACTTGGGATGGAGAAGGGAAAGTAACGCCTAGCGATCGCGCTGCGAGTGGTGGAAATACTCTAGCGACAGCGGCGGTGCAACTAGATCCTAACTTCTCCGATAGCGATACAGTTGATATCAATAATCGCGAGAAATATTATGAAGTTACGATTGAGCAACCGGGTTATTTACGCTACACAGTTACGCGCACAAATGGTACAGAATGGTTGCCGTCTGTAGAGTGGTTGAGAACAGATGGTAAACCAGTATCGCGTCAATTTTCATTCGCACCCACTGGTATATCGGGAGGTGCTGCTGGAGGAGGTGGAGATTCCAACTCAACCTCAATGACTAGAGGTATATTTGTTGACCCTGGAACCTATTATCTCAAAACCAGTCTCGTTGATTCTTATCAAAGTCCTGATTTTTGGCTAGATCCTCCCGTTCAGTACACCACTGTTCAGAACTACAACTTATCGAGTGCATTTATTCCCGATTTGCCTGCTACTTTTTCTGGTGCTGCACAATTTAAAACCCCCGATGGACAGAAGGTTGCTGAATTAAATATTTCCAGTCAAGTTAACTACGATCCAGCTAATCCAGACTCGGCGAAAGTACAGTATTGGTTAGATGTAAGTGAGCCGGGAAATTTAACGCTCAAAATAGGGTCTAGTGCTGATAAAATCGGGCTGCTAGCTAAGAAAATAATCGGGCAAGGAGATGCAAATAGTGATGGTCAGATATTGTTTGCTAGTGGTGCAATTCGACCCGATCAAGCTCAGTCACTCCAATTATTGAATCTGAACAAAGGGCGCTATTTGCTAGAAGTTTACCCGCGTCGTGGGTCGAACAATCAACCTTTTATTCAGCCTTTCACGATTAATGGGTTTTTCTCGCGACAAGCACCAAATCCAGGTGAAGGACAAGTTCCAAGTAATGCCGGAACATTTGCTAAGACTGTTACGAGTAATGGGCTAGATACTCATTACTATGCTAATGGTTACTTGAGCGTGCAGCCAAGTGGTTATGCAACTTGGTATACTTACGGTGCGGGAGTTCCTTTACCAACAATTTCAGGGGCAACACAGCCCGGTGCATCAGTTCCGCCATTTTCTACATTAGGATTGGGAACTGCTACACCAGTGGCAACTGTACCGCCAGATTATGCGGGAAACAGCTTTAATCAAGCACGGAATATTGGCGTACTTAATAGCACTCAAACTTTTCAAGATTTCTTAGGTGATGCCGATCCATCTGATTATTACCGCTTTGAATTAAATAATGATAGCAACCTGAATTGGCGCGTAGATGGATTAAATCCTGGCGTAGATTTTCAACTGTATAAGGCGACTAATAATGGTATTGAATTGCATTGGAGTACAAATACTCCCGCGCCGAATTTTAGTTCGGATATGGCTGGTACATATCCGGGAACTCCAGGTACTTACTACATCCGATTGAAACCTTTTGCGTCTGGTGGTTCTAACTATAACTTTAGTTTGTCTGCTATTCCCAGAAACACAGCACCGGAAAATTTGCAGTTTAACTTAACAAGTAACAGCTACAACGTTGGCGCAACTGTTGAGTTAAATGGTAAAGTTTTCGATCGCAATGGAGCCAATGACATTTCTAGAGTAGATTTCTGGCTTAAACAAAATGGTAATGATTGGCAGTTTTTCAGCCGTAATGAAAGTTTGAACAGGGATGCTCAATGGGCAAATTTCTCTTTGAGTATGGACGATTTAGCAACTGGTAACTATGAGTTGCAGGCTATTGCTTATGACCAGTCTGGTGCTGCAAGCAATACTTTTACTGGTGCATTCCAGGTGACAGCACCATTTGATATTAATGCTAGCCGCTCGTTCTCCAATGGCCTGACGCTGAGTGGTGATATGCTGGCTGAATATAATCGGCTAACAAATCAAGGGATTAATCTGGGTAATCCCAACTATATCGATCCGACCGATCGCTATACTTACTTTGGTACTCCCGTTCGGCGATCTTTCTTCCAGCAACCAGGTCAAACAAGGGGTTATTACTCTATCTATCAGAGCAAATACGGTACTTTCTCTTTGGGAGGCGCAATTGCTGACTACTACACGAATACTTACTTTAACAGCCCTAACGATCTGAATGGACTGTTTGCAGTTGATTCTGGTTTAGGCGTACCAGTTTCATCCGCGATCAGACAGGCTGATGGGACTGAAGTGGCCTATTTTGAAGGAGGAATGCTGACAAATCGAAATGGAGTTGTCACGCCAACTTACTACCTGAAAGATCGGTTTGATTTGGTAGGTCAAGGTGCGCCCAACGGTACGGAGTTGCAGTGGAAGAATGATTATGGGTACTGGAATCCGTCAACTGTAGGACAACCAACTGGTTCAGTTCGTCGCATTAATAATGGATGGATTCAAGAATTCACAGCTAGTCCGAAGGGAGATGGGGATAGTATTTTCTTGCTCAAAGATGGTCAATCAGCTTTGGGAGGTTGGGAGAAATACATCGACAATAACGGACAACAGCAGCAAATTACTACTGGTGGCCCGTACCGAGTTCAAGGGGGTATTCTGAATGCCTACCGCTCTGTGGGTGGGCAAGATGGAGTTTTAGGCTTCCCCACAATGTCACAGGAGCGTTCTAATTTCAATGGCTATAAAGTTTATCAAGCTTTTGAAAATGGCTTTATTGCCGAAACTTATGATGGTCGTAGCATTAAAAGAAATTGGCAAGGTCAAGATATTTGGCCTAATATTTCAGCTAACCATTGGAATGCAAGGTTTATCAACCGCAATCAAGGGAATGTAGCTGATTACAATAGCTATGATTTCACTAATCCTGCGGCGGTTGTGGATCTTGGGGAACAAAAACAGGGCAATGGACTGATCGGCCTCCATAAAGATTTTGGTGAAGGAAGCCCAGCAAACGGAGTGCAAAATGATTACTTTGCGATGTTGGCATGGACTCGCACATATTTAGAGGCTGGCAAAACTTACAAAATCACGACCCAATCCGATGACGGTACGTGGTTCATGCTTAAAAAGGCTGGGACTGATAACTGGATTAATAATCTTGCACCCGGTAATGATGGGGGAGATTGGCGCGATCGCAGTGCTACTGAACCTGCAAAGACAGTTCAATTCAAAGTTAATGAATCAGGCGAATACGATTTTCATGTCCAATATTACGATAGGACTGGCTTTTCGACGATTAATGTCAACCTAGAAGAAATTCAACCATTCCCAACTAATCCTCAACCTCAGCCAACAGGATCTCCTTCTATCCTTAGCCAAACGCCTGAAAGCGGAAGAGGTAGACTAACAGGAGACACTAACTTCCGTACATACCCTTGGGCGAATTCAAGCACGTTAATTCAAGCAATATCTACTGGTACAACTTTCACTTTGTTGGAAAAAGTGACAACAAATGACTCCACAGTTGCCAATCGTAATTGGTATCGAGTGCGGCTTAATGATGGTCGAGAAGGATATTTTTGGGCTGACAATGTTCAGAAAGTAGCAAGTGGAGTTAGCGGAGGCGGAACTTCTAGCGGTTTTTCAATGGGAAGTACATTAATCCGAACTGGTGCTGATCCTTGGGATCGTAAAGATTTGCAAAACTTAATTAGAGATAATACCTATCCTTATCTTATTAAGGCTTTACAGGAGAGTCAAAGTATAGGTATACAATCAGAAGCTTACCTTGATCCTAAAGATTATACTGGCTCAGTATGGACTCAGATTGTACCTGAAAAAGGAAATGAGAATAAATATCACCTAGTTACTATTAACTGGAAAGAGTGGAAATGGGAACAAAGAATTAAGCTACCGCCACAAGGAATCATGCTATGGTATGAAAAATTTACGCAAGATTCCGAGCCAAGGTTTGTAACAGTTAGGACAATTTCTGATGATATTAAAGATGGCGATCAATTAATTACAAGTAATACGAAAATTGAACAAGGGAATCTTTTGACATCGTTATTATCCTTTTCCTTCCCATCAAGTATACAGCAAAGTATTCATAACGATGGCAACTGGAGAAATGACTCATTGATGCCTTCATTCTATACTTGGTCAGATGAAGACTGGCTTTGGGCTGCCAGTGACAACACTCGAATTACTGGCAAGTATTGGGCTGATGAAATGCCAGGTAAAAATTTAGGAGAAGTTATAAAATACCAAGGTCAAGGCGCAATTATGGAAATCTACAATCAATTAACTACAAAGCTTATTGGAAAAGCCTATACACCAGGAGAAATTGGTCAAGGCAAATATGCTTCTTCATCAGGCTATATCGATGAAGGATACTATAACGACTTGAAGTTTTGGCATGAGGGTATAGATATTGATACTCCTAATGGAATAGAAACTTCTGTAAAAATTTTAGTTGGTGGTAAAGTTACTCAAGTTTTCACTGCTTTCAATAATGAAGGTATAGGTGTTGAAATACAAGGGGATGATGGGCGTTTTTATTGGTATGTACACATGAGTGAAGTAGAGACAAATAAAGGACGCTTAAAATATAATGGCAGTAACTATAGTACAATTAAGAATGCAATGCTTGGAAAAGAGTTTAAAGCTGGTGAACAAATTGGCGCTGTTGGTACAGCATCATATTCAACTCATCTTCACTTTCAAGTTAATCAAACAAGCCAAGATAAAAGGAATCAATTTATTCAAAAATTACCAGAATATAATAACTTGCCAGACAAGCAAAAACAAGGAATTAGATACAGAGAAAATGACTTGTATCACGTTACTAACTGGACTCGTAATCCTCTAGAAATATTTTGGCAACTCAAGCAAGAGGGTCGTGTTTAGTAGTCCACTCAATTGATTTTGAGAGATGCTATAGTTTATTCTCAACTGCGAATCTGATTACCAGGCTATCTGGTCAACTTTAAGTAGCATAAATCAACAGTTGGAGTGGAAGGAAAGAGATATGTTGATATAGAGGAGAAAGTGCGATCGCCCTTTTCGCTATGTAAGTGCTAGTGGGGATGAGAGTGCGATCGCGCTTTTTGGGATGTGAGTGCTGGTGGGGATGGGAGTGCGATCGCGCTGTAGGATGGAAAAATTGCGCTCGCTGCCAATTTTCATGACCAACTCGATTCAGGAAGAAGCACGCCAAATCCTCGATACTCTTGCTTTTACCCCGTTCGATCTATGCCATCCTCTCAGCCGAGACTTCGATACAATTCCTGCCAGAGTTGGTTTGTACGCCTTTCGGCATCGCATTGAGGGATTACTCTACATCGGCAAAGCCAAAAACCTCCGCGATAGACTACGCGGTGGACACAAAGCCTTTCTGTGGAGCTGGCTCGATCGCTACGATCCAGATGATGTGCGAATCGCCTACGTTACACTCAACCAATGGCAAAGACCAGGGTTATCATATGAATTAGAAACCCTCATCCTTCAAGCTACAAATCCGCCCTATAACGTCAAAATTCCCAAAGAACAATGACTCAAACCCTCAACATCCAGCACTTGCCACCAGAAGCTATTCATTCGCTAATTCCGCATTTGCCTGACTACGTAAAAGTCGCTCTACTTCAAAAAGCGGCTGAGCTAGAATGTTCCCTTGAAGCTGCAATCGAAATGGCGATCGCTAGCTTTTTAGATGAAGAAGCTTTCAGTTTTGAAGATTGCCTATTATCGCAACGTCTCAAAGACTCAAAACAAGGGTAATCTCTCCAAAAAAGTCGCGTTGCGATCGCGTTCGCGTAGCGTGCGCGTCAGCGCTCAGCGATGCGTAGCATTATCGCATTTGTCAAATCAGAGAGTGCGATCGCGCAGCGGAAGGGAGACATATCGCACGATCTCCCTGAAAAAACCGCGCTTATTTCTTAATGAATAACATGATGTGTAGATTCAAGATGAGGCTGGATTTCCCCATCTGTGAAACTGATTCCATTCTGCCAAAGTTCATATTCGCTGATATCAATGTCCTCATTCCAAACCAGAGCATAACCACCAGGTTCTATTTTAAAGTTTCTGAAAAAACCTGGATTACGTAAGGGCGCGAACATGGGTTTTTCTAATAATTTAGAAATCTCGTACTTTCTGATTTCATTATTGTTAAACTTAACCATCAAAGTACGATCGTCAATAGCTTGAGCAGAAACAATCCGATAAGGTTGCATAAAAAACTCTCAATTACTTTAAAGGTGGAAGTTTAATAAACTCTTGGCTATTCCACATATGCAGCAGTTCTTTTTGGTACAACGTACCCCATTCTAATACCATTTTTTCAGCCCTATTTGGTAAATCTCCTTCAATAATTTCTAGAGAATCAATGCTGACTAAAGCATTATATTCACCATAAATGACATGGAAATGAGGCGGTGGGTGATCTCCAAAGAAAATTTTGATTACTATTCCATAAAATCTTGCAACTTCTGGCATAAATAACATCTAAACAGCAATATTAATAATTATTGTAGCATAAATTGGTTAGATCGATTCCAGCGAGAAACTAACTCTATGCAAAATGTGCCTGCTATCACCGGACATCTCTCCCCTGAAGTGGAGTTGATCAAAAAGCGATCGCGAGTTGTTGTGTTGGAAGAGTGCGATATGCCTCGCTTCCGATCCGCGATCGCACCTACGCATACCTTGCCTATTTATGCTGGCCTGCTGCGTGTTATTACGGGTGCGGGGAGCGCTTTTATCTCCATCTAAAAATACTGAAAAGCCTAAATCTACCGAAATTTACGGTTTTTGATTACTTCTTAGTTGATAGAAAATTGGGATGGTGGAAACGCGGAGAAAGGGATGAAAGAGCGATCGGTAATTGGCTTAATGGTTAGCTTGACAATTTGGGCTACTGGTTCGTCACCAGTTTTGGCACAATCTCAGCGATATCCAACAAATGCAGAACTACGGCAATTACTCAGAACTTTCAATACAGTGCCGTCTAGCGCAAATTTACCCACAGAAGATAGAAGGACTTTATCTGAAAAACGAGCGCTCGAATCTTTTGTGACAAGTTGGTCAAGGGTTGATCCAGCAGTAGCGCCTTTCCTGGGACAATGGGGAGGAATAGAGGAATCAATTAGTATTTTTCCTTCAAATGTAAGAGGGAGAGTATGTATTATTTTCATGGGATCTGGAGAGAGTTCTGCGGACTTCGACATAGGCAATGTATCCAACAGTCAAATTCGCACAAATCGGTCTTTTGGTCGCTCATTAATTATTAGACAAGGAAATCGGCTGGGACTAGCAGGTATTTACAGAAATGGGGCAGGTATTTCGGCTTATGAGTTTCCCAGACCTCTAAGAATTCCAACAAACTCATCATTGCTTAACTTATCAAACGCCTCTAGGATTATTCAACAGTTTAATGCGGCAGGTTGTACGAATTCTCTGCCAAACAGACGCTAGATGTATCGAGTTTTAGTCAATGAGGTAAAAGTTTATGAGAATGCGATCGCTACGAGGCTTGGGAGTAACTGAAGAAACTCATCTTCAGAATATAAGGCGATCGCGCAGCGTGCCGGAGGCATATCGCACAAGCGTTGCGGAGGCATATCCCAAAATTTCGTTTTACAGGTTCAAATACTCTTTTTTTACCTCACTTAAAGCACTATCTATTCGGAAATTAATTTCCTCGAAAGTGCTGATAACTTGGGCATCAACTTGATGAGCTTGCACTTCACCGGATTTAATATCTAGAACAACCATCCCATCTTTTTGAGAAATTAATAAATCCTTCCTCAGAGGATTGACTTGGAGATCGTAAGTTTTGCCTTTAACCTCAGTCGAACCATCAGTAATAGGAGTACCCAAAACATCGGCAATTCTTTGAGTAATTTGGGTCAGACGATTGAGGGAACGAAGCGATTCTAAGTCTTTGTTCATAGCAATAAGCGCTGGCTCTGATAAAGCTTGACCAGATTTAAAACTGTCGGCAACTTCTGTAATTATTGCCAAATATTCCGAAGATTTTCCTAATTTATCGGCGGCGGCATACCAGGTTCTTAGCGTTTCTAAAGTTGTTTGTTCGTAGGTATTGATGGTTTCTGCCATCACCCCAGCTTGGGGAATAGCTGGGTGGGTTGAGGCAGTAGAAACAGATGCAGTGAGTTCGGGTGGATTAGCTTTAGTGTATCCGTTAACTTGCTCTAGAGAATAACCGTTTTCTTTGAGGTAGTTTTGTACTAATTGATCGGTGCCGGAAGCGTTGCCTACTACAAAAGAACTTCGTGACGCTCGCGCTTTCTCTAACAGCGGAACATAATGGTTCTTAAAAGCGGTTTCGATTTGTTCATTTGAAGCACGCCAGGGGCCGTTACCAGAAACCATAATGATATCATTTGCAGAGTAAACTCCTGTATTAGCAAGTTCTCCCCAAGCTTTTTCGTAATTAGCAGTAGAACTGGGTGTATTGGGGTTAGCTGAAGTGCCAATAAATTGGGTAGCAACTTCAGCCATTGCCCTATCTTTAGGAAAATTGCGAGCAACCTTTTCGTTTAGAGGTTGGATGTTGGCGAGAGGGTTACAAGTCTTCGGGGGAAGGGTAGCGTTCTTTCCTGCGGTGGTTAGTGCTGGTGGCGAATGTGCTGCTTCTCCCACAGCAGGAACTTGCGACGTTGCTACATCCGTTTTAGCTGTTTCCAATACCCGCGAATACCCTGCAATCAAGGCACAAATAAAGGGAGAATCTTTCCCTTTTCCTTCCCAATAATTGTCTCTGCTGGAAGTCACGTAATGGGTGCAATTTTCCAACCATTCCACCCCACCCCGGTCTTTTATCGCCTCAAACAAACGAGGGTGCTGCTGGAGTTTGGCTGCAATAATTGCAGTCATTAGTTGCACTCTGGGTTCGCCTTTTGTCACGGTTTCTTTGTAATACTGATATGCTTGTTCTGCCGAAACAAAAGGGACGCCTGCGGGTTTGTCAATAGGCCAAGTTTCGGCACGACAACTTCCAGCAGGTACAAACGGGTTTGTCAGGAAGGAAACCGGATAATTTTGTTTAATTTTACCCAATTCTTTAGCTTTGAGTGTGGGGTTAGTCAGTGCTGCACCCAAAGGATCGCTGCTTCGCGAACCGATATTAATCGGTGCGCTAATAGTTTTAGGATGTGACGGCAAATGCTCCCGGTTGACGACAGGAAATGGTAAGATTTTTCCATCAACATAATTCCCCAGCGGTTCCATGTGCAGTCCCCATACTTGGGGTTTATCTTTAAATAAGTGTGGCAGTGCTTTGGCGTTATGTTTCTCCATTTCTGCCCATTGTTGTTGGTAAGTTGGGTCGGCAATCATTTCTTTTGTAATCGGGTATTGTTTGCCCACCCGGAAGGCAACTTGCACAGAACCTCCGTCTGCGATCGCGCTAGCCGCGCCTGCACTTTGTGCAATCGCTATATCTCCTTCCTTAAATCCATATTGTTTGAATGGTTCGTAATTTCTGGTAGTATGACATCTACCGTACCCGCGCATAGCATCGATGCAAGTAGAAACGGGCAGAGGATTAGGTTCTCCGTACAGCATCAGGGGATAGGTCATCGGGATAGGTTTTCCCGAAATAGTAGGGTTCAATTCTTGCGGTTTTGCACAGATAGTTGCTGTTGGACATTCTTGGGCAATAATCTCTTGAACAATTGCCCAAGTTGCATCTTTGGCTCTCCCGTACATAAGTTGATAAGTTTAGATAATATTTCGTCGCTACAACCATTGATAAAAAAGCTGAAATACTGATATAGTAAGACATTGGGGCTTGCCAAGTCCCAAAAAAATGCCGATGACAGGGATTGATTCGGATTTTACGCTAATTGTAGGTGGAGATCTGTTTAACAATGAACTCTCCTGTTGATGATTTACTCAAGTTGCCGGGGATTACTGTAGAACGATACAGCCAAGTAGAGGGATGTATCTTTTTCGATATCAAAATCGATTCGGCACAAGTTAATTGTTATCGTTGCTCCCAATCAAGTCAAGAGCTACATCGTCAGACAATTTTATTAGTGCGAGATTGAAGAGCCTTTGGTCAACCAGTATATTTGCGAGTACCGAGGCGGCAGTTCTACTGTCGTCGCTGTCAAAGATATTTCACAGAAAAACTGGATTTTATTACTTGGAGGCATAAACAGACAAAAAGATATGAAGCGCAGGTTTACCAACGAGTGCTTTATTCTAACATTGAACAGGTGGGACGTGAGGAACAGTTAAGCCCAGAAATAGTTGAAAGTATCTTTAAGTCGGTCAGCAATCAAATGAAAAAAAAAGATTGGAGTCAAGTTGAGCGGTTGAGTATAGATGAAGTCAGTAAGCGTAAAGGTCGGGGAAATTTTGTCACTGTAGTTAGCGATATTGACTCCTCTTCTCTGATGGAAGTTATTGATAGTCATAAACAGAAGGATATCATTGAAGTCCTAAAGCAGCAACCGATTGAGGTAAGAGAGAAAGTGAGAGAAGTCAGCGTGGATATGTGGGCTGGGTTTCGTAAAGTTGTGAGGGAAGTATACCCTAATGCAGCAGTGGTTATTGATAGATTTCATGTCATGAAGTTAGTTAACGAACGGTTAAATAAAATTCGCATATTAGCTAAAGTTACGGCCAAAGGAAGTAGATATCTACGGCACGAAAAATCACCAAGATTTGACCGAATCAGAGAAATTATCATTAGAGCTGATTTTAAATCAATCAGCTTGCTTGAGAATCGCTTACCAAATGAAAGAAGAATTTCGAGACATCTATGAGAATTGTCAAAGTGTAGAATCTGGTAAGCATCGGATGTCTCAATGGTTAATCCATGCTCAAGTTTTTATGGAAAAGTTACTCGCACTATTCGGTCACATTTATCAGAAATTTTTAATTATTTTATTAGCCACACAACTAGCGCTGTTATGGAAGGAATTAACAATAAAATTAAGTTAATTATGCGACTAGGTTATGGCATCACTAATTTCGACAATTTGCGTTCTCGATTGCTCGGCTGTTTCCCTTAATATTAGTAAATTTTATCAACTTAATTACGGGAGATCCACATGATACTCTCCTTTTGAATGCTATCATTATCTGCGCGACAGCGCCTATCGTGTCGCAATAATTACTGTGCGACAGCACCAATTGCCTATCAAAGCAAAACTAAAGAAATCCCACCAATCCAATGGGTATTGATGGTAAGATTTCTTAGGTAACTTGCATTTTTTCAGCCAGGATAGCAGCTAGCGAGTGATGCTCCATCTTGTTTCTGCCTGAGATGTTGTATTCACCAGCTAACTTTTTGAGCTTGGTTTTACTCAGTTTTAAAAGTTGTTGCTCTCTAACTAAAGTAGAATCTTTTACCAAGTCATCGATTGAACTATCTCCGGGTAACTCAGCATTTTATACTGCTTCTGGAGTTGGCGAGGATATGTTTCTAGTTTCATCCCTCAAATCTTCATCAACGTCTAATGGTAATGGTGATTCAAACACCTGCTCTACCTCTGGGTCAATAGGATGCTCTATATTTTCTAGAGCCTCCCCCATGTCCTGCAAGTTGGTTATATCCTCTAAGATTGTTCTAGCCTTTTCTGGAAGCTCAGAGAAGACGATAGTGGCACAGGATTTGTGGATAGAGGAGCGAAACTTTGCACCAGCCGCTCGTAAATCTGAGCGTATAACTTTCTTAGAAAGGTATTTAAAAATTCCTATTGCGATTTTCAAGTTGCTGCTCCCAATTTTCACGTACTCCATCAGGTGCAATCAATATGGTATGATTAGCTCTGTCCAGAGGCAGCATCCGTAAAGCAATTTCAGTACCTATAACAGTCTTTCCTAGTCCAGTAACAGCGATGATAAGTGCGCCACCATATTCATTCGTCCGGCCCACCTCCGGTACCGCCTGCGTGAGCGGCTACAACATTGTCGCGGTGGTCGAGGAATGTGATGCGCTAGTGGCGAGGTGCGTGACGCGGGCCGGAGCGTGACCATGACCGAACATGGGGTGGCGATCGCCGGAGCAGGTCCGACGGGGCTGATGTTGGCAGCCGAGCTGGCGCTGGCGGGGGTCGATGTCGCCATTGTCGAGCGGCGCGCCAGCCAGGACCTCGCTGGCTTGCGCGCAGGCGGTTTGCACTCACGCACCATCGAAGTACTCGATCAGCGCGGCATCGCCGATCGGTTTCTCTCGCAGGGACAAACACATCCGGTCGTGAGCTTCCACCAGATCCCTTTGGACATCAGCGACTTTCCCACCCGCCACAACTACCTCCTCGCGCTGTGGCAGAATCACATCGAGCGCATCCTGGCTGGCTGGGTCGGCGAGCTGGCGGTACCGATCTATCGCGGACGTGAAGTGACGGGTTTCGCGCAGGACGAAGGCGGCGTCAATGTCGAGCTGTCCGACGGTCAACGCTTAAGGGCGGAATATCTCGTCGGCTGCGACGGAGGACGCAGTCAGATCCGTAAAGCAGCTGGCATCGAGTTCCCCGGGTGGGAGCCGACGACGAGCTGGTTGATTGCCGAGGTCGAGTGGTTCGAGGAGCCGGAATGGGGCTTCCGCAACGACGCTGTCGGTACTCACGCGATTGGCAAGTTGGAGGATGGGCGGCGGGCGCGCGTCGTGCTGACCGAACAGCAGGTAGGAGCCGCCAGCGAACCGACCCTGCGCGATGTCAGTGAAGCGCTGATCGCCGTATACGGGACAGACTACGGAATCCACAGTCCCACCTGGATCTCCAGGTTCACCGATATGACTCGTCAGGCTGCGGCCTACCGCGAAAGACGGGTCTTGCTGGCTGGCGATGCTGCACACGTGCATCCCCCGGTGGGTGGACAGGGCTAACAACAGTGACAAAAAATCTGCCCAAATCTACTTAAATCTTTCTAAACCCACAGGAAGTGTAAACATTTGCGAAGATTGGAGTTTCCCAAACCAAGCCAATTGCATAATTACACTCAAGAGCAGATAGTCAAGACCAACCCACCACGTGCTACTCGGATTTAAAACTCAAATCCAACTGACAAACTCTATTGCTCAACTGCTTGCCAAACATGCAGGAGTAGCACGTCATGCTTGGAACTGGGGATTAGGATTAACTAAGGCCATCTTAAATCACAATCAGACCTACCCAGAGGATAAAATCAAATTCCCCAGTGCCATAGATTTACATAAATGGCTAGTAGCATTAGTCAAATCCAAACATGCTTGGTACTATGAAGTATCAAAAACAGCTCCTCAATATGCATTAATGCACTTAAGAGAAGCGTGGAAAAAATGCTTTCAAAAGAGAGCTGCTGCGCCAAAATTCAAGAAAAAAGGACGAAACGATTCATTTACCTTAGAAGGGACAATCAAAATCATCAGCCCCTTCAAGATACAAGTCCCTGTCATCGGAGTATTAAAAACATACGAACGTTTGCCTATTGGCATCACACTAAAGACAGTAACGATTAGCCGCAAGGCGGATCGATGGTTCATTTCGTTTAAACTAGAGGTGGAACCCAAATGTACCCCAAAAGCAATTGATATTGTTGGGGTAGACTTAGGAATATTAAATTTAGCGACACTTTCAACTGGGGAAGTATTTCCCGGAGCGAAAAAAACACGCCAACTGTTGCTCAAAAAGCTGGCTCACCAGCAATGGAGCCATCGGCAAAAACAACTTGGCTCGAAAAATTGGCTCAAAGCCAAGACAAAAATAGCGCGGTTGCATAGCCAAATTGCTAACATTCGCCGTGACTACTTACACAAGTTAACAACCTACCTCGCCAAGAACCACGGTGTGGTGGTAATTGAAGACTTAAATGTCAGCGGGATGTTAGCCAATGGAAAATTAGCCCTAGCTATTGCTGATGGAAGTTTTTACGAATTTAAGAGACAGTTGGAATATAAATGTCAACTTTATGGTTCCTCACTGCTCGTTGTTTCTCGATGGTTTCCGAGTTCTAAAACTTGCCATTGTTGTGGTGAGGTGAAACAGTCTTTATCACTTGGACAGCGGATTTTTCACTGTGAAAAATGTGGGTGGACATGTGATAGAGACTTGAATGCAGCCTTAAACTTAGAGCGAGTAGGGAGAGCTGCTCCCGAATTTACGCCTGTGGACAAGAAGGAGCCGACTCCCTTGGTGGAAGCAGGAAGCCACGCCTTAACCAGTCTCAATTGTAGATTTGAGTAGGTTTGGCAGAGCGGCTCGCCGACGCGCTAACCACCTGGTTTGGACTGCCGTAGAAGCTATCGACATCAGTGCGCTGAACGACTGTCCTGCGATCGCTCTGCTGTAATCAAACTCTAAAACTGCCTTCAGGTTCAAAGAAACACTCAAGCAATGGTGGGGATCAAGATCAAGATTGCAGCGATTTTGAACCAGAGCGATCGCAGGTTTCTCAATCTAACTCTGGTGAATGCTCACCCAACTTAATCCACATTGCTCTTGCTCGAACCAACGCCGGACGATTCATTTGTAATGCCGCGATTGTAGCCCGACCAACTGCTGTCAGTCCCCTCAACTCTCTCCCACATTCAATCCAGGCAAAATGTTCCGTCCAAACTTGCATTTGGGGATGAAACAACGCAACCGCTTTACCACTTTCTAGATCGATAGAAGTCTGACGATCGCTCTTATGGCGATTGCAAGAAGGACAGGCAAAACAAAGATTCTCAAACACCGTCTCTCCACCCACTGAAAGAGGCACAATATGCTCAATCTCAAATGTCATAGCTGTGAGGAATTCTGCGGTTCGGCAGTAGGCACAGCACTCACCAAAGCGATCTCTAATATCATGTCCGGTCGATTACCCATAATCGGGAGCCGGGACACGGCACGATCAAAGTTATATATTTGTCCGAGATATCTATGATGCCGTGTCCCTACGCAACGACGGCGTGAGATGTTTTATTATGGGCAATTCAACGGACATCATATAACTTGTCGTTATAACGTAACCCGAATATAAACGCTCATGCTGCCGTCATATCTGCTTCCAGGCACTTCAGCGTATATCGGGCACGAGTTTTGAGAATGGTCAATTGATCTGCTTTTGCCAACAAATCATCTAGCTCAGCAATCTCTTGGGCGCATAACAAAGATTCTGAATTTCTCGTCACTAAATCATCCAAACGAGTTTGATCGACTAAAGCCAATTTACAACTTGCCAGCGCTCGTAGCTCATCAAGGCTCATACCAACCAAACAATCTTCATCTAATTCCAATAGCTTGGAGAATCGAGCATAGGTAGTCCAGTCCAACAAAACTCCAACTCGCTCTCCCTGCTCGTTCGTTATGTACTGTACTGGCTCAGCCATAGCAGCAATGTTCAGAAGATAACATGGTTCTATCCTAGCAAGAAGAAATGCGATCGCGCTTTTGGAACATTCAGGAGCGATCGCGCTGTGCTTTTACCCAAAATTTGAGCATAATTCTGAACCATAAACCGAGCAAGAAGTAACGCCAAATCAAGCGTTATAGCCAACAAACCTTTTCTTGAGTAAAAAGTGGAAAAAAACAATGGTTAGTTAAGGCCACTGAGTTTCAAACGCATCTTGACCACTACCGTAAACCAAATCGCCATACCGCCGCCATCGTGCCAGTTCTTGCGGGGATATGGGTGGCGCGTGCAGAACGCTGAGATTGCTTTCCAACTCGGCTTTAGTTGCCGGGGATGTTAACGCTAGGCGAACGCCTGGATACTGTAGTGCAAATCGGTAACAATCTGCGGCGGTGGGAGGTGCCTCTGACCAGTTTGCAGGTTTTTCCAACAAAGTACCCCACCGGGTGCAAGTGAATGCGACAACGGGTATGCCTGCTTGGCGTGCAGCAGGCAGGATATCCACCTCTGCCTTGCGGTGAGCCATATTGTAGCGGTACATCAGCACGTCGCATTGTTGATTTTCAATTAAGTTTAGAGCAATGTAAGGGTTGTGAGTGCTAACTCCGACGTAGCGAATGCGTCCTTTTTCTTTCCAAGCACGGAGTGTATTGAGCATTGCCAAAATATCAGATGGTTCGTCGCGAGGAGAGAGATATTCTGCAAAGAATGCATCCACGACATCTATATTCAGCGTTTGACAAACTTGGTCGAGATCCCGATTCAGTGCTTCCAGGTTTCGATGTTCGCTGCCTGTGGAGATGAACAATGCTTCCCGTCTATTAACTAATAAATGTTTTAGCTCATCTAGAAACTGTTTGGATGACAGGTTGTAGAAGAAAAAGTAATTGATGCTGGCGTTAAATGCAGTGTCAACGCAAGTTGATTCTCGCAGATATTGGCTGGCGAAGCCCAAACGGCTGACAGAGTTTCCGCAGAGAGTTGTCAGTTCCACTGCTTAATTCCAGAAATGCAGTTCTTATCTAAGAGTGACATACATTGAGTTTCCTTACAAGTTAATGACAATGCTCAAAGCTAAAGATTTGAAATAAAGGAGCGCAAGTGCTGCGATTTTCCGGCGAGCATTCCGATTTTAGATAGCCTACTCCCAGTATTTTTCCCAATCCCGCTCAAAAGCTTGTTGCAGTCGTTGCATATAGGCGTAAGTTTTAATCTTCACCATCCACAGATCTTTGCTACTGCTGCCACCCTTGCACACAACTCCTTCCGCCACACCATATTTTCCTTCACGCACATCATCGATAAACTTGCCAGTTAGCTTGCCACGATAAACAACTCGTGCAATGTTCAATCCACTAAAATTTTGGATGAATTGAAAAGGACTAATAATACCCTTGTCAGTTTGTACGTCAAATAGAATCAGTTGTTTAGGGTCATCCTTCTGGTGCATCCCTGCAAACGAATTCAAGCCAAAAAACTCAGTAAATACTGCAATCTCAGGGCAACTGTACTGCGGATTATTGAGGAAAATAGTTTCCAGGGACTTAGCAAAATCTTTCAGGAAAAGCTCAGGGGCTTCCGACAAACCTGGATGGGCAAGATTAAATTCAGCAATCCCTCTATCATCCAAGTCAAACCTATCCCGACGGGTGCCAAAAGCATACCACCCAAGTTCAGGTTCCCAAACCCAATGGAGATTAGTGCCGTCGTATTTCTCAAAGGCTATACATTGCTTGAGAGGACTGTTTTTACTATCGGGAATTTTAGGATAGGCAAGCTTTACTCGTGACATTAGTACATTCGCTACACAAACCTTTTTTATACAACTATAATACTCTTATAGAGGGTCAATTTAACATGATCGGGACTAAAGCTGCGTGTCACAATTGGTGCGTTGCGTGATATCATGTCCGGTCGATTACCCGTAATCAAAAGCCAGGACACGGCACGATCAAAGTTATCTGTTTGTCCGAGATATCTTTGATGCCGTGTCCCTACGCAACGAAGGGGTGAGGTTTTTTTATTATAGGCAATTCAACGGACATTATATGACGCTAGAAGTCTCATGGCTACCTTGAAATATTCTCGCAGCGTCACGCACCCTACAGAAAAAATATGCCTGTTGCGTAAGTCCTAATTATAACATAGTTGGTGTACTTGAAAAACTTTTTGGTTTAAAAATCAATGATTGCCGCAATTATTGTCTGCCTGATTATTGGATTAATTATTACGGGTATTTTCGTCATTCCTATCCTAGTACAACGGCGAAGAAACCGATTGAAAGCTCGTCCTTTCCCACCTCTATGGAACGCCATCATTGAGATTAATCTGCCGATTTACACCCGTCTTTCTCCCAAAGAACGGAAACGACTTCAGGGAGCGATTCAAGTATTTTTAGCAGAAAAACAATTTATTGGCTGTAGAGGATTGCAGGTGACGGAGGAAATGAAAGTTACCATTGCTGCTGTTGCTTGTCTGCTCCTGCTTAACGAGCGAGCAAGCTACTTTCAGAAACTTCGTTCGATTTTGGTTTATCCTAGTGCTTATTTAGTTCATGAAACAACTTATACTCAAGATCGTGTAATTGAAGAAAGATTGGTGGCAAGACTGGGGGAATCCTGGATGAATGACCAGGTGATACTTGCTTGGGAACAGGTTAAACAGGACACTTTTAACTGGAGAGATGGACATAATGTGGTGCTGCATGAATTTTCTCATCAATTGGATCAAGAAGATGGGAAGGCGGACGGAGTTCCCGTTTTGCAGCAAAATTCAGACTATGGGATCTGGGCTGATGTAATGACCCAAGAATATCTCCGCCTTGGTCACGATGTTCAACAAGGAAAAAAGACTGTAATCGATAGTTATGGAGCGACGAATCCAGCAGAATTTTTTGCGGTTGTAACTGAAACTTTCTTTGAAAAACCGCAGCAATTGCTCAGACGGCATCCAGAACTTTATAGGTTACTTCAACATTACTATCAAATTTCTCCGGTGCTATGGGTTTGAATCAATACTCCAGACAGAATTAATCGGCAATTGCCACAGATGGAAACATGAATAGATGAGGCTTTGTGTGATAATTTTCTAGTTAACATACAGGTACTTTTTGGCATAGCAATGGAGAGGTTTTACCCTGGTAGGGATTGGGTAACACTCACAGCAATGCTGCACTCAATTCTATCTACAAGAGCAGCGATCGGCGACAATAGAATCCTCAACCCAAACTGCCGCTACTTTCTCTAGAAACTGGAATGGACATCAAGTACCTGCTGTCAGAAGACAAAATGCCCACTGCCTGGTATAATATTCAGGCAGATTTGTCCGCGCCTCTACCTCCCGTTCTCCATCCGGGTACCGGGCAACCGATTACTCCCGATGATTTGGCTCCCCTTTTTCCCACGAGCCTAATTGAACAGGAAGTGAGCCAAGAGCGTTGGATTGAGATTCCCGATGAGGTGCAGTCCATCTACCGTCAATGGCGACCGACACCGCTTTATCGCGCACGCCGACTGGAGAAAGCCCTCGATACCCCTGCCAAGATTTACTATAAATACGAAGGCGTCAGCCCTGCCGGAAGCCACAAACCGAATACAGCCGTTGCCCAGGCGTACTATAACAAACAAGCAGGTGTAAAGCGACTGACCACGGAAACTGGAGCCGGACAGTGGGGTTCCTCACTTGCGTTTGCCGGGGCGCTGTTTGGGCTGGAAGTGCTGGTGTATATGGTAAAGGTCAGCTATAACCAAAAGCCTTACCGTCGAGCTTTGATGGAAGCTTATGGCGCTAGAGTCGTTGCCAGTCCCAGCGAAGAAACCCAAGCGGGACGCTCAATTCTAGCCGCAAATCCCCACAGTACAGGAAGCCTGGGCATTGCTATCAGTGAAGCGGTAGAAGTTGCCGCCTCTGATGAGGGGAGCAAGTATGCTTTGGGCAGCGTTCTCAACCACGTTTTGCTGCACCAGACGGTAATTGGACAGGAAGCCTTAGCACAGATGGAAATGGCAGGAGATTATCCAGATATTGTCGTTGGCTGTACGGGTGGGGGTAGCAACTTTGCCGGAATTGCCTTTCCGTTTCTGGGTGCAAAGCTACGGGGTGAGCGAGATGTTGAGATTATTGCCGTGGAACCCGCTGCCTGTCCTTCCCTGACTCGTGGTAAGTATGCCTATGATTTCGGCGATACGGCTCACCTGACGCCGCTGGTAAAGATGCACACCTTGGGCAGTACGTTTGTACCGGAAGGCATTCATGCAGGTGGCTTGCGATATCACGGGATGGCTCCCCTCGTTAGTCATGTGGTTAACTTGGGACTGGCACAACCTCGTTCGGAATATCAGTTGGGTTGTTTCGCTGCCGGATTGACTTTTGCTCGCGTCGAAGGGATTATTCCCGCTCCAGAAGCCAACCATGCGGTTAAGGCTGCGATTGATGAGGCATTAAAATGCAAAGAGTCTGGAGAGAGCAAGGTAATTTTGTTTAATCTTTGCGGTCATGGACACTTTGATATGCAGGCGTACATAGACTATCAGGCAGGAAAACTGGTAGATACTGAGTACAGTGCAGAGGAAGTGGCGATGGCTTTGGCAGGGTTACCCGTCGTCGGTTAGAGCGAATGAGTAAAACTTTGTTGATTATATATATCCTCAACATACTGCTCAATTTCGCTGCGTCTCGCCTCAAGCCAGTCTATAGCTATTTCCATCTGCGGATGTACTGACAGCGGTTTTAGAAGTTGTGCCATATAAACAACCAGCACATCATTCCTACTTAAACGTCTCTGATAAAGATTAAACCGTTGAACTTGATTAACGGTATTCCTTCCAGCTGACGACAAAGCAGTTGTAAGATGGTCTTTTAGCTCGACTTTCTCTCTTTTCCGGCAAACAGCGATCGCATCAATATCAATTGGTTCTTTAGCTTGGCTTTTTGGAGTCGCCACAGACATTTCCGACTTAATAGGATGAGTGGCAACAATTGCAAAACCCGCCTGGACTAAAGCAGTTAAAATCGCCTGCCATCCATCTGCTTTTGAATGGTGATATGTAAACACCATCAACCCCTCCGACTTTAAAACCCGGTGACACTCAGAAAACACCCGTTGCAAACGTTCAGTAAAAATTGAGACTTCCTCCGATTGAACTTCGTTAGGATGGCGCGTAGTTTCATTACAGGCAACCTTATCTGAAGCTAGATAACGCTGCCAAACGTAAAAGAAATCTGCTAGTTCCGAATAGCGAACGTTATCGAAAAACGGTGGGTCAGTTATAACCGCATCAATACTTTCTGTCGCTATATCTGTTACCGCTGAATCTCCACAATCAAGATAAATTGGTTTCAATTCACTTAGTGAATCATAACGCTCTGCTATTTGGCAACTAATAGCAGGCGATAAACCATAAACTTTTTGGGTTTCAACTTTTCCTTTTTTCTGGACTGGCTTAATTTCAAACGGTTGAGAGCAGTAATCTATCGCCTTCAAAATTCGGCTTTCAAACAGCGTTGAAAACGAACCAGAACTTTTAGGGGTTCCCCAGAGATTCGCCTCTAATGGCGTGCGTTCTGGTTTTAGAATATGATGAGAAAACATATGACGCACGGCTCCTGTCCCCTCGCCTTTAAACGAAGCGAACGTATTATTAAATTCGAGAGTTCCAGAAAAAAGGCAGATAAATAAGTCTCGAATGATTTCGTCATCAATTTTATTGATTTCTTCTGCTAATATACTCAAACACAATAACTGGCGTGAGTTAAACATTTCATGCCAATAGCGATAACAATAATTCAGTACCTGGTCGGTATTGTAACCCGGTTCTATCGCAACAACTGGGTAAGCATTTGAGCGGAGACTTAATTCCCTTAAAGCCTTTTCATACAAGTTTTGGTCATACTGGTTAATCGGTAAATACTGCTTTGAACCATCTAGATGCAGCACTAACTTAGCGTACATTCGGTGCGCTGGTGGCTTGCCAACCTTCTGTACTGCCTTAACAATTGAAAAGGTATGGTTGCAATGATTACAAGTTGCTTTCTGACCTTTAACAGCAGCCACTTGTGGGTTAAAAACGAACTGACAGCTAGTACAAGTGACGCTACGAGAAGCATAATGAACTGCGTTGATATTTCCGCATTCTGGACAGACAACTTGAGCTTGGGGGAATTTATTGGGGTAGGCGTGCTTTGAGAAGATATACGATGAAAATAAATCAACCTCACGGTTGCACGCAGGACAAGGCAAGTATTTCACCCAGAAATAGTAAAGAACCGTAGCAGGTTCTCCATTGTCTAAAATGGTTGTGTAATAGGATTGAATACGAGTAGATACAGCTTTTTTGATGTTTTCAAAGGTTTCTACAATCTGCTGCCTGTCTTTTTTAATTAAGGCATTTTTTACCAGGAAATAGGCTACAGGGTTAATATCGCGCCCAATTGCTGTTGCGCCAAGTTTGCTCGCTTCCCCAATAGTCGTGCCACTTCCCATAAATGGGTCAAAAACTTTGGCTCCCTTTAAGTTACAGGGTTGATAAAATAAACTGAGGATATCGGCACCTTGAGGAGCAAAAGTAGAAAGGATAATAGCGCGAAATACCGAACCAAGTCGTCTAGCCCACCATTTATGGATATAATAGATGGGTCGGTTGATTTCCTTGCGCCAGCTTTCTAATTCGGCGATTACGCTCAGTTGTTCAAAGGGAAAGCTATCATCTTCTATAGCTTTTCTTTCATCTGATTTATTTCCGGTTATGGAGAGAGCGGAATCGGAAACAATATCAGTTAGAGTTGTTAATTTATTCTGTAAAGATTTCATTGATTTTTTCAGCTACTTATTCCTGTGAATCGTCTTCTTCAGCTTGTTGCATTACTTGTTCTTGCTCAAGATTAGATTTGAGATTAACGGTTGGGCCTAAAGCATTGATACTCTGTAGAATTGCAGGGCGGTAAGCGATGAAATTATGCACGGTATTAGCTGAAGGATTTGTCACAAATTGAGGCACGATGGTGTTGGTTTGCATATCAAAGGAATAACCAACTACCGCTTGCTCAACTTCAATTCTGCTAAATTGACCAACAGGAACTAACCGATTATCCAGTTGATAATCGGCTGGCAGTATCAGCGTTACCTGGGCTTCCACGCCATTCAATAAGCCAAATGGCGTCGGTGCAACATACATTTTCCTGTCTCTAATTAAAATGTCGCCGTAACTGCCAAACCCTCTAAAACTTTTGTTTTTATGAATATAACTGCGGTCGGCATTTAGAAAATCACCGTGGCAGATTACTAAATCGTGTATTGGATACTGGGAATCGGCATTCTTTGGATATCTTCCAAAGACGTAAAATACTGTGATGCCATTGTGAAAGCCTCTGGGAACTTGGCTGTTGCTGTCGTAATCTTTATATCGACCTGGATATTCCAAGCCTTTAATTTCATAACCTTCAGGATTTTGGATAATTCTGAAGTCAGGATAGGTGTTTCTGCCTGGTTGCTCGAAGTTAAAGGAAATGGTGGCTTGCAAGCTGGCGAGTCTGGCACTAAACCAGTCTTGAAAGTGGTATTCTTTGTCTCTTCTACTCTGACGAGTTATTAAGATGCCGTTGAGAATGGCATTGTGGCAGGTTAAGAAGATATCAATGTAAAGCATTGGGCATGTCCTGCATCGCGAAAATTGGCTTAGCCATAATTTTGAGATTTCAATAGTTGATAGTTATTTTACTATTTCAGTCTAAACGAACCTGACTAAATAGTCAAAAAATATTTGGTTATCAATTGTTCAATAGGATGCGAGTAGTTAGGTCGTAAGAGATGCTTCTACCAAGCTTTAAAGGAGTAAATAGTCGATAGTCAATATTAGATCGACTCTCGACTATTTTATTACCAGACTGTATGAACTGGTTCTCAGCTCAATAGTAGATAAATGGTTGACTATTGAGTTCCCAGTTGCAGGTCGGATGGATTGCTAAAGCGTTGTGTTTGTAATAAATTGACAGCAGCCGGATAGTGGCTGGGAGGAGAAGCCATTGTCACTGGCAGTGCCAAGATCGTGATAAAATACCGACTAAAGTTCAGCGCCTGGTCAAGTGCAGGGGCGATCCAGGTAACGTACAGTTTGCGGTGAATCCCGATGATTAAACCTGCTTCAGTTGTGACGGCGGCAACTCCTTCTATGTAGTCACCATTCGCAAGGCTAGTGCCGAATTTTTGGAAGCGAGTAAGAGTTGGGAGTTGCTCACCATCGGTAACAGTTCCTGACAGTTCAGGTTCGATAGCAATTCTAATTCTCAGTCCTTCGTCTGGGCAGGTAACCCAAATAGGTGGTACAAACCAATCAGATAATCTCATTTTTTTTTATGGTTGAGAGGTTTCAAAAGCGGGAGCATCGAAAACAACTTCAAACTTGGCCTCTGGCACGGAACGACGCAAAAATCTGGCAGAATCCTCAGCATCTTGTCGATTACGAAATCGAGCAATAATGCGGTTTTGAGCATTAGGTAAAGCCAGTACAATAGTCCAATTGCGACAATTGAGATGGCTAACAGGTGAATAGGTACTCTGGGAATTCATAAGGAAACAGGTGATTGATTATTTCGTAACTTGACACCCTACTGAACAACAGCTTCTAAAAGACAGAGACGTTGACCCTTGACGCAAATAGGGGTTATATGGTTTGATTTTCTAGATCGCTGTTCTCTCGGCTTGCAGGACAAAGTAAGTCGAGAAGGAAAGTTGGAATTTCCTCGTAGCGATCTAACAGGAAGTCCATTAAAGCTAAATGATGCAAGTCGCAGGTATTAGGAGCGCGATAGCTGCGACCTTTAGCAAACCAACGTCGGACAGTTGTAGGGTCGCGCCAACAGATGTAGCCAATTTGTTCGTAACTGACAGCCCATTTGGCATAAAAATCTTGGGGAGAAAGTTCGGGAAAGCAATTGACATAAAGGTCAATTAAGGCGAGTTCTCGTTCGCCAAGAGGACGAGGATTGGTCATAATTAGATTAAATGCGCGTGTGGTGAGTTGAAATGTTTGTGCGATGTGCAAGCAATAAAAAACCGCCGGGTGCGGGTTAGCATAAAGCTTGAATTTTGGCGGGTTTCTTTGATTAGAAAACTGTCAAATTACTCAGATCGATAACCAGAATTTATCTGCGCCAAATAATAACGTGCAATTGATTTCCGTTGCAACTTCTGACCTTGACGCTACCTGTAGACTGAAACGAACGTATTAACTCATCTTTGTTGAATGGATTTTTCTGTCATTGATAATACTCATCTGCTATTTTTGGGAAAAAATACCTGACGAATGCCAGGTATTTTTTTCCTTACTTCTCTGCCCAAGAGTGACAAATTAAACTTAATTTTGACTCACCCTCATCCACAGGAATACTGCGGATGAATTGCCTCATTGCAATTTGCATCGAACTTTGGATCGCAGCAGCCACATCTAGGGCACGATCGGAATTAGCGATCGCATCCACTTCATCATGCGCCATATTCCCAATGTGCGCTTGCCAACCAGGGTGTTGGTCAAAGACGGAGATAATATTGCCCAAAGCCATCTTAATAATGTCAGCTTCCGCCATTGTCCAGAAAGCCGCCGTCGCGTCTGGACCTTTTACCCCAAGTAACTTACGCTCTCCAACGAGTTGAGGATACTTAGGAAGAAACACACCACGCCCTGTGAGACTACGCACATAGCCTAGTCCAAACTTTGTCCGTTGGGAAATTTCTGATATCCCCAAAACAGGAGGAAGGGTATCGTTAGCCTCTTTAATAATTTGGCGTTGAAATTTGGCTACACCCTTGTAGGTTTGCTTCCATCCTTCTTGGCTAGTTTTGGCTTCTCGATCTGTTAGGTTAATATTGCTCCCAGTTCTAATTGTCTTTTGAAGTGTTTTGAAACCCTGAAGATTTAGACAGCCATAATGGACATTCTTACTAACAGATCGTAGCAAAGCAGCAGTCTTGTGGTTAGGATGAGATTTGTCTAGTATCCAGATGCGGATATTATCTTCAGTCCAGTTTGATCCAAGTTGTTGGATTTGTGCTATAGCGGTTGCAATAGTACAGAATATTTCTTGGCTTTCTGAGTTTAATCGCTTGATTAACTCTGCATCGCCAGATGCTTCACAGGCTATCCTGGTATGAGCTTTGGAGAGGTCAGAAACAATCAACTTAGTACCAGAATGTGCCACAAACACCGTCCTGATAGGTGGCAAATTATAAGCTTCTAGTTCGGGAGGAAAATTGCTCGGATTCGGTGGATTCTGAAGATTTGGATTTTGGCAACTACTCCGTCCAAAAGCGGCGCGATTGATTTGATTATAACTCCCTCGCACATATCCATCTCTCAACGCTTCTAGTAGATTATGCAAGTAATCCAGATAGGTTTTAGTCGTCTTAATCACCGAAATTAACCTGAGTTCTGGCACCTCCCAATACTTACTTAAAGTTTCAGCATTAACTTGTTTGAGTTTTAGCTTGAATTTGGCATTAATTAGCTTTGGCAGTTCCTTGGTTGAATAGAGATAGGAAACTGCAAGCGGAAACGTTGCTCCCAATTTGTTCACCAAATCCTGATGAGCTGCTTCATACTGCTGGATTACATTAATTAACACCATTTCATTCACAGGCATTCCATAATGAGCCATTTGTGCAAAAGCAGGACTGGCGGCACATTCTGCCATGTAGGTGTCCCAAACTTTAATCTCTTTAAGTAAGTATTCAAGGCGTTGGTGTACGGTCAAGACAACTTCAGAGTCATAAGCTGCATAATTAAGCTGATTGTTACTCAATTGTCCAGAACCCAAGTCTCCCCAACCCCAGTCTGATTTTTGTTCGGTTTTGTCTATTTCAATGCCAAGAAGCAAACAAACAGAAGCTAAAGAATGCGGTTTATTGTTGACTTTATCCAGCCAAGGATCTAAACCTGCCCAATATACCTGACTCATCAACTTAGTATCGCGAATACATCGCATTTTGTAGCCATATTTTGCCAGCATCCATTGTTGCTCAAACTCCAAGGAATGTCCAACTATTTCCACAGTGTGATTGGCTAATCTTTCGCTCAAAAGTTCCCAAAAACCCAGGTAAATAAGCTGTTGGTAAATGCGTTCTCGCTCTGGTGGCAAAAATCCTAAATCAATCAGCAGCACCTTAACGCCGCACTTAATTGGAATTGCTATAGAAAGCAATCGAATTTCACCAAATTGCGGGTTGAGAGCGCCTTCTTCTATGTTGGAAAATGTTTCTATAGAAATTGATTGCCACAATCCCATTGGAGTATCGTTCTGTAGCGTTCTTGTAAATCGATGACAATTTTCTCGACTAGCGCGGGTTCGGAAGCCGCTGGGGTGTCGATAGTAATCGTAGCAATTCCGGCTTTGAACAGCAGAGTAAGTTGTGAGGTGTTAAACATTGTTATTTACAAAAATGGCAAAGGGAGTGGTCTGTTTTCAGACCACTCCAAGTAGAGTTTTTGGGTTGATTCTCCTCTACATACAAGGCAAGCTAGAGGTTGATATCAGTTGTCGGTTTAACTGGAATAGGTTCCTCAAAATATTCATCCTTCAACTGAGTTTGCGTTACACCTAGTTGGTGGAGAGGTGCAGTGAGTTCGGTGCAGCTTTCACCGATCATATTGAAGACTTCAACCTTTAGAGGTTGTCCTTTGCTTTGAGTAATTTTGATTTGGATTGGTTGAGACATGATTTAAGCGTAAACGTCAGTTTTTTGGGTCAGCGTAGTGGTAATAGTTCCGTCCTCTGCGGTGACGGTTTCCCGTGACCAAAGATCTTCAGGATACAGGATGTTGATAAAAGCCGTGTTATGTGCAATTTGTAATTCTTCCAGGAAATTTTCGACTGTTTCAAAATGCTTTCCTAGAAGATTTCTGGAGAAATCCCAAGCATCAATGACGGCTGAGTAACAGTTTTGTTCGGCGTTCCAGCGAAAGCCAAGGTCTAATAAGCCCTGTAGATGCTGACGACGGATAATAATTTCGGCTTGTTGTTGATTATTTCGGTCATAAGCGTTGATCAGATCTACAGGGGAATCGTGGCTCTCAATCGAGGGAGTAATCCCTATTGTTTCCAAAATTGTTTGGAGTCCAGCTAGCAGGGATTCTCGATGTGAAAGCGTGGTTTTGACTGAGGAAAAGTGGCTCATTTCTAGTGGCAATAAAATCCGAAACATTACTACAAAGATGGGCGCGTCAGCGCTCTTAATTTTGAATTGTCAGAAAAAAAACCTCAAATCACGAGCGAGCGATACCTGACTGATTTGGTGAAAAAGACAAAAGAGTTTCTTTTGAACAATAGCGAGAGCGAGTACTCCCACTGCCGCAATGAAAATATGTAGCGAAGCGCCGCAAGGTTTTGGTTAATACTAGCTGAGACAGCATCTCAATAGCTTCAGCCGCGACTCGTTGATTAATGAAGAGACTTTGTGCATTTCTTTTTGCTATTTCTGCACAACAAATGTGAGGCGTGGATAATTCTTCTGGTTGCGAAACAAGCAGTTCTGGATGTTGGAGAATAGGGGAAGGAAGATTGATACAGAAGTTGGGATTTGTGGGGTTATTAAAGGCTTTTTGGGGGTCAAACTGGTTGGTGCTGCCAAGTAAGACTTGTCCGGCTGGAATTCCTTCGCCAAAATTGCCACAATCGAGCCACCAAACTTGGGGAAGTTGCGAGGAGTCATAATAGAAGTCAGGCTCCAAAGATTTGGCGAGTTCGCTCCTTGCAGTGGCGTTGTCAACGCACCCAATTACAATGATGAGTTTGGAGTATTGCCGTTTGACTATTGTGGCATTAAAAGGGGACGCGATAGCACCTAGTTTGATTCCGTAAGCTAGATTGTACCGCGTTGCCAAAACATCAGCTTTATTGAAGCTAATATCAGCTTCGCAGAAGTTCTGTCGGGGAACGTTAACTGTTTCCACATTATCAAAATCTACCAAAATCCCAGAAGCATTAATTCCAACTTTTTCTAAGGCAAAAATCAACCGAGCCAGCATAGGTGCTAAAAATCCTCCAGTCCCCCCACACCCAACTTGAATAAATTGGATTTGTTTGTGAGGAGCTAGGAGGATAGGAATAGCGTTATGGTAAGAAGAGTCCATCATCTGATGAAAGTGCATCGAAAATTTGAGGTGGCATCTCAAAAACCCAATCAGCGGGAATTTCCCAAAATAAACGATGGTAAATTCCCACTCTCAATCGCAAAGCTGGTTTGGTAAAAATTCTGCCGATAACTCCATATATTTTGAAGCCAGATTCTTCCAAATTGTCTTGAGAAGAAAAGCGAGCTTCCATAATGTGGCGGCTGGTCATTTTCAGTTTTAGGCAAAATTTGAATATGGATGACGAGAGTATTTCGCTCAAAACTGTATTGGTTTTCTAGGTCAATATCTGGAGATTTCATTAATTTTTGATTTGACTAATTACAGGGAGCTATTAATGGCGACACACCTCTAGCCAATTTAAGATCCGGTTGAGTTGTTTAAAATCGAGACTAAACCATTCACCTTTTGTTCTGAAGTGAGCAAATTTAGCATGAGTGGCTTTTTCGATAGCCACAACGTCATGACAAAAGAAAGTTTTAACAACTTCTAAAGGCAACGCACAGGCGGTCTGTAAAGTAGAGATTCGTTTTTTGAGGTTATTCGTGCGTCCAATTTTGTAGAAATTGCTTTGACCAAAACCTATTACATAAATGTATCCGCTTCGGTCAATTGTTGGAGTTTTATCTGACAGATATGAAATTTCCCTTTCGCTCAGATAAATGTAAATCGCTCCAGCCAGAAGCAGTTCTGGCTCGTGTGGATAGGAAATCGAAATTAAACCCAACTCATGTAAGAGTTCTAACGAATGCTTAATTTCATAGGCAGGAGCTTTGAGAGCAAGAGCTAGCTCGTCAAAGCTGGTTAAGATAGGGGAGCCATTATTTTCTATTTGAGCAGCACAAATTTCGAGAAGAAGACAGACAGCTAGATGGTCGCAATAGAAGCCGTCTGTGTCAGATCTAACGACACTGGAATACCAGGAGCGTAGGCGGTTGGCAGTTAAATTCATAGAGCGCTTCTTGCAATTCACGCATCTGTTAAACGAGCAAAATGCTCAAATTTTGTTCTGTTTGTCTTTCACTTTTGTTAAGTCCCAACTGGCGACAATTTGAAGATGCCGCAACCTGGCTTTCAGGGTTTTCTGTTGCCAATCGGTAGCAATATAGTTGTATTTGCACCCGGTTGGATTCTCGGCTGGTGGTAATTCAACTAATTGGCTGAGGTATCCTAGTTCTCGTTTAATGTGTCGCCACCAAGAACGAGCAACTTTTTTACTGGAGAAACCTACGAAAGCGCGGTAAAATTTTTCATCCGTACTGATTTGGTAGCAAACCTGATTTGAGATTTTGACTTGCTCAATAGGGCAGATGGAAAACAAGTTGATCTCTTCTTGATTAGAGAATGTGGGAGAGTCAACATTATCCCAGTGAACAAGCGCAGGTTTTTCAGCTTTTGGTTCAAGGTCAACGACGAAGCAAAATAAATAATCGTAAGGATATTTTTTTGGTTTGACGTATTGCTTGGGAATTGATTGCACCACCCGCGTGTTTACCTTGAAACCGTATAGTCCTTCAGAGCGTTTTTTCTCTTCAATATGCTGGAAATAAGCTTGCTCCCAGGCAGTTTTCAAGTCAGCTATTAAATAGTCTTCGCCCTCCAGATACTTGCTCTGCTTAAAACCTTCTATCAGATGAGTTTCAGTTGTGGAGAACGTGATGACCTTCATCAAAAGTTCGGGTTGACTATTCAATGCTAACCATAAGTCGGCACGAATTTTGATGTCAGTTGGTGTCAGTCTAACCGACGAGAAGGGTTATTGCACATTGGCAGCGCGTCAGCGCCAATCTTTTCCCAAGTTTTAAAGTCAACGGTCGGCTATTAGTTGGAATTCGGCAAGGCGAGGCAGAAGTCTCTGGTAGCACAGCGGTGGTGGCAGTTGAGGGACAGAAACACCCTGGATCAGAAAATCGCCTTTTTCTCCTGCGAACCAAACAAATACCAGCACTTTGCATTCGGGATCGTATTCTGCTACGCGGCGGCTGGTTTCGGCATCAGGCCATTTTCCGTGCATTAAGGCTTGAAAGTTAGTACTTTTTTCTCCCAGGTAAAAACCTGGAACGGTATCTAAAAGCCTGTAGAACTTTAGATTAAGATTTTCCCGCGTTTCCTGGTTGGAACTGTTGTCGATGACGACGCAACCTCTGCCCTCTTCTAGATAGCCTTTCCAAGCAATAGCAGCAATTAGCTCGTAGTTCAGAATGAGAAATTCGTAGCGAACTTGGTCATCATTTAGATTGTAAGAATTGCGGTCTGTTTCCATGATTTAAGAGTGGTGTGCAAAGTGGTAAAGAGTACGGTCGGTGATACCAAACCCCCGAAAACTTGCCCATTTATACTCGCATTCACCGGGGCAATATTTACTGCTTAGTTGGCTCCAGGTATCCCAGTCAGGCAGCAGAGAATCGCTGATGTATTTGAGCGCCATGCCGATAAAAATCCACGATTCGTAGTTGTCTGCGTAGCGGGGGTGAATGACTTCTAGTAGAAGTCTTGCTTTTTCGATAGTTGTTGCACAAGTTGAAGCTGGTGAGGTACGAGGTAATGGGCGTGGGGTAGGAATACGCTTTGATTTTTGAGGTGGTGAAAGGGGGTGTTCAAGTAAGTTAATTACCCAATTGGGTGCGCGAGCAACATCTGTTTCATCCGGTCTGTTGAGCCAGCGGTAGAACCCGGTGATAGGATGAGGTGAGGGTGGCAGAACGGATTGATGTCCTTCTCCACGAAGTTCGAGAGCTTCACCTGGAGCAGTCACAATTTTGCGGGACTTAAATTGTCTGTTTGGTAGGGAGAATATATACTGCGCTCTGCCCGATCTGCCGGAGGTGAAGGCGACAGTTAGAGGGAGTCCATTGCCGCGAGATAATTCTTCGACAAAAGCCATTGCACTGGTTCCGTCTACATCTATTGCTAGTAAGAATTCTTTCGATGTTTGACCGCACAATAGTCCAATTCCAGTAGGCGTGACATCGTAGGGCGTGTTATCAGCTCCCAATACTGAAACATAATCTCGGTGCGCGAGGCAATCAATCATTTGTTCTGGCGAAAAAGGATGGTTTTGCCAAGAGTATCCCAGTGGTTGTTTGTTGCTATTAACAGGCACAATACGCCAATGTGTGGGGAGGATTTTTAGGGTGTCGATGAGTTGAGCAGGTTCTCGATCGGAGTGGGGCATCCATGTTTTTATTTGCTGTTGGTGAAAAGTTTGTTTGAACTTAGGGAAAACTTGGTAAATAATGGCTGCTCAAGTGGATGGATATGCACTTGCGCGGTTTGCGCGTCAGCGCATCATCTACTAAGGGTGACAACTCCCACCGCTAACCGCTTTGCGCGGTGTAGCGGGGGCTTCCAATCTCGCAATTAGAATTTGCTGCTTCACAGGCTGAGCAACCTCTAAGCCTCCACAGCCAGAGAACGGTAGTCCAACCGTCCTTAATCCTCGACTCAAAATGTTTATCGCCGCATTCCAATCCCGGTCAATTACTAATCCACAGTTCGGACATCTATGAACCCGGTCAGACAGCACTTTTTCAACACGTATCCCACATCCAGAACACTCGATACTGGTTCGCTTGGCATCGACTTCAACGGTTTGCTTGCCGCGTTTGACCGCTACTGCTTGCAGAATGTTGAGGAACGCGCCCCAAGCGACATCCAGAATCGATTTCGCCAGTCGGGTTCTGGCGAGTCCTTTGATGTTCAAGTTTTCAAACGAAATCAGGTCATACGCCGCACAGAGCCAGTGAGCCACTTGGTAATGAAACTCTTGGCGCTGACGAGCAACGTGCAAATGCTGTTTTGCAACTTTATTCGCTTGTTTGGCATAGTTTTTCGAGCCTTTTTGCTGACGGGATAGTTTGCGCTGTTGACGCGCTAATTTTGCTTGTCCATTGCGATAGAACCGAGGAACTGAGATGCACTGTCCATCCGAAGTCGTGAGAAACTTTTCTAGTCCGACATCAATCCCGACCGATGCTTTGATTTCATCGATAGGGATTGGTTCAGGAACCGTTCCATCTTCCAGTGAGAGACTGACATACCAGCCATCTGCCTTATACAGAATCGTGGCTTGTTTGAGCGTGAAACCATCGGGGATTGGGCGATGCAAAATTACCTCAATTTCACCAATCCTGGATAGTTTCAAGCGATTACCAAGTAGATGCGCTCCGGATGAGAGGACAATTCACACGTGGGAAGGTGAATGAGTTCATATCGCCGCGCTTCTTAAATCGGGGTCTACCGCCACGTTTCCCGTTCTTATCAGGCGTTAACCAACGTTTCCAAGCCTTGTCCAGTCGCATCAAATTCTGCTGCTGACAGTCCGCATAAATCTGTTTGTATTCAGGAAACAGTTCTTTTGTTTGACGTAACTCTGATGCTTGCAAGTAGTAATCAACTTTCTCTGGAATCTCCCCGATTGGCTCAGAAACAAGGCTACAACGGTCAATCGGGCATCGAGTTCGGTTCAGCCAATCGAGTCTCTGACCCAGCGCATAGTTCCAATGACGACGCAGCAACTCACCCCAAGTCTCAAGGGTCAAAACCTGGCTGTCGGTCGGGTTGAGTTTGTACTGATAGGTGAGTAGCATAGGGTCTAGTATAGCATTTAGCGCCATGACTCTAAAAAAGGGCTACAGAAACGTTTACGACCTCAATATACACTTAGTGCTTGTGACCAAATATCGTAAAAAGGTCATTGATCGAGCGATGTTAACCCGCCTGCATGAAATCTTTGCTGCAACCTGCCAGAAGTGGCGAAGTACCCTAACCGACTTCAACGGCGAAGACAATCACGTTCATCTGTTGATTAGCTATCCGCCAGATGTCGAAGTGAGCAAGCTGGTGAATAACCTCAAAACGGTTTCAAGTCGATTAATTCGCAAGGAATTTGCTCTGGAAATCAACGCGCTCTACAAAAAGCCTGTGTTCTGGAGTGGAGCTTATTTCGTCGCATCGTGTGGCGGGGTCACGGTTGACCAACTCAAAGCCTACGTGGAGAAGCAAGATTCTCCGGTTGATTGAACGGGCATCGAACCCATTCAATCAACGCTCCTATCCCCCATCACCGCCAAGTACTAACGCACTGTGGCGGGAGTACCCCGGAGGTTGAGATGGCTTGGATTACTGTACCGACCATCTAGGCATTGGAGTGAAAAGGAGCAGGCGTCAAACGCACAGGCACGTACTTATGAAACGGTGTAGCGCTGATCGGATCGCAGTGTTTCGCATCCGTGAGCAGGTTAATTAACGGGCCATAGCTTGTGCTTGAGCCAAATTCATTCGGATAATCAAGACCATAACCATGTGGCAAGCTCACCACACCCGCACGGAGGCTGTCGCAAAACTGAACCCGCACCGTCACGCCACCCCGCGACGAAGAGCAGATGGCGTATTCACCATCATGCAGTCCAAATCGCTGGGCATCAGAGGGGTGAATGTGCAAAGCCCCTTCCGGGTCATCTCTTCTCCAGCGCGGATCGCGATAGATAGTATTGGCATTATAGGCACGCCGTTCCCCAGCTATCAGGATCAGAGGGTAGTCTTTTGAGTCATCGCACAGCTGCTCGCCCAATGCTTGGAGTGCCTCAACCATCTGGGGGACGAACAGATGCACCCGACCATCTTTGTGGCAGATAAACGACCAGGTATCCTCGTAGCGATGAACGCTTAGCAGCGTCCCGCTGGGTTGGTTGATTATCCGCTCAAACAGCACCTCAGCCAGTGCCAATCCGCGTCCCTTCAAGCCCGTGCGCGCTACCGCAGCAGCGTGACGTTTGACGTACAGGTGACTGGCACCCCAGAAGGGTGCAGTGCAAGCAGCCCCATCGGGGAGCGTTTTTCCCAGAGAATCTTGCAAGACAAAGGGTAGTATTAGCTTAAGCTGCGGTTGTAATGCGATCGCCACAAGCAGCGCCCCGTAATAAATCCCCAACCTGGGCCATTTTCGATGCAGGCGGGCAGCTGCTTCCAGCAGGGGAAATCGTTCCGGAATCACCCCCACGGCTAGGGCAAGACGACGATAAATTTCGGGTTCGGGCAACGTGTCCGCAAGGGGAGGTAACAGCGGCGGTCGTAAATGGAAAGCATTCGTGGGAAAGTCCAAGTTGAAGAAACTTGCTTCCCATTTCTCAAACTGGGAGGAAGCTGGAAGCACGTAGTGGGCTGCGCGAGCCGTTTCTGTCATGGCTACGTCGATGACTACCAACAATTCCAGTTTCTCGAACGCTTGGCGATAAGCTTTAGTGTCAGCCGCCGAGACGAGGGGGTTGGCGCTGTCCACAATCAGGGCGCGGATTCTCTTGGGATGGTCGGTGTCAATCTCAGCCGGGAGAACGTTCGGCGGAAACAGTTGGGCAATTTCGGGGAAACCCGTAACGGCAGTTTTGTGCAGCGACCCATCTGGGCCACTAGGCTCGGAGTGACCGACGAACGGTATAAAGAAGCTATGAAAATTGTTGCCCCCTTTCTTGCCAAGATTACCAGTAATCAAGAAGAGTAATTTCTGTGAACTACCCGACGCTCATCGCAAAGCGATAGAGCGCGGGCTTCCCAATTCATCAGCAACAGCCTTGACCGTAGTGGACTTGCGACCATACGGTTTTGGTCTTACATTGCCTCCTTGGGCAGTAGCGCTGGTTCCCAACGCCAA
>NZ_BLAY01000032.1 GCF_020521235.1 Microseira wollei NIES-4236 | reverse complement strand
CCTTGGCGTTGAGTTGTCCCTGAGTTGTGCCTAATTCGGTTTCGATTTGCACCAATTTTGCCAAAGCTGCTTGTAATGTTGTTTCCTTGGCGTTGAGTTGTCCCTGAGTTGTGCCTAATTCGGTTTCCAGTTGCACAACTTTAACTTGAGCATCTTGGAATTGCTCTTGCCATTGGGTCAATTCAGTCTGTAATATTTTTAGTTTTTTTTCTAATAACCGGATATTTAACCAATCTTGAAAATTCCAAAGCGTTGAATATTTTCTCCCAACAACTGAGGGTTTATCTCCTCCCAGCGCTTTTAAATTCAATTCTTGATAAATCTCTACAGCTTCTGGAAAGCATTTTTCTATCCAACTGGTTCGATGGCTTTGGGAAATTTTATCTACCCATAAATCTGGAGCGAAAATTTCTGGTTTCGGCTCGGTTAAATTCACATTAAATTTTTGATTAATTGTTTTAACAAATTCTGATTTTTCTGAAAAAATGCTATTAATATTAACTAGCAGACAATTTTCAGTATATTTATCGTAAAATTCTAAAATTTTCCTGTTATAATGAATCCAAGCTAAAAGTGCTAATTGGGGTTTGCTTAGTAAAATTTCATCAGTTCCGCGGCGATAAAGTGAATCAACGACTTCCCAAGGGGAACGATAGACGAAGATAAAATTAGCATTTGGCAGCAATTTTCTCCAAAAATCTAAGAATAATGTGGTGCGGGGATCTTTCCATCCCCAAACAGGACTGTGAGAATTTTGGCGGATAATGTTTTGAGCTATTTCGACAAAGTAGTCGGGTACGGGAATTTCCGGTTTGAGGGTAAAACCTTGTTCGTCAAGTTTATGCGAGCGCAAAATCTGCTTGTGAAACTCGACAAAATCAATATTCTCAAAATGGCCTTTAATATTTCCATAAGTTGGGCCGACCAACCGCTGTCCAATATCTACACCCATACTTTGTAGGAGGGAGGCGGTTAAGGATGTTCCCGAGCGGTGCATACCAGCGAGGGCAAAAACAGATGATTGACTAGCAAGATTCATAAATCAGTCCTATTTTACCAGAGATTGCAGCGTGCCAGATGCGATGACTCGTTCTAGCTTATGCTGATTAATTACTTTCACCAAGATAACGTCATCGGGTTCAACTACATCTTTTGCCAAAAAACAGAACCACCCACAATGAAGTGCTTGATTATTTTGAAAATATGCGGCTACATCGGGACGTTCCCTGTCGGGCAAACATCTTTGTAAGATTTTACCATTAACTAAGATCTGAATATCTTCTATCCCACCGTTCTGATTGAAGTCTAGCGCCCATCCATGGAACTGAAGTTCACCCGTGGGTGCAAAATTGCAATTGTCTACCCACCCATCCGGATGGTGGTGGAAATTAAGCGCGGAAAATTTAATATTGGGATTTTTAACAATTGCGTAGATGTCTTGATAGTGGCAAAGTCCTTTCGGAATTCGAGTAAAAGCGGCGCTATTGCCAATTATTTGCTTGATAATTTGACTGACAAATTCCTCGCTAACATAGGCTGTGCCGTACAGTTGTTTATCGAGAGTTCTGCTTTCACTTTCAGGTGTAAAATATATTCCCCCGGCGTTAAGCGCCACATCGGGTGGGATGAGAGAAATATCGTGGACGCTGAAAATTAAAATGCCGTTAGGGTTGAGTAAGCTATACAGCTTTTCCAGCCAAGGTGCAAAAGTTGTTTTGGGAGTATGGCTGAAGAAAGAAGAAGCCAAAATACAATCAAACTGCTGAGGGGTGGCGTAATCTTGAGGAGCTTCTACTGAAACAATGCCGTTGACTCCAAATTGTTCTATTTGAAATTTTACACCTGCTTGGTAAATATCCGAAACCCAAATTTTGTTGGGGGGTAACTCCTGTAACAAGAATCGGGTAAAGCGTCCATAGCCAGAGGCAAAATCTAGGAAAGACGATAGGTTATCGAATTGATGAAAATGCCATTCAACAATCTGTTTAACCGCGTCGAAGATGCGTTTCCCAAGCGAGTAGTATCGCAGACAAGCCTCCTGTTTATCGCCGTTTAAGTTCTGGAGGCTGTAGAGATACATTTCATCATCTTCATGAATCAAAGTTGTGAATTTTTGAGGGTATTTAATTTGAGCCTGAAGGAATGTTTTAACAACAGGATTATTTTGGGCGTTCGCTAATGTTGTTTCCACGTTCATCTCCTTTCCTTATTTCCTCTGCGTTGCAATTTCCGGCGTTAAATCAGTTCAACTTCTTGTTCTTTGTTACTGATATCGTAAGTAATTCTAATGCTTGGATCGATGAGAAAATCAACATTTCCAGTCCCCCAGCAATTAGCTTCAGGTCTAACTCTAAACATTGCCACATCGAGACATCGTGCTAGATAGGTAAAATCCCCATCAACGATGCCAGAAACTCCAGCATTCAAGAAGTATAAACCGGGTTGAAGCAGGCATTTAAAGCGAAATTCCATTACCACGAGTGTTTCTGCTTCTATCTGTTCGATAGACTGAGATTCAGCGCTAAAAGAAGCCCCGCCAATTTCCAGTCCGCTGGGGGTTTTAATTAGCATACCGAAGCGGACTTTGGCAGCAGGTTTAGAAAAAGTCACCGAGTAGGTGTAAATATAATCTCGACGATTTACCAAATGATTAACAACTTCACCATCTAGGGTAGTGATGCGAGGATCGATAATTTTTGCCCCACGAGATCGGTAGTTAATCGTGGTAGCCGGAATCATTTCTGGGTCGTAAAATTCGCGATTTTCTTGATTAATACTAGGTTTTGTTGCCAGTTTATTTGTCATATAAACCTGCGTATTTTGAGAATTTAATTGATGCAAACTGCGAATTTCTTGCCGGATATATTCGGCTTTAGCGAGCGGGGCGTAAATCAGTTCTTGATATTTGGAAATCGCCATTTTGGGATGGCTAACGAGTAGCAATTCTCCTCTATCCATTAATATAGCCCAGTCGCAAAGCGATACGACTGAGGTGGGAGAATGGGAAACAAACAGAATCGTGCCGCCTCGATCTTTAATTGCTTGAATTCTGGCGTAACATTTGCGCTGGAAAGCTTCATCTCCGACTGACAGTGCTTCATCTACTACTAAGATATCGGGATCGACGCTGGTGGCGACGGCAAAAGCTAAGCGGACAAACATCCCGCTGGAGTAGGTTTTGACGGGTTGGTCGATAAAATCGCCAATGTCTGCAAAGGCTGCGATCGCATCATACCTTGCTTCTATTTCTTGGTAAGTTAACCCCAGCAACTGACCGTTAAAAAATACATTTTGCCTGCCGGTGAATTCGGGATTAAAACCGCTACCCAGTTCTAATAATGCCGCTACCCTGCCGTTAACAACAACCTCGCCGCTGGTAGGCGTGAGAGTTCCCGCAATAATTTGCAGGAGCGTACTTTTCCCCGACCCATTGCGTCCGACAATCCCAATGGTTTTTCCTTTGGGAATTTCTAAGTTAACATCGCGCAAAGCCCAAAATTCCTTGGCTTTAACTGTGCCTGGAAGTAATAATTCTTTCAAGCGATCCGCCGGATTTGCATAACGCTTAAAACACTTGGAAACGTTGTTGATGGCAATTGCTATCTCAGTCATGGTACTGCTGAAAATAAACGGCTTTCTTTGAGAGTTAATCGATGACAAGTTCAAAGTACATCAGCAAATGCTTTCCGCAAGCGCTGATATACCCAGAAACCTCCGTAACAGACGACGACAGAAACGAGGGAAACAATTGCCCACGCTTGCCCGTGCCTGACTTCTCCGACTAAAATTAAGTCGCGATAAGTTTCAGCGATCGCTGCCATTGGGTTTAATAAAAATACCCAACTTTGCCATTTTTCTGGAATCACCGAGGCGGGATAAACAAGTGGGGTGAGGTAGAACCACAAATTGAGTAAAACCCCCAAAGTTTGGGGAACATCCCGCAGAAATACCGTTAACCCAGCTACCAGATAACTCAAGCCAATTGTTAGCAGCAATTGAGGCAACCAAATCAGCGGTAGCAGCAATAGGGTAATTTTCACCGTACCGGCGAGCAACCCTACCATTACAATCAACGCAATTAACCCGAAACAGCTTTCCACAAAGGCGCTAAACACCGGCACTAAAGGTAACAATGCCAGTGGAAAGACTACCTTTTTTATCAAATTAGTTTGGTTAATTACCGATACAGATGCTGCTACCAAGGCCATGGTAAAAGCATTCCAAGATAACAATCCGGCAAACATCCACAAACCAAAGGTTAAGTTATTTTCTGGTAACCCTTGGAGGCTAAGTTTGACCTTTAGAACAATCGAGAAAACATAGGTGTAAATCAGCAATTGGGACAACTGATTCAGCAAAGGCCACAAATTTCCCAAAACAGAACCTTTATGTCGAGCTTCTAAATCTCGTACCACCAATGTTTTCAGGAGGTCTAACTTCGCCAAGAAAGGGTGCTGCGCTGGTATCCAGCGGCGAAACCTTTCAGTTTTCCTTTCAACTCCTTTGACCGATCTCAGCAATTTCTGTTTCCTCGCTCACTATCAACACACCACCACAGACAAAAAATAAATCAGATCGGGATATGCAGCACGGCTGGCTGCACTTGAGAGACGGAAACGTTTTTCCTTTGTTAGATGGTACTTTAGAAATCCACGAATGCGATCGCTTGCGGCAAAGGGCGTCAAAGACGCTCCAGAGCTACCAAACAGTTCATAACCTACTCCCTGAGTTTTCCAGTCTCAGGTTAAGATTTTATTCATATTTGTGCAATTTGGGCAAAACATTGTGGAAGAGGACGGGTCTAGTTCTTGTTGTATTCCCCAGGTCCCCGTTTCCCCGTGTCGGGAGCGTCTTCTTGGTCAAGTGCCCAAGGTGCGATCTTCTGCCTTGGCTGCGAGTCTGCGCTGGATCCTAATTCCGTAAACTGTAATGTGGGGCTAATCACACCCGCATCTCAATCTGTATTACCCGACGGCGGTGGGGGAGGCGCTAGCTTGTGTAGCGCAGAAGCCGGTATTGTATGCAAAGCGTCAATAGCGGTTCTCCACCCTGTGGAGTGGTTTATCTAGTTGGAGTTCAAATGGAAATCGGTCAAAAAGTGCGCGTGCGTCGTCTGCGGGATCGCTCATCTGCGGAGGTGGTCAAACGGTTAGGTCAAACCGGCATCATTCAAGCCTTCAAAATGGTAGATGCCAGCGGAGTGGGTGTTGTTGTACAGTTTGATGACAAATTTTCCACCTGGTTCTTTGAAGACGAAATAGAACTCCTCAAAGCATAAGGAAGCAACGATGTCCCTGATTTTGACATTTTTAGGCAAAGGTGGCGTAGGTCGCACGACGATCGCCATCGCAACAGCTAAACGACTTGCCGCCTCTGGTGCGCGAGTCCTGCTGGCTTTTGGCGACACCGAACCAGCATTAAGTTCGCTTTTAGGTACGGCAATTGGTCTTGATCCCCAACAACTGGCTCCTAACTTGCAGGCGGTGCAGTTTCAGACTACCGTCCTGCTGGAACGCAGCTGGGAACAAGTAAAAGATTTGGAAGCCCAATACCTGCGAACTCCGATCATAAAAGAAGTCTACGGTCAAGAGCTAGGAGTATTGCCGGGGATGGACAGTGCGTTAGCGCTGAACGCCCTGCGGGAGTACGACGCTTGCGGCAAATACGACGCGATCGTCTACGACGGGACGGGAGATAAAGCCCTTCTGCGGATGTTAGGAACGCCGGAAATTATGAGTTGGTACATCCGCCGATTTCGGGATGTTTTTATCAATTCGGATTTGGGCAAAACCCTGTCGCCGTTCATTCAACCCGTCACCAGCGCCATCTTGAATGTCAACTTAATCGGGGATAACTTTGCTCAACCCACCAACCAGGTAAATAACTTGCTCGACCAAGGGAAGGCAGCGATGTCTGACCCCAAACGGGTAGCGGCATATTTGGTGACGACAGGCGACCCAAATGCGATCGCAACTGCCAAATACCTCTGGGGTAGCGCCCAACAAATCGGTCTGACCGTTTCTGGGGTGATTCTCAACCAGACCGTGATGGCGGATACCTTTGCCGCACAGAAAGCTCAAACCCTGGAACAAGTCTACGAGACTTACGACCGGGAAACATCGGCAACCGAAATCACCACCTCCGAGTTTGCACCCCTGCCGGTCAGTACCGTTCCCGTTCGCATCGGCGACGACTGGCAACCCCTAATCGACGCCCTACCCGATTTTCTCAAAGCAGCGGGCGTCCCCAAACCCATCGAGATCGACATTGCTGGACGTCAAGTGCGCCTGTTCTTACCCGGATTTGACAAAAAACAGGTCAAACTCACCCAGTACGGCCCAGAAGTCACCATCGAAGCAGGCGACCAACGCCGCAATATCTATCTACCTCCCCAACTTAGCGGGCAATCTGTCAAAGGCGCTAAGTTCCAGAATAATTATTTGACGATTTCGTTCTAGCGGGGGAGCGATCCTCCTACTCGTTTCGGTGATAGAAGAATTAAATGAACCGCCAAGACGCGCAGCGGCTTCCCGTAGGGTAGACGCCAAGACGCCAAGAAAGAAGAGATCTTCTAGCACCGAAGCGAGTAAAGGATAAAGCGTTCAATCCCAAATTCACCCATCTAAAATCCTCTCATCGGTATTGTAAAACTTCACTCAGATTATAGGCTGTTATAGCCAATCCTAGTCATCTGTGGTAAAATCAGCCACATCATGCCTGCCAAAAACCTAATCATCGATGCAGCTAGTTGAAAAACACATTATTGACAAAAATCATCAGTTCTACTCGGAACTGGACAATTTGTCTTTGATGTCAAAAAATCTATTCAACTTTGCCAATTACATAATTAGACAAGAATTTATCTTCAAAGGAGTTTACAAGGATTACTATAAAGTTCAAAAACTGTGTCAAGGCACACCCGACTACGCACTTCCGGCTAAAGTCTCCCAGCAAGTTTTATTGAGGTTACATGAAAGCTGGAAATCATTCTTTGCCGCAACCATTGAATACGGAAAACATCCAGAAAAGTTTAATTCTATTCCAAGGCTACCCAAATACAAACACAAAACAAAAGGCAGAAATGTCGTCACATACACTAACCAAGCCATAAGTAAGTCTTGGCTATCTAGAGGAGTGATTCATCTATCCTTAACCAACATTTTCTTGACTACAAAAGTCAAACAGCCCTCACAAGTTAGAATTGTCCCAAAAACTTACCATTATGTAATTGAGGTAATTTACGACATCGCCGTCCCATCTTCAATAGAGCAGGAGGCGCAAACGATTGCCGGGATAGACATTGGGTTAAATAATCTAGCCACGATTACCTCGAACAAATCGGGGTTCACCCCAATTATCATCAACGGCAAACCCCTCAAAGCGATTAACGCTTACTACAACAAAAAGAAGGCAGTTTTACAATCATACTTAAAGTATCAAATCAAAACATCTGCCCGTATTAAAAAACTAACACACAAGAGAAACTTACTGGTAGAAAACTACTTGCACCACGCTAGCCGTTATATTATAAATCACTTGGCAGCTAACCAAATAGGGACACTGGTGATTGGAAAAAATGATGGCTGGAAGCAAGAAATTAATTTAGGGAGGCGCAACAATCAAAACTTTGTCTCGATTCCTCATGCCAGATTTATCCACTTGCTGACTTATAAGGCAAATTTAGCGGGAATTAAAGTGATTGTCACGGAAGAAAGTTATACAAGTAAGTGTTCTTTCTTGGATAACGAACCATGTGTCAAACAAGCGTCATATAGGGGAAAGCGAGTTAAAAGAGGTTTATTTCGATCTGCTGATGGTAGGCTAATTAATGCTGATGTTAATGGCAGCGCCAATATTATCACAAAAGTATTCCCCAACGCTTTTGCCGAGGGGATACAGGGCGTAGTAGTACGTCCAGTAAGGGTTACACCTTACAAAATGGTTGGACGCTTGCGATTGAGATAAAAGTCTATAAAACCTGTAACTATGTCTGACTCGCCTTCCTCCCAACTTCCCACGGACGCCACAACGGCTGAGGTGGATGTACAACCCAATACCGAAGCGCCCCTCGATGCCAGTGGCAATGCCAAGATGCGGCAAATGCTAGGGATGAAAGGGGCTGCAAAGGAAACCAATATCTGGAAAATTCGCCTGCAACTGATGAAACCAATCACCTGGATACCCCTGATGTGGGGCGTAATCTGCGGTGCGGCTTCTTCGGGTAACTATACTTGGACCTTAGAAAACGTGCTGATATCGGCGGCGTGCATGTTGCTGTCGGGGCCGTTCATGACAGGTTATACCCAAGTGGTGAATGAGTACTACGATCGCGAGATCGATGCGATTAACGAACCCTACCGCCCCATCCCCTCGGGAGCAATTTCCCTTCCCCAAGTCATCGCTCAAGTTTGGGTACTGTTACTCGCTGGGATTGGTTTGGCATTTATCCTCGATCAATGGGCAGGACACGAATTTCCCACGATTACTTGTATCGCCATCGGCGGTGCATTCCTCGCCTATATTTACTCTGCACCTCCGTTGAAATTAAAGCAAAACGGCTGGCTGGGTACTTATGCTTTAGGTTCCAGCTACATCGCCCTCCCTTGGTGGACTGGTCATGCTTTATTTGGCGACCTCAATCTGACAATTGTCGTTTTAACTCTGTTCTACAGTTTCGCCGGATTGGGGATTGCGATTGTTAACGACTTCAAGAGTATCGAAGGAGACAAGCAGTTAGGATTGAAGTCTATGCCGGTGATGTTTGGCGTGACTACAGCAGCTTGGATTTGCGTGCTGATGATCGATGTATTTCAAGGTGCGATCGCTGGTTACCTAGTTTACATTCACCAAAATCTCTACGCCACCATCCTGGTGCTGCTAGTGATTCCTCAAATTGTGTTTCAAGATATGTACTTCCTGCGCGACCCGCTGAAAAATGACGTAAAGTATCAAGCAAGCGCCCAGCCTTTCCTAGTTTTAGGAATGCTGGTGGCAGGTTTGGCTTTAGGCCATGCTGGTGTTTAGGTAATCAGTAATTGGTAATTGGTAATGGGTAATTGCTGGATATATTTCCTAGTAACCCAAGTTGCTAGTTATCTCTCAAAGAGCGGCTAATGGCTAATGGCTAATGGCTAATGTCAGTAAAAATCCTATATTAGCAATTAGCAAGCGAGCAATTAGCAATTAGCAACGCCCTTGTTTATAACTAGCAACTTACGTTAGTACTCATTACCCTTTGCCAATCAATCTATCGTGAGATAGAGAAAATAGCTGATTATATTTATTTACATTTAAGCTATTAGTTCCACTTTGTTCTGAAAATAGCCGTGTTTGAACTCCTGTATCCTCTAGTTCGCGCAATTCAACCGTTTTTAGCGCCGGTTTGCTTTTTCTTTGCCTGGGCATTTGTAGCGGTTTTAGCTTGGGGTGTTTGGTCAGCGATCGCAGAAAGCGTCACCAGGGCGAAGGTGATGCACCAAATTCCCTGCGCTAACTGTCAGTTTTTCACCAACGACTATCGCCTCAAGTGTACCGTGCATCCCCGGATTGCCAATTCTGAAGCAGCAATTAATTGTCCAGATTATTCCTCGAAAGCCAATATTTTATACTAGCCCAAGTTGCTATTTAGATCCAAGGACACTGGTAATAGGTAATGGGTAATGGGTAATTGTTAAGATGACACAGCCTTTAAATCTAATTACCAAATAGCTATTACCAATGGCCCTGTGGTGAGAGCGATCGCCAAACTCTATTGTCCCACGCTCATAACTTAATTACTCCCTTAGCACTTCCGCGATTACCTACCTCTTCTTTTTTCTTCCTTCGTGTCCTTTGCGTCTTCGCGGTTCAATAATTCAATATTCTTCCAGCGCCAAGCGAGTAAAATAGAATAGTCTTGCTGCTCAAAACCTCAAAATCATGCAATCCAACTTGCAAAAATTATATATCACCCCAGAAGACTTGAAAGCAATAGCCGCAGTTAGTCAGCGAGATTTGAAAGCCTACGAACAATTAAAATATCCCCGCTTAGCCTTATTAGTTACAATCGGCGGTTATGTAGAGCGTATCTTGCTTTTAGGCTGGGGATTGATTCCCCTGGGATATTTAATTAAGTGGAAATGGTTAAGAAAGCGTCAGAAAAGCCTGTTTGAAGAAGTTGATAAATATAATACCGTTATTAAAGCAATAGAAATTAACGACCAGCTAGTAGCCGCTGGCAATAAATCAGCCAGTTTAACCGATAGAGAAAAATTGATTTCAACCCTAGAAACAACTAGAGAAAATTTAATGTGCGCTTTAAAAACAGAGCGGATTTTGCGAGAAAATCGCGCATTTATTGCCCGCAATCAAGAACTTTTGGCAAGTAACTTAGCGGCTGTGCAAGCGTTGCAAGTCAGTTATGAGGCACGAGAGTATACAAAGTTGCTGAACGAAGCTTTAGAAGCAGCACAAGCTGTGCAAGGGGAAATGAAGCGACTAGAAAGCGGGGAATCAGATTTGTAGGGTCTGATTACCGTGGTGCTAGCACTTGGGCTGCTGTTAATTCTAGCAGTGGAAAAGTAGGAGAAACGATGCGATCGCTGCCTCGAAATTCGACAGCATCGTAGAAGCCTTCTGTTAAGGTGCATACTGTTACCAAATCTGAGAGTGGATCGACAATCCAGTATTCAGGAATATTGAGTACGGCATATTCAGAACGTTTGCTGCGGTAGTCGGTGGTTTTGGTAGACTCGCTGACTACTTCCACGACTAAAATTGGGGGAGGATCGGAAAGTTCAATTACCGCTTCTCGGTTAGCCAGAGATTCCCACTGTTCTATCGTTAAAACAGTTACATCGGGAATCCTTGAGGTGTCCCAACGTCCAGCGCGAGGGGAACGAATACCTACAGAAAATCTTTGTGTTGTCCAAGAAGTCCCTAGTTTTGAATTTTCTCCATCAAATGTGAATTCTAAGAACTTGGTGACTGCACCATGCTTACCAGTACCGAGACTCATGGGTATTAATTCTCCATCGACAAGTTCGTAACGGGTGTCTGTGCCATCATCGTACTTGAGATACTCTGCAAAGGTTAGTTTTTTGGTGGCTACGGTCATAGCGATCGCTCGATTACTATAGTTATTTCAATTTATCCGATTGTAACCTCTGTTTGATAAATAGGTTACTAGAAAACACGATCTCTGACAGGTAATTTTGCCAGTATCAATGCCTTGAAATAAATTTCAGGCTAAAAGCTAAAACCCGTTTAAACGGGTTTTAGAAAGTTGTGAAGTTAATTTCCTTTCTGACTTTTGCCAAAAGTTTAATTAAGAATTGGCATCTATCTCTAACAAGACCTTTAATACACCCCGTTCTTGGGCGCGTGTAAATGCCGTTAGTCCTTCAGATAAGGGATAGCGGGCTTGAATTAGCGGTTCTACATCCACTTTACCTGCGGCTAGCACTTCTAGGGCGGCGGCAAAGGGACCACAACGGGAACCGATGAGGGTAATTTCGTCTACGACTAAAGACGAGGCATCAAAGGTGAGGTGACCGGCGTAGGTGCTTTTGAGTACCAAGGTACCGCGAGGACGGAGGGCGCGGCGCGCGATCGCAAACCCTTCCGGATTCCCCGTACACTCGACAGATAGGTCAAAAGCGCGGTCGGTGACAGCATCTGCCAGCCCCGTTTTAATGCCCCTCGCCGCCAAATTAGCCAATTTATGCTGATGTCGCCCCACAACCAATAAATCGCAGCCAGTCAGCGCCAGCGTCTGCGCCACCAGTTGCCCTAACTTACCATCTCCTACTACCAAAACTCGGTCATCGTGGCGAATCGAGACTTGTTGCTGAATTTCCAACGCGGCTGCTACAGGTTCGGTAAAACTTGCGACATCGGTGGTAACGCTATCCGGTACGGGATGCAAGTTCTGTTCTGGTAACGTGAGATATTCGGCAAACGCACCGTTGCGATTAACGATACCAAGAACGCTGCGGTTTTCGCAGTGGGTAGGTTGTGCGCTGAGGCAGAAACGGCATTTACCGCAAGCGGCGTTAATTTCTCCCACGACTCGCTTACCGAGTAATTGGGATGACGCTTGTTCGACGATGCCAACAAATTCGTGACCTAAAATGCCCGTGTAGGGATAATAGCCGCGAATTAGTTCCAAGTCGGTATTGCAAATACCCGCACGCACAACGCGCACGAGTGCTTCGCCGGGTGGTGCTTCCGGGATGGGGACATCGGTGCGGAGTTGCAGTTGGTTGTTTTCTAACCAGATAGCTTTCATAGTTGGTTTTGTGGGGAGTTTAGGAATATTTTATGGGGTGATAACGCCCACAGGTTAAAACCTCTTGTTGTGCAAACTTGCGATCGCATTTACACTCAAAACATTAAAGCCTGCGTAGGCAGGCTTTGTTTGTATAGCCGCGCCTTCAGGCGTCGGGGCATTCAGGTAAAATACTATACAGTTACGAAGTAATTGGCGCCCAGACTGATGTTGGTGGAACCTTGAACGATCGCAATCAGTTCCAGACGGCTTTCATTCAGGAAGATGGCTGTACCCGCAGCTAAACCCGTGGGTGACGCTGCCAAACTATAACTCGACTTGGAACCAGAAAGTTGGATCGTGTCTTCTAAGGCATTGAAGTCAGCAATCAGAGCATAATCGCTGATGCCGGAAGTGCTAGTATTACCATCGTTGTAGAAGGCTCCCCCAGTAGCGCCTAGCACAAAGCGATCGCGCCCAACGCCACCAGTCAAGGTGTCAATTTCGCCAAGACCTCTGCCTACTGCGGCATCTGCTCCCGTCAGCACGTCGTCCCCATCATCTCCAAACAAGCGATCGCCACCAGCGCCACCGAAGACAGAATCATTACCGCGTCCACCATAAAGGAGATCGTTGCTACTATCCCCAAACAGGGCATCGTTGCCGTCGCCACCAGTAATGTAGTCATTTCCTCCGCCGCCACGGATGGTGTCATTGGTTGCGCCACCTGCCAGGTTATCGTTGTTAGCAGTACCCGACAAGTTGAGAGCAACAACAGACTTATTGTTTTTAGTCCTGGCATTGTTCTGCCCAGTGAATCCCGCGTTGACTACCGTGTTGAGGTTGAGGAGAGACCCATTGGACTGGGTAAAACTGTTGCCTTGGAGCAATTGTGTGAAGAGAGTGGTGGCATAGCTATGGTTGCCGACAAAACTACTCTGTCCGGGTTGAAACAAGTCGTTCCAGTTGGCGTAGACATCGAGAGTAGCTAACCGATCGTCGTAACCCAATGTCTGACTGGTATGAAAACTTACAACGCGAGTAGCGTCAGTCGGATCTAAGCGATCGTTTGCACCTTTACCTTCAAATGCAGGTCCAGCAGGGTCTAATCCCACAATTTGCGAGATAGAGCGTCCGGTGGATTGACGATAGGCAGAGCCAGCGAATCCAGCGATATGCGCCCCCAGGCTGTGTCCGATTATATTGGTGTAGTTAGGATCTACGCCGCTATTTCTCAAGTAAGCAGCTAATTGATTACCAACAACGTCTGTTCTGCCAGCAGAAGGCAGATACAAGGGATTACGCGCTCCATCTTCCCAGTCCACCAGAATAATATTAGCGTTAGACTCCCGCTGCCGAAGGGTTTGGGCTTGGTTCGCCATCCAGTCGGCAGGTTTGTAGTTGTTACCAGCATTGCCACCTGTGTTATTCCAGCCATGTATGATGACATAGGTTGGTGCGTCAGTATTGATGCGCCCGGAACGGTTGATCGAACCGTTACCCCAAATATTAAAATTGACTCCAGAAGTGCCAGTAGCGACATTGGACGAAGACATATTATTCATCGATGAAAAGGCGTTAAGAGTGGTATTCATATTCATGCTTCCCATACCCATATTGGAAAACATATCAAGGGATAAATTGCCATTTATTCCTGGCAGACTTGAAGAGGTAGTGAGCGAGAGATTCTTATTCATATTCATTCCTCCCGAAGTAGAAGACGTATTGAGTGAGGAAGTAAAGTTAGAGCCAGAAATGGAAATCGCCCTTAGTTCTCCTTTATGTGAAAAAGATCGATTGTTTAATCACTTTTGAGAGATTGGACTTTTTCCCATTTTTGGGAGTATCTATTGTCCGCCAGTCATCGTAGTCATTGAAATCGATTCAGGACTGACGCAAAGAAACTGGGTTTCTATGAAAAATCGTTGGTTTGGCAACTAGAGATATAGGTCGAAACTTTGGTGATGGCAAGGTCGTGCCTAAGTCCTGCGATTAAAACTTCTTGACCCACATCTACCCCAAGATTGTCTGGATACCAGACAATGTAACGATTGCCACTTTTGGCTTGAACAAGCATTTTGTAACTATAAGACTCAAGCCCAAAAGTTTGCAAAACTTTAAATGATTCGGTTCTCATTGAATTCTCCCCTTATGAACTATTTAAATACAGGTGCGCTAGCAGCAGATGGGCCAAGACTGGGAAGATGCCCCCATTCTCTCCTATTGCCTATTGCTACGGACGCACTCAGGAACTAGATACACTAAAACAATGGATTTTTCGGGACAAATGTCGGTTAATTTTGCTGCTGGGTGAAGCAGGAATAGGGAAAAACACTCTATTATATTTAGATGGTTTAAAGGAAGATGGTGGCAAAATATTTGCGAGATCTGGAGAATTTTTAGGTTCGGAAGGTAACTTATCTGGATTTGTAGAAAATAATTTAAATAGGACTTACGCTCATATTCCCGGTTTGTATGAAAAATCGTTGGGAAAGGGAACCACAGATCAAGGTCGAAACCGGGTTTCTAGGCTCGTGGCGCGTAAGTCCTGTTATGGTTGGTTTTGTGGGGAGTTTATAGCGGATTTCATTCGGATGAGGTACACCTTGGTTTGTGTAGCGGCACCCTTAAGGGTGCCGCTACACAAAAGGCGCGAAAACGCTGTACCTCACGCGGCTGCAAGCCGCTGTAAGCAATATTTTATTGGTTGAGGAAGCCCACAGGTTGAAACCTCTTGCTCTACTTGCCTTGCGGACGCAAGGCAAGGACTCAAAACATAAAAGCCTGCTACGCCTTGCTTGGTTTGTCTGCCTGCTGGCGCTCCGCGCCTTGAGGCGTCGGGGCATATTGGTAGGTATTTTTACCGGATGCACGATCGCTAGCAAGGGTTAAAGTACAAGAGGTTTTTACAGACGCTAGTTATGCTAAACCTACTCCACCGGACGAAAATCGTTGCAACCCTTGGTCCTGCGAGCAATACAAAAGAAGCGATCGCAAATCTAGTGCAAGCAGGTATGAGCGTAGCAAGGCTGAATTTTTCCCACGGTAGCTACGATGACCACGCGCGGACAGTCTCGTTGCTGCGATCTATCTCCCAGGAATTAGATACCCCCGTCACCATCCTACAAGACTTGCAAGGCCCGAAGATTCGGGTGGGACAGTTAAGAGAAGCGATAACTTTAAAGTCGGGAGAAAGTGTCTCTTTAGTACCCATAGCCGAATTTAAGGAGCAAGCGGATACAATACCGATTGATTATCCCTACCTAGCGGATGAAGCGCGAAAAGGGGCGCAGGTGCTGTTGGATGATGGATTGTTGGAACTTAAGATAGAAGCGATCGCATCAAAAGCAGTCCGCTGTCAAGTCATCAAAGGCGGTATTCTCAATAGTCGCAAAGGGGTAAACTTTCCCAGTTTAAACCTGCGACTGCCTTCCCTCACCGAAAAAGATATCAAAGACTTAGATTTTGGCATTTCCCAAGGAATAGACTGGGTTTCCCTCAGCTTTGTGCGTCGTGCTGAAGATATCTACTCCCTCAAACAACTTCTAGCAGCCAAAGGTGTCGATATCCCCGTCATCGCTAAAATTGAACGCCCCCAAGCTATTGCCAACCTGCAAGCAATTGTCAACGAATGCGATGGCTTGATGGTAGCGCGGGGAGACTTGGGAGTAGAAATGAGTCCGGAAAAAGTCCCAATGTTGCAAAAGCAAATTATTCGATTGTGCAATCAAAAGGGAATTCCCGTCATTACCGCTACCCAAATGTTAGAAAGCATGATTCAAAACCCCCGCCCCACCCGTGCGGAAGCCAATGATGTCGCCAATGCTATCATCGATGGCACCGATGCGGTGATGCTTTCGGGAGAGTCAGCGGTGGGTGTATATCCAGTCCAAGCGGTGGAAATGATGGCGCGAATTGCACAAGAAGTGGAGAAAGATATCCAATTTGTCAACAATCCACCAATGGATAGCGATGAAACTCATGCCTTGAGCGAAGCGCTTAACGCGATTGATAAAATTGTCGATTTGCGCTGTATAGTTGCTTTTACCAGTTCGGGTTATACAGCGCGACTGGCGTCAGCAGAACGACCCAAAGCACCTGTGATTGCTTTAACAGATAATATCCGAGTTTACCACCGCTTAAATTTAGTTTGGGGGGTGAAGCCGCTGTTACTCGATTTTCAGGTGGAATCTTTTGAGGATCTGGTGAAGCAAGCGGAGACTAATTTAGTACAGCGCAATTTAGCTGCTGTTGGTGACCGGATTTTAATTGTAGGAGGAATTCCCACCCAAAAATCTGGCGGGACTAATTTTCTGAAAATTCACACGATTTAGCATTCAAACGCGATCGCTTCGACTAAACTACGGTGTGAGCGATCGCCTTTTCCTTACTTTAAAATAAATGTACTGAAATTTCGCTTTATAATTATGGTTAATGGATTAACCTGATACAGATGCCAGATGCAAACCCAAAGATGGCAAACAAACCGATGCCTGCACTAAATCTCTATGAAACCGATTTCTATGCTTGGACGCAGGAACAAGCAAAGTTGCTCCGCAGTAAACAATGGAACAAAATCGACTTACCAAACCTGATTGAGGAGATTGAATCTTTGGGTAAGCAGCAACGTCAGGAACTTCGCAATCGTTTGAGCTTGTTAATTGGGCATTTGCTCAAGTGGGAATATCAACCACAACATCGTAGTCGTAGTTGGCTTGCAACAATTCGCGTACAGCGCCGCGATACGTTACGACTACTAAAGGACAACCCTAGCCTCAAGTCTTATCTTGATGATGCGCTGCAAGAAGCGTATGAGAATGCCAAAGACTTAGCAATGGGAGAAACTGACCTACCAGAGCAAACGTTTCCTGCCGATTGTCCATACAACTTGTTGACTGAGATTTTAGGCGATCGCTTTTATCCTGGTGAACCGAGTGAATTAGTAGACAATTCATAGTTGCGAGCGCCTAAAATCATAGTTCTAGACCTTGTTGCCGATATTTGTTGACTAGGAGTTGCTGATATTCGCTCTTTTGATCGGTTGACCAAGCTTTAGCAACATCGTCTTGGATGATATCAGATGTGAGTTGTTCCAGAGAAATCGTGCGGTTGTTTTGGAGGTCTTCCCTGGCTAACTTTAAGTCTTCTAGGTCTTGCTGTTCTTCTAGTTCGTCGAGATATTTTTCAATCAAGTAATGCAGATAGTTGAGAGCTTCTTTGAGAATAGGCTCTGGGGCTTGTTCTATCGTTTGCAGGAGTTGTTCTTTGATGGTCATGGCAGCCTTCAATCCTTGTGTTGCCAAATCGGAGGTCTAACTATATGGTAACGAAGTTGAGCGATCGCTCCAACGGCTTTTTGCTGCTGTTCACCACGCAGCACCTAAAGGCTGTATATCTCTAGCCGAACTTCCAATGTGAGCTAATAGCAACTCAGTATCTTGCTGTTGAACTCCCATCAGCGCCCATTGTAACCAAACTGTTCCGGCTCTGAAACGAGCTTGATCGATCAACCTCTCTAGATCGGAATAGTATCGATCCATCCGCTTCACGACAGGTTCGCCATAATTATCCAGCAAACTGGCAAAATCAATCGCTGGATTCCCCACACCTGCTGTGCCAAAATCAATAATGCCGCTAATCGTCTGTTGCTCTGAATTAAACAGAATATGGTAGCACCCTAAATCACCGTGAATTAAAACAGGAGAAGCCTCTAGCGTTAAATTGCCTTCGACCAGCGGCTGAAAGTGTTCGTGAACCCAAGTGCGTTGGTGTTTCCATAGATATGGGAAAAGAATTTCCTGAGTTTTTTGATAAAGATTCAACATCTCTTCGCGAGTGCGTTCGGCAACTGAAGCCGCAATTCCAGATGTTTCATGCACATCTTTTGGTATGCTGTGTAGTTGCTGATAAAACTCGCCTAACTGTGCGATCGCTTTTTCCTGAGTAGATGAATCTAGCCTCAGTAACTTATTTCGAGAAAGCGCCTCGCCGTCAATAAAGGGATAGCTGACAAAATCCTCTTCCACATGGTGAAGCTGCGGAATGGGTAGGTCAATGAAAGGTTGTACTACCTGCAAAATCTTGACTTCTATCGCCAAGTTTTCTTTTGCCCACTTTGTTTTGGGAAATCGACACACTAATTTCTGGTCGATGATGATTACATCGTTGTTCATTCCATCCTGGTTGAACTCCAGGCGATCTAATGCAGAGTTGGGATAAACAGCGCGAATTTTTTCGATGTAATGGTCTGGGATAGTCATATTTTCCCCAATCTTGACAGTTCACCGTTTCAAAATCTGCCCCATCCAAACAACGATTAAAATCCCCAAAACTATCCAAATCATAACAATAATAACGGCTGCTATCTTACTTGTAGGCTTACCCCCGCTCATTGCTGCTTCTGCTTGAGCGCGACACTCGTTTAAAACAGCATTGGGAATCATCTTTAATACCAACCAAATCAAGAGCGGCACTATAATTAAATCGTCTAAATAACCAATTATTGGAATAAAATCTGGAATCAAGTCAATCGGACTAAAAGCATAGGCAACAACGCAGCCAGCCAACAACCTCGCATACCAGGGAACTCTGGGGTCTTTACAAGCTAAATAAATCGCATATGTTTCTTTTTTAAGTTTCCTGGCTTGTTGTTTTAATGCCTGCATGGGTTAATTTATCTGAGTTGAAAAAGCGTAGGGTGCGTTCAGATCGCACCCTACAAATAAAGAGCAATATCGCTCTTTTATCTTCCTACCCTACTGAAGCAGAAAGCTGTTGCGCCAACGCTTCTTTCAACAGCGGTGCTTTGTCAGTTTGTTCCCAAGGCAACTCTATATCTGTGCGACCAAAATGACCGTATGCGGCTACATCTTGGTAGAAACGACCGCCCCGTTCTGCTGGCAGATTGCGTAAACCAAAGGTGTGGATAATTCCCGCCGGACGCAGTTCAAAATGCTCTTGCACTAACTCCAGCAACCTGTCATCATCCACTTTGCCAGTGCCGAAAGTTTCGATTGTCATGCTGACAGGTCGAGCAACGCCGATAGCGTAGCTTAACTGAATTTCGCACTTATCTGCCAACCCGGCAGCGACGATATTTTTCGCCACGTAGCGGCAGGCGTAGGCGGCACTGCGGTCTACTTTTGTGGGGTCTTTGCCGGAAAAAGCACCGCCGCCGTGACGGGAATAACCGCCGTAGGTATCGACGATAATTTTACGACCTGTTAAACCAGCATCTCCCTGGGGGCCACCAATGACAAATTTGCCGGTGGGGTTGACAAGGAAGCGGGTTTGTGCATCTGGTTTGATCGCAATATCGGCAAAGATGGGTTGTACGACTGCTTCCCAGAGGTCTTCTTTGATTTTGGCTTGGATGGCGGCGGCCTCGGTGATGTCGCCAATGGTGGCAGTGTGCTGGGTGGAAATCAGAATTGTATCAATGCCGACGGGTTTACCATCTTCGTAGATTACCGTTACCTGAGTTTTACCATCGGGACGCAGGTAAGGCAGTTGCCCGGTTTTGCGCACGGCTGCCAGTCGTCGGGCGGCACGGTGGGCTATACTGATCGGTAAGGGCATCAGTTCTGGGGTTTCGTTGCAGGCGAAGCCAAACATGATGCCTTGATCGCCCGCGCCAACGGCGTCAAATGCCTCATCGCTAGACTGTTCCCGCGTTTCGTGGGCGGTGTTGACGCCTTGGGCGATGTCAGGGGATTGCCTGTCTAACGCAACCAATACCGAGCAACTATTGGAACAGAAGCCGTTTTCAGCATTCGTGTAGCCAATTTCGGCAATTTTTTTGCGGGCTAAATCGATGTAATTAATGTGGGCTTTGGTGGTAATTTCCCCTGTCAGCAGGACTAAGCCTGTATTAACTACGACTTCGGCGGCGACGCGGCTTTTCGGGTCTTCGGTGAGTAGCGCATCTAAAATAGTGTCGGAAATTTGATCGCAGATTTTATCAGGATGACCTTCGGTAACAGATTCGGAGGTAAATAGATAGCGACGAGACAATGGTAATTCCTCCTGGAATATTAGATAGGAAAACGAATTGTTTGAGCTAGGTTCAGCCACTTTGACCATTCCCCACATCAATAGCGGAGAATTTGTGGACTGAGAATGTCCCTTTTAGGTTTCCCCAATTGGTGTCTTACATTCTCATGTCATGGCGTTTTAACTAACTGCTATTCAAAACCTAGACAAGTATAGACCAGCTAGTTTTGATTGACGTGTCAACGGGGAGCGACGGCGCAATTAACCCTTAACGTCCAGGCACGGTTTAGCCATCCGCGCATACTCTGTGGGAAGCAGCGCCCAGCGCGTCCACAAGCTTTAATTTTCCTGTGACTGGGATACTGGCGCTATTTTAGTGCAAACTGCGACGTGCAGTTGCACCCAAAGCCTTTTACCCTATACCGGGTATGAGTGGGCGCATCATTCTTCCCGTTCTTTCTTTAACCAGTCATCATAACAATATTTCTATCAAAGGTTTGTAAAGATTCAGTATTTTTACTGTTTGATCCTGATGAAGCTGGAGAGCCATCAGGTTCTACCTGAGAAATTTACTGAGTTGTTGGCGGAAGTAGGGACGGGTTTAACAACATATTTCTTGGCTTCTTTTGGTTGGTAAAACCCGCCCCTACTCTCCTTTAACAATTCTTCACAGAGTGGGGTCATGGGTCAAACGGGACTAAATGATTTGGATTTCGTCTAGTTGCGCGAGCGCTACATCCGCCGCTGCCAAATGCGCCGCTTCTGGATTTCCCCAGCATATGCCAATACAACCGGCTGCACCAGCTTTCTGCGCCATTTCAATATCCGCCGCCGAATCTCCGACCATTAAAGTAGCACCTGGTTCGACACCCAGTTTCTGGCAAGCTTGCAGAAATAACGCCGGATCGGGTTTACTTAGCCCTTCATCCACCCCCATTTCTAGCTGAATGCAATCTTCCAGTTGATAGTACTTGACAAATTCTTTAACTCGTGATGTTCTAGCTGCCGAAAGAATCCCCAATTTTAGCCCAGCATGGGAGAGAAATTGCAGCACTTCCAAACAGCCGACAAACAGGGGAGAGGGGGCAGTTTTTTGCAAAACTCGATCGGCTTCTTCAAACCCGCGACGGGCAATTGAGAGCGAATCGATCCACCCTCTTCCAGTTTCGGCGATATAGGCAGCGGCGGCAATTTCGTTTTCGCGGCGACTGCCAACGGCGATTAACCCGGTAGGATCGAGGGTATCCCCATTGATGCCAAATGCCATTAATAAAGGATCGCCAACACCGGGAATTTGGGCATCGATGGCACGACATCGCTTTTGTCCTAACTGTCTCAAATATTCTGCGGAATCTTCCAAAGTGCCGTCTTTATCAAAAATAATGGCAGAGATATGGGGAAAAGTTTTGTCCCGACAGCGAATTGTAACCAACCTATTGTCTCCTCTCGATTTGAGCAAAAAAAAGAGGGAATTACCCTCTTTTTGAAAGCCCGTTGTATTTCACCACAACTGAGCTATCGCTTACTCTTGAGCTGAGGGTAAAGCTGCTTCTGGGATTTCCACTGCTTCTGGGATTTCCACTGCTTCTGGGATTTCCACTGCTTCTGGGATTTCCATTGCTTCTGGGATTTCCATTGCTTCTGGGATTTCCATTGCTTCTTCTTCCGTCGCCAGAACCGCAACTGCGGGTGGTGCTTCAGCTACTTCACCTTGCTGTTTGGCTTTTTGCTGTTCGCGATACTTCGCCGCCATTTCTTCTGCCATATCGTACACGCGATCGCGATTGCGGATCATATCCCCTGGTTCGGGTTCCAGCTGTTTGGTAGACAGGGAAATCCTACCCCGTTCCGCATCTAGATCGATGATCATGACTTTAATTTCGTCATTCACATTGAACACGCTATGAGGCGTATCGATATGTTCGTGGGAAATTTCCGAAATGTGCAATAAACCGCTGACGCCGCCAATATCGATGAACGCACCGTAAGGCTTGATTCCTCTCACCGAACCGATCACCACTTCGCCTACTTCCAGGCGGTTCATCTTCCGTTCTACTAATGCCCTTCTATGGGACAGTACTAGACGATTTCGATCTTCATCTACTTCTAGGAATTTCAGGGGCAGTTCTTCTCCCACTAAATCTTCTTTCGGCTTCCGGGTGCTGATATGGGACCCTGGTATAAAACCGCGCAGTCCTTCTATCCGTACCAGCGCGCCCCCCCGGTTCGTGGCAAATACTTGAGAACGCACCGTCGCGTCTTCCGCTTGCAATTGACGCACTCGCTCCCAAGCGCGCATGTATTCGATGCGACGAATAGAAAGCGTTAGTTGTCCATCTTCGTTCTCATCGGTAAGAATAAAGAACTCGCGGGTTTCGTTTGATTGTAAAACCTCTTCCGGAGCGTCTACGCGGTTAATTGACATCTCCTGAATCGGAATATATGCTGCTGTTTTAGCACCTATGTCAATCAGAGCGCCCCGCGGCTCTATACTGAATACTGTACCGGCTACTATATCACCGGGACTAAAGTGATAATCATACTTGTCTAATAGAGCTGCAAAATCTTCGTGGCTAAAGCCAATTTCTGCCGTTGCTGATTTCTGATTGACCATGCGAATAGTTTCCTGTTAGTTATCGCCGTAGGTTTTTTGCCTCCTGTGGATGTATACGCACTCTGGTAACGAGTAGTTTACACCTACATGTTTGCTCTCTAGAACTGTTCCAAACCCGTTTGTGGGTTTCGGTGTCTATTTCCTGCTTCATCCTGGGGTTTTCACTTCCAGTCCACAGGCGTATCTTTAGGTCGAGCCAACCTTAGAATCTGTTTGAACAACTTTCGTTGCCACAGATAATCCAGAGTTACCTGCCTATTTTTTAGCACCTTGGGCAGGTTTAGACAGGTACGGTAACCCATCGCTGCTCGATCGCCGCCGACTTGGCAGCCAAATCGAGACAAAGAGACTAGGTTAATTATTTTAACGTAAATCCAAGGTCTTATAATCCCCTTTAAGGTAGAGAATCGGCAAGGGACAAGGCAAGTTAAATTTGTGGCGCCAGCATCAAAGTTGAGCCTGCCGTGCCCCTACTTATTTGATTTCAATCGAAATTCGTCAAACTTTAGCACCTCTCGGTCTGGATTTCTCGTATCGAAGCGATAACTGCTGACTATGCCGGTTTCCGTGTCCAAAATGCTGAAAGCGGTGATATCGTTACTCGCTACATAGGGTAACGGTTGACCATCGGAGCCTAAGAGCGGCGCGATCGCTGGCACGACAGGTTCTAACCCATAGGGGTTCCCTGTAGCAGTATACTCCTGTTGGTAGCCACTTGGTACGGTTCGTTGTTTTTCTGATAGCGCCGCACCATAAGAATTCCCTACATTAGAAGTTTCCAAGTAATGAGTGCCGTTGTTACTAACAAAGCGATTCCACAGGTGTGAATGACCGTACAATACTAGCTGCACCCCAGATGTTTCTAGCAGCGGCACGAGGTCGCGGATGATGTAATCTTGTTGTTTTGGATACTCGTATCGCACTGCTTTAATATTGCCATCGGCGTCGCGTTCAATTATTTGTACCGGATCGGTATAAGCGGGAACAATATGATCGCCCAAGGTATGCGCTGGGTGATGGAACATCACGACTTTGTATTTTGCCCGTTTAAATTCAACGCTGTTGAGTTCGCTTTCCAACCATTGGTACTGGGTACTGCCTTGTTTAATCGGTTCAAAGATATGCTGACCGTATCCCCAATTTTCCGGGTTGTTGAGGATGCGATCGCATTCTTTATACTTACCTCTAGCATTAGCCGCCAGGGAAGGAGTCCTCCACATATTAGTCACATACAATACCACCAACCGCACATCCCCAAACGTCACCGCATAATATTTCTTCCCCCCCTCCTGACTCTCAGGTAAGGTAAAAATCTCCTCATAAGTATCCGTATTAAAAGAATAATCCTTAACCCAATCATCTCCCGTACCCAAGCAAGAATCCTGAGAATTCCGTACATCGGCATTCAAAATCCGAGGAGTGAGGATTTTTTCGGCAACTTGGCGCGGCAAGGTATCATCAAACTGGTCATCCAAACAGCTATCGCTCGAAAAGCGCCCCATCACCTCGTGGTTGCCAATTGCGGTAAAAATTGGGGCATTTTGAATCAATTCTCCCCCTTGATAAAGCGTTTGAATATTATTTTTAGTTAATTGATAATTTGCCCGCCCTTGCAGACAGGGAAAGAAAGCACAACCCCGACGATCGTCAAACCATTCCGAAGCGCGATCCGGCACATTTACCAAGTCACCTGCAAAGAAAACAGCATCAACAACTCCGACTGTCTCTACTACCTTTTGCAGATTCGCAGCCGTCATCGGCTTGAGTTGGTGGTCAGAAGTGAGTAAAATTTTGAGGGGCATTCCCGGTAGCGGTTTGGCTGCTAGAGCAAACGTATTACTGCTGACGCTTTGCCCATCTTCCCTGACGCTAGTAACGCGATAGGGAACTTTGGTATTGGGGATTAATCCTGTTACTTCTGCTTCGTGTCGCCAGATATGGCGTCTTGTGGTTTGTTGATAAACTTGCTCTACCTGGGAATTTTGATCTTCCCTCGCCCGACTTAATTTAGTCGTGGTTGCCGTAACAATTTGGCTGAAATTCTCACCATAGGCAACTATATGATGGGAACCGGCGAATTCGGTAAACCAAACAACCCGCACAGAATTCTCTGTTGGGCGTTGCAAAAATGGATCGGTTAGCAGTTGGGGATGGGACAGCATAAATATACTTTGGCGAGCCGGTATCTATTATACTGAATGACGCGCGATATGCCTCGCTTCCGCTGCGCGAGCGCATCCCCCGCTTCTACTTTCTCACGACTATGCCCATCACCTGTAACAATCTCTCAAACAACAGGAAATTTTGTTCTAGCTTGACCAAATTCCCCACCGGGAGCGAGTGCATATTTTGTCATTACCATCTCGCTAAACTATTAGGCTGCTTCACCTCATAATTGACCAGACTCAGAAACACTTCCTCCATACTTTCTGCCCATTTATTCCAGTTTAATCGCCTCTCGTACTCTTTTCTTGAAGCTAGCACCAATTGATTATACAATTCCCGAGCCAAGAAAAGTTTTGCTATTAACGCAAGTTGCTAGTTATAAACTTTGGCGTTGCAAGCTGGCAAGCTTGCTAATTGCTAATCTTGGATTTTTACCAATCTCGCCATTAGCCATTAGCCATTAGCCGCTCATCGAGAGATAACTAGCAACTTGAGTTATTAGATTAGCGTAATCATTCCCTGTGGCAGAGAGTGGCAGCCTATAGCCGTTTTTTCCGTTTTCAATAATTGTACTAATTCCTCCCACATCTGTTGCGAGCGCGGGCCTACCAAATGCGTTGGCTTCACACAATACAATCCCATAACATTCTGCCCGAGTCGGAAAAATCAAAAAATTTGCCCTGAAAAACAGTTCGTTCAGTTGCTGTCGCTGTTGAGGATTGTTTTTGTTCAAATAAGGAATGACTGTCAGCTTGTCCGATCTCACTTCATCTGGTAACTTACTTCCTACCATCACTAATTCGGCATCAATTCCCATTTTATGCAAACATATTAACTCAAGTTGCTAGTTATCTCATAAATAATAGAAGCTAATGGCTAATGGCTAATGGCTCGATTGGTAAAAATCCTATATTAGCAAGCTGGCAAGCTTGCCAGCTTGCAACGCCCAATTTTATAACTAGCAACTTGCGTTATTAGTGTTTCAACTGCTAAATTACCTCCTTTTCTCTCCCAATCTTTGCCCACGAATAACAAGCGGCAAACTTGATTTTGCTTTTTTGATAATACTTCGTTTGCCAACTGACACTCGTCTATATTTGCCCCAAAAGGAATTATTTTTATCTTATCTAGTTCAGCCTGATAGTCACTCGTAGCTGAATTCGCAGCCCATCGGGAGAGATATACTAACTTACTCGCTTTTGATATGGCGAGCGCTTCTTCTCTTTCTTCCCATTCTATTTGTTCTGGTTCTAACTCAATTTTATAATCTTTCAGATATAAAGAACAGGTAACGTCTGAACAATAAACTATGGGAATATTTGTTTTAACCAAAGCTACTTCTCTTTTAGCCACGGGCGCAAAAATTACATCGCATCGAGTTTCTAGAAGCTGCTTTTGCAAGATAGATGCCAATTCTTTGCACTCGGCAATGTAACGAGGATATCCTATTTTTACTGACTCTTTTTTCTGACACAACTTATTTAATATTTTCTGCCCAAGCGAATACTTTTTTGGTGGTTTTCCCAGACCCACAACTTGTAGATTTCTTTCTGTTGCTTTGTACATATAATAAATAGTACCTGACCAAGCATTTATATCTAAATAATCATGACCAGATAAAAAACGGAATCGCAAGGATTTCATATGAGCTATATCTCTGATTAAAATGAATTAGCGCTCGGCTATCATGTGGTAGCCAAACCCTATCCAAATTAGTTAAAAATTTTTGAGAAAAAATCTGCCTTTAGGAAGTAAGCTTCATCTATCTTCCGATAGGCAAAAGAGCTGAAAATATTTAAATAAAAAAAATAAGCCTTCAGGATTATCGCTGAAGGCTTTACGTTCATAAAGATTCACGCCTGAGATCCTAAGACCTCGATTTCTGGTGGAAGTTCATCAAAATGCTATCTTAAGCCAAGCTTCGTTGCAGCGAGTTGATTTGGAAGAGAGCCAACTTCATGAGACAATTCTCAAGAGAGCTGATTTGACGGAGGCCGATTTGGTTAAGGCTGATTTGAGATATGCTGATTTAACAGAAGCAAATTTAAGCCGAGTTGCTCTAGAGTTAGCTAACTTAGTCGGCGCTGACTTAAGCGGTGCAACTCTAAAACGAGCCTCTCTATTTCAAGCCGATCTAGAGCGAGCAGTCTTACATGATACCAATATGGTTGAAACCGATCTCAGACATACCAATTTTAAAGATACTCAGCTAATGGGTTCTGATTTCTCTGGTTCTCGCGTCAAAGGAGCCTGCTTTACAGACGCTCAAGGGTTAACTTGCCAACAGAAGCAGTGGATCAGAGTCAATGGAGCCTTGAATATCCCAGCCTAGCAAGTTGGTATTGGCATGAAAAACATTGAATATCTTGTTGAATTTGCCATCCAGATAGTGGCTACAAAAAAAGGGTTTTCGCTTAGCTATATTCAAAAGGTAATCCTGCGAGAATCTCTACTTGTAAAAAAAAAATTACGCGCAAATTGCTGAAGAAAATAATTACTCGGAAAGCTATATTAAGTTCACAATTGCGCCTAGACTATGGGAGTTGCTGTCACAAGCGCTCGGTGAAAAGGTTAATAAAACGAATCTCTCAGCGCTGCTATGTCCCGCATTAAGTTGGTAGCCGTTTATCCAATCAAATAAGCAAGCTATATATCAAGCCAAATCTGCTTCCACATCGTCTTCAGTGTACAGGACTTACGCAAAGAAACTTTGGTGATATGAAAAATCGTTCTTGGCGACGAGCGATCTACGAAGAAACCGGGTTTGGAGCCTCGTCGTGGGTAAGTCTTGTTTACTCAAATCTTGCACATGACTCAATAAGGCTGAAGAAACCGGGTTTCTCAACCCACGCATCTAGGCTTTCAGGGAAGGATAGTTGCCAGAAACAAAGGTGATGACTCTGGTGCAACATCTCAGTTTAATTACTTCCAAGCACTTTTCTGTAACTTATGCTACTTTTTCCCATTATCCTGAAAGACCCAAATAATATATATTGACAAAATCTCGAATTTATGCATAAAAAAAATCTTAAAATAAATAGCCGTAAAAATACCAATAATATATATTGTCACATTTTTTTTGTGAATAAAAGTCAAAATTCCCGTACTTTCGCAACAAAGTAATACCAACTTTCATATATTGTGTTATAAATTTATGTGTGTTATAAATAGTTATCCAAATCAATTGGCGAAAAATAAGTCATCAGTTAGTTAATAAGTAAGGTGATTTATGCAACGAGTTTGGGAAGCTTTTGAGAATCCATTAGGACTTGATGGTTTTAGTTTTCTGGAATTTTCATCAAACCTAGTTCCAGAGATTAAAAGTTTTTTTGAGCGGTTAGGATTTATTTATCAAGGAACAGATGAATGCTCTTTGTATAGTCAGGGTAATATTAATTTGTTTGTTGATGAGAACCCGCACAAGTATAAGAATTTATGTGAGGGGGGGTACATTTCTGCTATTGGGTGGCGTGTGAAAGATGCAGCCATAGCTCTTGAAGAAGCGGTAAAAAGAGGTGCTGAAGTAGCAGATTCAACAAAAAAGGATTTGCCTGCTATTTATGGAATAGGTTCTTGTTTAATCTATTTTGTAGATAGCATAGGTGAGGAAAAGTTAAAGATAAAAAACAACGTTGAGAGCATAACAAGATTGGAATATATTGACCATATCGATCATAATGTAAAGCCTGGAAGAATAGATCATTGGGTGAATTTTTACAAAGAAATATTTAATTTTAAAGAGATTAAATATTTTGATATAGAGGCAGGTGATACCGCGATAATTGCAAAAGGTGTTGCGTCACCATGCGGGAAAATGGCGATCAACATTGTTGAATCCCATGTTGGTAATAATTATGTTGATAGATACCTTGCTCAACAAGATGAAGGAATACAGCACGTTGCTTATCACGCGGCCAACCTATGTAATGCAATTGAGTTTATGCGATCGCAAGGGCAAAAATTTTTACCAGTTTTTGATGAATATTATTTAGGGATTAAGGAAAAATATCCAGATTGTACAGAGGATATCGAACGCTTAAAAACGAATGGTATTCTTATTGATTGCAGCAACAAGAGTTGTTTACAACAAGTTTTTACGCTCCAAGAACAGTGCTGCAAACCATTGTTCTTTGAGTTTATTAATCGCCAAAACTATGATGGCTTCGGGGATGTAAATGTTAGGAATTTTCTGAAAAGCATTGAATCTTAAAATTGCAATATGCCCGGTGAATTTTCTCACATCTTGCACCATTCTCAATCAGACCTGAGAAACCGGGTTTCTTAACCAAAGCTCTAGACTTTCAGGTTTAGCTATTTGCCAGAAACTTTGGTGATAGCGCTGTGGCAGCGACTTGGCAGCTGAAGATTTTGGTTTTGGGGCAACTGGTGAATGGGTTAAGTGGTTCTGTTGGTTTGTTGCTGGTGATGACAGGTCATCAAAACAAATCTGTTAAGGTTTTCGGTTGCAGTGCTTTAATCAATGTAGTGGGTAATGCGATCGCTATCCCAATTTTAGGTTCGGTCAAAGCTGCAATGACGACCAGCTTCACAATCATGGTGTGGAACATTTGGCTGTACGTCTTAGTTGTTAAGAATATTGGCGTTCAACCATCGATTTTTTCGAGTTTTAAAAGCCAGGTCTAAGGTCTGTTTTCCCACTACTCATTTAGCCGTCCCAGGTTTCTATATCTCGCTAAATTCCCCTTTAATCTTGAATCTGCTCAAACAAAATTTTGAGATATTTATCTAAAGATTTACTAGGTGTTTCTTTTCTCCACACGGCAGTCGATCGGGCGTAGTATATGGGATGGTGGAGCGGCATAAACACAACTTGGGGATGAGGCAGTGCTTCTGCCTCGTTCGGCATGACTGCTACCCCTTGTCCTGCGGCAACCAGAGCAATCATTGAGGCATGACTATCGGCAAAGAGGTGCAGATTTGGCATGAAGCCAGCGCAGCGGCAAGTGTCGCGGATGCGATCGTTCCGCCCTGGAAACGTTTCTTCACACATGCCGATAAATTTTTCTGATGCCAGTTCAGCTAGATTAATTGAGGATTTATCTGCCAATGGATGTGTATCTGGTAACACAGCAGCAATCGGCACTTTCTTAATACATTTGACTGTAAACTCTTCGTCTAACTCATCGGGTGGATTGCCCATAAAGGCAATATCGATCGCGCCATCTCGCAATGCTCTAACTTGTTCGCTAGGCGGCATTTCCTGCAAACGCACGGCAACTTCAGGATAGGCAATTCCAAAGCGTTTTAGGGTTTGACCAAGAAAACTCTGGAGGATAGTTGGGATATAGCCAATTACCAAAGGCTCATTTGTATTGGCGTAATGAGTCTTGATAGTTTGCACAGCGACATGACTGCGATTCATATCATGTCCTTAGGTATCGGTATTGTATGGATGGCTAATTGCTCGCTTGCTAATTGCTAATTGTCAATTGCCTCCAGAGCAACCATTAGCGATTAGCTATTAGCAGTTACACAACCTATACAACCGGACATGATATCAAAATATCTTTTGCTTGTTCGAGAAAAAATTTCCCCGCTTCTGTGAGTGTCAATCCATCAGTTCGTCTTCCAGGTTTTTGATTTGACGGCTTAACGCAGGCTGGGAAATATGCAGCCTTCCGGCAGCACGGCTAAAGTTGAGTTCGTCTGCAACGGTCACAAAATATCTCAGATGCCGTAATTCCATGAGTTGTATTGAGTATGCCTAAAAGTTATAGATGTTAGAATTATAAAGTATTGGACAACCAATTAAGTATGCACGTATTATTATTATAAAACCAAAGCTAATTTATTAATTTTCACAAACCTAGGCTTGGGTATGCTAAAAAAATCAATATAATTAGCTCTGGTTATTGCCAAATAATCAATCATCAATTCAGGAGAAACACAATGTAATTTTTGACCTATTTGTTTGGAATTTTTTACCGATTTGAGCGAGCGCGCTCGCTCAAAAATTTCTGGTGGCGCAGACAATTGGGGAAAACTAACTTCCGGAGCCATTGCTAACGGATTTAATCAAGGAGAACACGCATCCAGCTGTGCTGGAGAACCTCGTCAGGGACTGGGAAATTTGAACAAAGAACTAGCAGATGCTGGTTTTGGTAAAAAACAAGGTTTGGATGCGTTAACTAACTTCATTTCTTCGCAACTCCCTTAGATCGCATCTGGCACCAGGGCTAACACCTTAGTTCCTGGCAAATAGCTAAACTTTAAAGCCTAGATTTTTACTCAATAAACCAGGGTTTTCAAGGCTTCAGGAATTACGCAAAGAAACTAAGGGCGAGCCGAAAAATCGTTGGTTTGTCAAGGAGAGATCGACTCTTCACCTTTGTTTCTTTTCTCGGATTGCGTAAGTCCTGGGCTTGTTGAGAATGGTGCAAGATCTGAGTTAGGCAATGTTATTAGTCCTGATCTAGTTGCCGCTCAGAAATGAAATACCCAATTGTCCAACATAGTGAAGAAGACTGTGGTGCAGCAAGTCTTGCTACTGTTTCCTTACACTACAGACGCAGATTTTCCATTAGTCGCATCCGAGAAGCAGTTCGTACCGGACAATTGGGTGTGCAGACCAATCGATCAAGCTTTGGAGTCGGAACGGTACATTGCTAAACTGTTTATAAAACATGACGACATGCACAAAACCCCCTCTAAGAGGGGTGATGTAGTGCAAACGTGACTTTTAAGTCCCGTGAAAGTGGGAGGCAACTATGCTAAAATAGATTTCGTCAGTACAAGAAGTTAAAACCTACCGACCGACTGGGGGAAAGTTAACGACCGAGGCTCCCGTTGTGAGACTAAAATACCAGACTGCCTTTGAGCAAAAAGATTGCCCTAAGGTTTCCTGAGTTCTCAGCATATTAAGACCGCAATGTCTTAAGAATCCCCGTACCAATAGGCTCGGAGAGTGTCAAAGGTGTTGTAATCATAGCTTCCAGTTTGACTGCCGACATATTCATAGATGTGCTTCTGAACCCTAAAGCCGAATTGTCCTGAACTGTCTTTTCGCTCTGGGAATAGGTATTGCAACAACTCGATAAATTATCCGCCGACCAGACTCATATTATCACCTCGTCTCTGAAATTTTATCCGAGGAGCAAGAATAGTTATGTACTCAGATAGGGTAGCTTGTTACAAAGAACTAGAGGAGTTACGAAGGTCAAAACTCCTAGTTTATATAACTGGAGACAGACCTGGTATGGAAATACAAATTCAGCACGAGGTTCTAGATTATTTCTCAGATCATTTAGAGACGTTCGCTTCACCTAAAAAAATCAGTCTGTATTTATATAGTACTGGAGGGGATATTTTAGCCGGATGGAGTATTGTTAACTTAATTAGACAATATTGTGATGAATTTGAAGTAATAGTTCCCTCAAAAGCCAGAAGTACCGCTACCCTAATTACCCTGGGAGCCAATAGAATTATTATGACCAAGAATGCAACACTTGGACCAATAGATCCAAGTGTTAATATTCCTCTTAATCCTCAGACTTCTGGAACTCCAGAGAGAGCTAGATTCCCAATCAGTGTGGAAGCTGTTGCCGGTTATCTCGAATTGGCAACAGCAAAACTAAATATAAAAGATGAGCAACTCCTAACATCCATACTCTTAAAGCTATCAGACTCGGTTCATCCCCTGGCACTAGGTCAGATTTATCGGACAAGATTACAAATACAAGTCCTTGCTGAAAAACTTTTAAGAACTCACCTAGACGACGAGAACAAAATCGAAAAAATTATCTCTTTTCTTTCTAGCAAGTCAGGCAGTCATGACTACACTATTTATAGTAAACAAGCGGCATCTGATCTGCATCTGCCCATAGAAGAACCTGATGATGAATTAGACAGAATAATCAAAAGCATTTACGCTGATTTTAGAGAAGAGCTAGAACTAAATATAAGATATAACCAAAATATATTGATTGGTGAAAATAATAAAAAAGAGTATTCGTTTACTAGAGCGGCTATTGAGAGTATCAGCGGCGGCTCTCACAAATTTATCAGCCAGGGTGTATTAGAAAAATCAGAATTGCCAACAAATGCAGGACTGCTCAATATCAACGATAAAAGAATCTTTGAAGGATGGAAATATGAACCACAAACCTCTTAAAGCAGTCCTGCCCTAATCGGGTGTGTGCCACCCTCAGATGGTGGACACCGATAAGCGGCTACATCGGCAATTTGCCATCACTCTTGTTCTTTTGCTGCTGCAATTTGCTGATACTCCTGTTCATACAGGGAGATACAACCCTGCACGATTTCCAGATTTCTAGCGTTGGCTTGGCTGTTGACTAAAGACGAAACCTCGCCCATCTGTAGCGCCAGCTCGGCTAGCTGGTCGCACAGCAGACCAAGGCGAGGCAAATCACGGGTGGTGCGCTCTTGGCCTGCGTAGTAATGCTTGTATTCCTGGATAATCGTGTTAGCCGCCGCCCCCAAACTGGCGATGCGCTCGCCTACGGAAGAAGCTTGATGCTCCAGCTCGATCATTCCTAGCTCCCGACCCAGGGACTGGAGGTTCTCTACGACCAACTGGAGGTTAGCAGCGCGTACACCCCCGTCCTCTAGGGCATCGAAAGCTGGGTCAGACAGCTCGTCGTGAATGTGCTGCAAGTTGTCGATAACTCGCTGTAGTAACCCTGGTCGGCGCGACAGGCGAGGTTGTCCGGCAAAGTGCCCCCGGTAAATGGCGAATTGCTCGTTAATCCGGTCGGCTAGATAGGCGGATTGCGAGGCGAGGTTTTCTGAGCGTCGGGTAGCAGCGATCGCATCCCGTTCACCCTCGAACAGTGCCAGTTCAGCATCGATGCGCGTTTGGAGTTCGGAAATCTGTTCCTGTACTATCGTCTCTGCGCCTTCTTGAAGCGCTTCCCCACGCTGCTTGAGGTTTCGCAGATGAGCAATCAACTCGTCTAACTGCCTCAGATCTCGCGTAGCTCTGGTTTTTCCAGCGAAGTGGCGATTGTAACGAGCTACGATGCTATAAAATTCACGTTGTAAAGCAAGGATGCGATCGCTCCGTCGGTCAGATTGCTCAACCGACTCGGTTGTTGTTTCGGGGACGATCGCATTGGGTTGGGAGGGTTCTGGCATAATTTTCCTGATAATTATCTCGTGCAAGACAAAACTTGCTCAAATCAAGCATGACGCTTAACTCGACGTTTGCTTCCTGTTTCTACCTTGGGAGTCGGCTCCTTCTTGTCCGCAGGCGTAAATTCCGCGCTTGCCGCACGTACTCTATCTTTTGGGCTGTTCTCCAGATTAATCGCCGCGTTGAGATCGCGATCGATGGAGATGCCGCACTGGTGGCATCGATAAACGCGCTCAGACAAAGGCATCGCTTGAATATTGCCGCAGCAACAGCAGGTTTTAGAAGAGGGAAACCATCGATCGACCAGTTCTACCTTAGTTCCAAAAAATGTGGATTTGTAGATCAACATTCTCCGGAACTCATAGAAACCCAGACTGGAAATAGCAAGAGCTAATTTATGGTTAGCTATCATACCTTGAACGTTCAGATCCTCAATCCGAATGTTGTAGTACTTAAGACTGATATCGGTTGTGGTTTTGTGCAAAAAGTCCCTTCTAATGTTGGCAATTCTAGCGTGCCTTTTTGCTAAGCGTTGGTAGTACTTCAAGGCATTTCTCGATGCTTGTATCCCTTGGTTACGGTTACCCCTGAGTTTGTTTCTGTTGCGCCACATATCCTTACTTAGCTTGGTTAGAGCTGTTTTCAAGGACTGTGGTGCCACGATTGTGTTACCGTCTGACAAGGTAGCGAAGCATTTAACACCTAAGTCGATACCAACCGATTGAACTTTTTGTATAATTGGTGGAATCCTGTCAACATCTAAAGCGAATGAAACAAACCATTTGTTCGCCAACCTCGAAATCGTAAATGTTTGACTTGAGCATAAGAATGGGATTGGTTGCTTTAATCTGAACTCTCCTAAGCCAGGGATGGTGATTTTCTTGCCTGGGTACAGTAGCTGACGATTCGTAAATGGAATCATTGGCTCACCTTTGGCTGGATATATCCCTGACTTTTTTAAGACTGTAAAACTGTCGCCTCGCTTTTTTGACTTGAATTTAGGGAAACCAGAATCACCTTTTCGCCATCGGTTAACAGAGGAGGCTAAGTTTCTGAATGCCGATGAATAGATGGATGATGGGTATTGGTTCATCCAAGCGTATTCTGGCTTGGTTTTGACGTGGTTGGTAAAGACTTTCTCGATCTCGCTCAGACGTTTCGAGTCGGTAGCTTTGATCCCCTCAAATCCCCAGGATGCCGTAAGCAATGATAGACCAAAGTTGTATACTAAGCGACTAAATCCAGCACTTCCGGCTAGGAATGACTTTTCAAAGTTGTTGATTTTTAGCTCTAACTTTAGGCTATACATCGTTGCTGTTCTGGTTATGGTGGAATGGCCGTGCGCGAGTTCGTCAGAGTTAAGCGAGATAGGTGAAGTTTTTGCTACTTGGTACTACGTCCTTGCTTGCATTGCAGATTCAATCGCCGTCTTCCAGCCGTTAGGGTCGCCAACTAGCCAAGCCGCAGCATCTCCCCCTGTGGCTGCTTGAAACTCAACTTTCACCACCGGGCGACCGATAACCCGCTTGCCGAGGTGAGAATTAACCAGAGAGACGCCTTGAATCTCCACTAGGGGAATGCGGATTTCTTCTCGCGTGATGAACTGACTGAACCATACCTCCTCCCGCGTCAGCGCTAGCACGCCATTGCCACGGAGTTGACCGCGACCGCGCGATTGGAGACCAAAAAAGTTGGCGGTTGTCTCAGATCGCAAGATTTGGTTATCGGTGAAGCGTTCGTGCAGGCGCTGTTGACCAGAAGTTTGCATCCGCTTGAGAAACACGGAGAAGAACACCCAAAGGCTGATGCCCACCAGTGGCACGACCACGGCGGCGATCGCTAATCCTAGCGTTAGTCCGTCCATAAGCTTTACCGCTTCTAAAAATCTACGCATATCTGGGTAATGATCCGAAAATCTATGTAGAGGGAACTGGGCGGTATATGTTCCAAGAAATCATCTTTAATGCCGAGGCTTGCTTTGAACAGATTGCTCTGTCCATCGCTTGGTCAAAGACTCCCAGTTAGAGATAGCATAGAAGTTGTGACGCTTAATGCTAGATTTCTTAATTAGGTGATTTAGTTGGTTCCACAGCGACCATACGTGCTTTCCATCCTTCACGGAGAGATAGGCGGTGATGGTCGCTGGCATATTTTCAGTTAATCTCATGCCACGTCGGGCTATAGCCATCGCAGCAGCTTCATCACTGGCTAGTTTATACTGACGTGCATACTTCACTAAACCGATAACGCTGGTATAAGCAGGATTCACTTTCATAAGGTAAATACCTCGGTTATTCAAAATGCTTTCTAACAATTCGTAGAATCGGCTATATGCCCAACCAGAAAGCATTCGAGCGTACTTTTTACCACGTTCTTTGAGTTGTTCCTTTTTAGTTGAAAAATCTAACTCTTCACAAACAATTGGACAAACAAATGTGTCCGCCAATGCTGCCAGTTGTAAACAAGCATCAACAATCTGAGCATCCTGTTTGCCTGATGGCAGTCCCATTTGCAACGGGATTTGTCCATGAGCTTTAAGATTCCCATCACAGTCAACATATGCCCAGCCGATTGAACCAGGATTCATGTCAATCCCGATGCAACCATAGGCGGAATGCCTAGAAACACGTTTTACTCGCGTTGGATTAAATTTTACGGCAGCGTTCCACTTACCATTTTTACGATAAAAATGCCAAGTCTTAGAGCCATATGAAGGCAATCTGTTAATGTTACGGTCAAAGTTACCTAATTTAGTTTGTACGTACTTGCCAAATTTTGATTCCAGACAGGCTGGGACACGAAATTTAAGTATATTTCCATCCCACTGAGAGACTTGATTACCAAAAGATTCATCCTTGGAACCTACTACAAATACTTGGCTATTGGGAATAACTGCCTGAATTATAGCCGTTCTTAAATGCTCAATTTGTTTAGTTAATTGGTAAGCATGACGCTTTTTATTGTGGATTTGGAACCGAAGGCTTTTCCAATTCGTATCACCAAATTGAAGAGAGCATGAAAGCGGTAACTGACAACCTGTTTTTGACTTCTGCCAATTCTTTTTGACATAAAACTTAGCAGCATCTTTTAACTTTTTCTGTGACTTACTAATCCAAGCTTTGGTAGATTTAAGCTTTCCTTCTAAGGTTTTAATGTGAAGTTTTCTATGTTCTTTAGCTGCGTCTACCGCACCTTGAGCGTGGCTAATTACGCCATTGGCGTGTCGTTTAGAGATACCGTAAGTCGCTTGTAAGTGAGTGTTCCAGGCAGACTTATTGAAGTCGTTCCCAGTTAGAAGATGATTAGCTGTCTCACACGCTGCTTTGTGGAATACCGAACTGTAAGCAGCCAGAAACATCTCAAATTCTGTGAAACCTAAACTATTCAATTCTTCTGCGGTCGTCGGTAACCCTTTAACATACGTGAGAGTTGCCATTTATTTCACCTCGTCAATTACATTCGATATACCATCAATTAGTTTCTTGTTCTTACGACTCCTTGCGCCATAAAGACGCGCTGAAAACACTGTTACAAGCTCAATCATGTCTTGGACTAATTCTTGCTCAAAGCTTAATTCTTCTCCTGTCGGAGACGCTTCGCGAACAGCAGATTTATTAATAATTACCACTTCAGTTTCCATTTCTTCACAGATAGCAAACACTAACTCTGCGCCAAATCGTAGCAACCTATCTTTATGAGTTAGAACCAACCTGCCTACATCACCTTTTAGTATTCGACTAAGAAGTCTCTTAAGTCCTTTTTTGTTATAATTTAAACCACTGCCTAAATCCTGAATGGTTTCAAATTGCCAACCATTAGAACCACTGAAAGCTTCTAAAACTTGAATTTGTCTGGTTAAATCATTCTTTTGGTCATGACTTGAAACTCTAGCGTAGTTAATGGTTATGCGTCCGGAAAGTTGTTTCAAGTCACGCGGTGTGATGCGTTTAATATCTGCTAAATAAAAGCGTCGATGTCCACTCGGAGCGCGTTCATATCTGATTTTTCCTTGGTCAGCCCACCTCCTGATTGTGTCTACCGAAACTCCTAATTCTTTGGCAGCATCACCGATGCTGATAGTCACTGATTGAATGTCCTCCATATCGTATCAGATCTAGGATACATTCAATTATATCGGTATTCCGGAAGATTTACCAAGATATGCCTAGATATTTTTATTCAGCTTCAAGCCCCAATTCCAGGCACCTAGCTCGGCTGAGTCCTCAGTACTGCTATGCGGAACTTCCAAGACCTTTTGGTTAGCCACGCATTCGATCTTGCAGGTGCCTTTGAGGTAGTAGTTGCCATTGACGTATTGGCTATTCTCTAATGGGACGATTTTCCACCGTTGGTAGTCACTTTCCGTCCATTTCTCTTGAGTGATTTTTCCATCCGAGTTTTGGGTAAGGACTAACTTACTTTCGACAGACGCGATTACATAGATTCGATCAACATTTGGCTTAGCATTGTCCTGATAAAATAACGGAGAATTCCCGGCATGGTTAACAAGCGGTTTCACTAGGTACTGCATAAAACTCCTCTGTTGAGTAAATGATGTAATGAATCTCAAAAGTTTTGCCTTGGGGCAAACTACTTGGCTGCCAATGCGTACATGGCTTCCATCTTGTCTGGCAATGCTTGACCGGGTAGGTAAACATCAGCACATAGTTCTGATGGTTCAGTCTTAATCATTTCCCGGTCATAATCATCGGCGGTAATCGCGCCCATCTTCACCGCGCGCAACACCAGTCGTTCCTTGATGTTGTATTTCCAACTCGGACAGGGCAATATTGCTGCCTCGCCACGGGTGTCTTGGGCGTGGATGAACTTGTAAGCACAGGCACCCGAACAGTTGGGCAAAATCTTGCAGTTGCGGCAGGTGTCGTTAACAAAGGGCGTCCAGTCCATCCACTGCTGGGTTTTTTCGTTCTGGACGACTGCCTCGATGTTGAAGATGCTCCCTACCGCGTGTTGAGGAAAAGTCACCGTGTCCCAACACTTGTGGATATCCCCAGTCGGCGTAATCACGAAAGCATTGGGTCGCACCGCCCCACAAACCCCGTGGAACCGGGGCGGATAAGGCAGGGAGGTCAGCCCCTTCTCAAAGGCATACCAGTACAAATCGGCTTCTAAGCTGCCATACTGCCGCTTCGTCATGCAGACACTGGCGACGTTGTGGCAACCCTCGGTCATCGCCTCTACGGGAGCAAAGTACATGCGGACAGTCTGGCGGTTGCCAAAACCCATTTCGGCGAGATGGTCGATTAAACTGTGGATTTGGTCGCGGTTGCGGTGGTCGATGTTGACCCGAATCGAGAAGGGTAGGGGTACGCTATCGACAATCTCGCGCAGGTTCTGGGTGATACTGTCAAATGTGGGCTTGCCCGAAAGCAGCACGCGGCGCTGGTCGTGGTCTGAGCGATTCCCGTCCAACGTCACCTGCACCGTTTTCAATCGCCGCACGTACAGCGATTTGGCGACTTCAACGTTGAGTCGATAGCCATTGGTCACCATCATGGCATCGTACTTGATGCCCCGTGCGTCGCACAGTCCAATCAAGCGGTCAGAGAGGGTTTCGATAATCTTCAACTGCAGCAAAGGTTCGCCGCCGTACCAGGCAACATGCAGGTGATTGATTTTCGGGATTGAGCGCTCCACCAGTGCTACAATCGCGTCCTGCACTTCCTGACTCATCACCTGGGTCGGTTTGTTCAGACCCTGAAAGCAGTAATCGCAGCCAAAGTTGCAGGACAGGGTCGGCGCAATCGTAAGAATCATCGCCCGTTCGTTGAAACGATGGGCGTTATATTGCTCCTCCAGCAGCGCCAGTTCATCAACATAGTTGGCGACCAAATAGCCACCGTAGATCAGACTGCGTACTACCGGGTCGGCAAGATTGGCAGCTAAACCATTCGCCAGACGCTGATAGGTTTCTTGTTCGTGCTTTTCCCACAATGCAAATCCGCCAGTAAACCCGTTGTAGGCTAGTATGCGACCTTGACGGAGCGGGAGAAAAATATTGTATCGGCTTGGTTTCACAGCAATTCTTCCTGTTTCAACAATTTCGGTAACGACTTATAAGCATCCATGGGGTTGGGTTGAATAACTCGAATAACCACAGGCAAACTTAAGACACTCAAATTCTTCGTGCCTCGCTCAAAATGAAACAATTGGGTTTTCCAGATAGCCTCTGGGCTACCCGTTTAAAGTGGACAATTCCTAAGTAAGTGGCTGGAATTACACCTCCTTATTCTCATGAGGCACTTTTTTACAACTGAAACCTAAGCCAGCACATCCTACTTAAATCAGTCAACCTCCGTCCTGAGCCATAAATTTATCAGATTTTGAGCCAAACAATCCAAAAAAAATGATATTTTTGCATTGTTTATTTTTGCTGCTTTTTTGTAAAAAAACTTCAAATAATTTAATTTGATTAATTGATTTTGAGGGTAAGGGGGTGCGTTCGCGAGTGGGTGCGGTCGGCATATCGCATATTCTTGACGCTCTCAGGGCTAAAGTTGCTCTCGTTCTACAGACAGGGAAGGCCGAGGTTTTTGCCAAAGCCTAACCCTCGCTACGGTCGTCAAGCACCGTCTACCCAGTAAGCCTAAGTCTAAGGGAAGAAAAGCTGGCTACTTTGCGTAGAATATTTGCGGATCCATTAAGATCCCCATTGACAATTGAACCATCAGCAGAGCGATACAACCCGCGCGAAATTCGCTTACCCGATGCTTTCCACCCATCTGGTTTTTCACCATATTTGGGTAGGGAGTCACCATCTTGATAGCTCGCTTTCGAGGTATAGGACTCTTCAGTTTCTACAAACTGAATACCGTGCAGATCGCAAAGTTGCTTCAACCGTTCTTTTAGCTTCCCTAATGGCATTTGAACGAACTTTTGGTTGCTAACCCTGCCAAGATTGACATCGTTCTTAAAGCCTTTATTCCAGCCAAATACCAGGCTTTTGATCTTGTATTTCAAACAATGTTGAAGGATGAATTTCGCGGCCTTGTTGATTCCCGAAGCGCATTTGATGGTTGCGCTTTTGGGTAACTCGGTCTAACCACTTATCCCAATACCCTTCAGGCTTGCCTTCTTTACGGGTCGATACCTTTTTATTGTCACGGCCAGAGACAAGCAAAGTCTTGAAAAAGCGCAAATCCAGATACAGCAATGGTTATCAGAAAGAAGACTGAATCTCAGCACGGAGAAGAAGTTCATCACGTCAATGGCAGAGGGTTTCGACTTCCTCGGATTCAATCACCGCCATCAGAATGGCAAATTGCTGCTCAAACCCTCGCAGCAGAAAGTTTTAGACTTTTGCAGTCGTATCGGGAGAGAAATCAGAGAAATGAAAGGGGTAGAACAAGAGGTAGTTATTAAGAAACTCAATCCAATTCTTCGAGGTTTTGCCAACTACTACAAAGGTGTAGTCAGCAAAGAAACCTTCAGCTATATCTCCTCAAGAGTATGGCAATACCTTTGGCGTTGGGCAAAGCGTAGACATCCCAACAAAAACACCAAAAAAGAACGGGAGCGTGGTAGCTCCCAGTTTTAAAACGGGGGCCCAAACGCGAGCGGCAAATTTATTTGCCGTTTTTTAATTTTTACTGTGGTGAGGATCGTTAATATAGGCCAAAACAACCGCAGTAGAAACCTTACCAGTAGTATCGTGAAAATAGCCCCTAGTCCACATAGAAGGCATTCGCTTTAAGTGAGGATACTTAGCCCTTAACTCATAAGCAGATTTGCCCTTAAAAGCCTTCACCACCTGCGCTATTGAATGACTGGTATCATATTCTACCAACAAATGAACGTGGTCGGGTGCTATTTCTAAAGCCTTAATAAACCAACCATGCTCAACAGCAACGTCGCTTAATATCTTGTAAAGATCGGTTTTCACCTCTCCCACCAATACCGCTCGCCTGCGCTTGGGTATCCAGCACAGATGAACCGTAGCACATCCAATACTGTGGGCGTATCTGCGATATTTTCTATCAGCCAAATCTACAGTCATGTTACTTGCTTCAATCTATTGACATCTATAAACAATCAGGTTATCGTTGTCTTTATATCAATGTCAACTAGGCTGAAATGGCTAAAAGCGCTACACCCTCGTTTGTCACAACCATACCGCTAATTGTCACCAGTTCCGACGAAGCTCAATTGCGATCTCGCTTTCAAGCAGGCCGTCAATTGTACAACGCCTTACTGGGTGAAGCCATAGCGAGAGCGAGATTGGTGCAAAAATCCAGCCACTACCAATTGGCTAAAACCCTACCCAAAGGAAAAGCAAGAACAGAAGCATTTGCCCTCTCCAGAAAACAATACAGATATTCAGAATACGACTTGCAGGCTTATGCAACCCTTGTAGCTAACAAGTCTAAATGGATAGCCGAAAAAGTTGACTCCAATACCCAACAGAAACTTGCTACTCGCGCCTTTCAAGCCTCAGAGAAAGTATTGCTTGTCCGCGCTAAAAAGGTTAGATTTAAGCCGCAGTCTCGTTTTCGGAGCATGGAAGGGAAAACTAACAAGCAGGGTATTAGATGGGTGGGTGAGCAGTTAGTTTGGGGTAAACTACCGCTAACTGCGGCGATTGACAAAAGCAATCCGGTAATTATGTACGGGTTGACTAGCGAGATCAAGTATGTCCGCATTCTTTGTCAAGAAATTAAAGGTCATCGTCGCTGGTACGCTCAGTTAATCAACAAAGGACTTCCCTATCAAAAGCCTGCTAATTTTGTTGCATCAGGAGTGGTAGGAGTTGACTTAAATATTTCCAACGTAGCCTATGTAGCCAACAACAATGCTGGGCTGCTGCCATTTGCAGACAAAGTTCCAACTTACGAGCGGGAAATATCTGCGCTTCAACGTAAGATGCAGAGATCGCAAAGGCAGCTCAATCCCGACAACTATGAACCCGACTTTTTAGGTCGCAAGGGTCGTAAAAGTGTTACCAAGAAAGGTAAACATAAAAAAGGGCATCGCCAATGGAATAATTCCAAGCGATCCCACAAACTTGCTGCGAAAAAGAGAGAGCTAGAACGGCGCAAGTCCGAGTATGCTAAATCTCAAAACCGACAGCTAGTTAACGAAATCCTGAGAAATGGAAATCAAATTAAAGTTGAAAAGGTTTCTGTAAAGGGATGGCAAAAGACATGGGGGAAAGCAATTAAGGCTAAATCCCCTGGATTATTTCAATCAGAATTGAAACGCAAAGCTGAAAATGCTGGCGGTTCGTTCTATCAGTTTTCGACGACAAAAACGGCACTATCTCAAACTCATTTGACTGGAGAACGACTGAAAAAGTCTCTGTCAGAAAGAGTTCACTATGACCAGTCTGGTGCGGTTATGCACCGCGACTTGATGAGTGCGTTTTTCTGTCGTCATGTTTATGACGATACGCTGTCATTGCAGGATGCTCAACTTGAGTATCCGGGGATGGAAACCACCTTGCTACGGGCGTGGCAGCAATATCAATCATCGGCAAATCGAGTAAGCGCGCCTGAAAGTCAGTGCAGTCATAGCCCTGCCCTTGCCGATTCGTAGCTACGCAAGAAAGATCTAGCCAGATAGCTTCCTCCGGGACGGGCGAAAAGCTAGATTAAGGTTCTTAGGAATCTCCCGATTTTAGCGATAGCGTAATCGGGAGAGGTTTCAAGCCCATCGAACGCCATGCAAAGGTAAAAGGGGAAGCGTCGCCCGATGACCCTTCTCTTAGAGAATATTGGGAAAAACGCCATCAAAAATGCGGTAAAAGCTACTGGGAGAAAAACTCTCGGAACTATAAAATAGCTGAGAACCAAAATGGGAAATGTCCAATCTGTGGCGAACCTCTATTCCATGGAGAAGAACTAGAAACCCATCACATAGTTCCTGTGGCTCAAGGTGGACTAGACGACATAGAAAACCTTCAGCATCTACACAAAGCTTGCCATAAGCAGGAACATTCAAAATCCAAGTTAAATCGCTTGAAATAAGGCAATAGCCGTGTGAGTGCGAAAGTCTCATGCACGGTTCTTAGGGGAGGGGAGAGCGGTGACGCTCGAACCTTACCCGACAGTTTTGGTCAAAAGACCCCAAAACCCTCTGCAACAAGGCTTGCATTAGTCGGAAGTTGCCCCGCAGGGGGCAACTTCCGACTAAGGCTTCTGAGTCGCGATCGCTAACTTAGCCCCCTCAATCCGACGCAACTTATCCATCACCTGCACCACTTGACCGTGGTTAACCGCTTTATCCGCATTCAATACAATTAGTAACTCTTGGTCGGGCTTTCGCAGCTTTTGCACCGCACCTTCAAGCGCCTCTAACCCAATAGACTCGCGATTGACTGCTAACTCTCCCTGGGAGTCAATCGTCACCGTCACAGATGCAGGTGGTTGAGTTTTCCCCTGCTCAATTTGTTTGCACAATTGCAGTGCTTGACAACAGATGCGATCGCTGATGGCATAGAAGAGAATTGGCAAGCACCTTTAGTTAAAACCGATACATTAGCGTTTCTGCAATATACATCGGGTTCTACAGGGACACCCAAAGGCGTCATGCTCAGTCATGGCAACCTCATGCACAATGCTGCCATGACTTACCGACTCATGGAGCATTCCCCTAGTAGCAAATTTGTCTCGTGGTTGCCTGTTTACCACGACATGGGATTGATCGGAGGTATTTTGCAACCGCTGTATGGTGGGTTTCCGTGCATATTAATGTCTCCAGCCTCTTTTTTACAGAGTCCGTATCGTTGGCTGAAAGCTATTTCCGATTACGGAGGTACGACGAGTGGCGCACCTAATTTCGCCTAGGACTTGTGCGTGCCAAAAATTACACCGGAACAGCGAAAAACACTCGATTTAAGCGCATGGAGCGTCGCGTTTAACGGAGCTGAACCTGTGCGATCCGATACGTTAGAGCGATTTTCCACTACTTTTGCCGAGTGCGGTTTTCGCCGGGAAGCTTTCTATCCTTGTTACGGGATGGCGGAAGCAACGCTAATGGTTTCCGGCGTCGTCAAAGAGGCGGCGCCAGCAATCAAAACGGTGCGGGTAGAGGGACTGGAGAGCGATCGCGTTGTTGATGCTTTGATTGAAAATCAGAATGTTCGTTCTTTAGTCAGTTGCGGTCAAAGTATTCCAGAACAGCAAATTGCCATCGTTAATCCGCAAACTTTAACAGGTTGCTTGCCAGATCAAGTCGGTGAAATTTGGGTATCTGGTCCGAGTATAGGTGGGGGTTATTGGCAGAGGATTGAAGAAACAAATCAAACTTTTCATGCCTATATTTCAGATACAGGTGAAGCGCCATTTTTGCGGACTGGGGACTTAGGCTTTTTAGACAACGGCGAACTATTTATTACAGGTCGAGCTAAGGATTTAATTATTATCCGAGGTCGCAACCTTTATCCGCAAGATATTGAGCTAACAGCAGAACGCAGTCATGCAGCGTTGCGAGCGCATAGTGGCGCAGCTTTTGCTGTGGAGGTTGATAATAGACTTCTCCAGAAAAAAAGCTCAAAGACAGGCAAGATGCCTATCCCACAAGAGTTTTTGGAGAAGTCTAATAGACCTATCCAAAAAATAAACTCTAGGGCAGGCAAGATGCCTATACCACAAGAGTTTTTGGAGAAGTCTAATGAAGAACGGTTGGTAATCGTGCAAGAATTGGAATTTCGAGCCAAACCAAACGTTGAAGAAATTACGGCAGCGATTCGGAGTGCGATCGCGCAAGAATACGAAGTGCAAGTCTATGGTGTGATTTTAGTTAAACCAGGTAGTATTCCCAAAACTTCCAGCGGTAAAATTCAACGTCTGGGAACTAAGGCAGCATTTCTTGCAGGCGAACTGGAGGTCATAGGTAGTAGCATCCTCCAAAGCATGATGGCGGATTGCAGCGGTATAAGTTACACCGCTCGTTTGTGTAGCGGCACCCTTAAGGGTGCCGCTACACAAACGAGCCAAAAGGCTATACTCACGCGAGAAGCAATCGGCGGTAATTTTGCAGAAAACGAAACTAACTTACAGCGCGAAGCTCTTTTAAACCTCACCCCACGGGAGAGTCAGCCACTTTTAGAAGCGTATTTAATCGAGCAGGTAGCGCGGGTATTGTTAATAGCACCATCACAAATTAATCCCCAACAACCGCTAACGGCTTTAGGACTCGATTCTTTAAAAGTTTTTGAATTAAAAAACAGGATTGAAGTTGACCTTGAAGTTTCTGTATCGATTGCCGACTTTTTTGAATACTTTACTTTTACCCAGTTAGCAACTAAACTAATTGCTCAACTGACAACGGCAACGTCGTTACAGCCGCTGGCCCAAATTCGCAAGGCTAGTGGCAAATACCCGCTATCTTTTCAAGAGCAGCAATTGTGGTTAGTCGATCGGTTAGCTTCTAACACTCCTGCTTATAACATTCCTATTGCGATTAATTTGGCAGGAGAACTGAACGAAAAAGCATTGGCAGAAAGCTTTAAGGAAATTATCAGACGCCATGAAGTTTTGCGGACAAGCTTTGTGGTAGAAAACGGACAACCTGTGGTAGCGATCGCAGAAGTCGTAACCTTTACTCTCCCAGTTGAAGACTTGCGGGGATTGTTAGAGAGTAACGCGCGAGCAGAACATCTAGCCACCGAGTTCGCCAAACAACCCTTTGACTTATCTCAGGCACCATTGTTGCGCGCTAAACTGTTGCGCTTAGGTGAAACAGAATGTACGTTGCTCATCACTCTGCACCACATTGTGGCAGATGGTTGGTCAATGGGAATTTTAATCAGAGAACTGGCAGAAATTTACGAAGCATTTTCTCAGGGAAAACCATCTCCACTCCCCAAACTGCCGATCCAGTATGTAGATTTTGCCTATTGGCAACAGCAGCAGGTACAACAAAATATTCAAGTTTTACTTGCATATTGGAAACAGCAATTGAAAGGAAAGTTGCCAGTTTTAAATTTAAGAGCGGATCGTCCGCGATCGCCTGTTCAAACCTTTAACGGCGCTCAAGCTAAGTTAATTCTGCCTCAATACCTCACCCAAGCACTGAAGAATTTGAGCCATCAGGAAGGCGCAACTTTGTTTATGACCCTGCTGGCGGCATTCAAAACCTTACTTTACCGCTATACGGGACAAACAGATATCTTAGTCGGTTCTCCGATTGCCAACCGCAACCGAGGCGAAATAGAGACATTGATTGGGTGCTTTGTCAATATTTTAGTTTGGCGAACCGACCTTTCTGGCGAACCTAGTTTTAGAGAGTTATTAGCACGGGTGCGTCAGATAGCTTTAGGTGCATACGTTCATCAAGCTCTGCCGTTTGAGAAGTTAGTAGAAGAACTACAGCCAGAGCGAGACCCGAGTTACAATCCTCTTTTTCAAGTGATGTTCGCGCTTCAGAATGTCCCCAGACAGGATGCAAATTTATCCAATATTTCATTCAATTACCAGTCTGGTTATAACGGGACAGCGAAGTTCGATCTGACACTGTTAATGGAAGAAAGAGATGAGGAACTGGTAGGAACTTTGGAGTACAACACCGATTTGTTTGAATCCGCTACCATCGAGGGAATGTTGGGGCATTTCCGGACATTGATAGAGGGAATTGTTGCCAATCCAGACCGGGGGGTATCGGATTTACCTTTGTTGACAGCAGATGAAGAATATCAGATAATTGTAGAGTGGAATAAAACAAATCAGGAGTGGGAAGAACATCTCATGGCTGAATTATTCCACAAGCAATTTGAAGCACAAGTAGAGCGGACGCCGGATGCGATCGCTGTAGTATTTCAAGAGCGGCAACTCACGTATCGGCAACTCAACCAAAAAGCCAATCAGCTAGCGCATTACCTACAAAAATTAGGCGTTAAGCCAGACATTCTCGTTGGCATATGCGTGGAATGCTCTATCGAAATGTTAGTCGGATTGTTAGGGATTTTGAAAGCTGGTGGTGCTTATGTGCCGCTAGATCCTACATATCCAAAACAGCGGCTAGCATTCATGCTGGAGGACGTGCAAGCACCCGTTCTACTAACCCAACAGCATTTAGTTGATTCTGGATTAGAGTCGATTAATTTAATTCAAAATTCCCTAGTTGTCTGTCTGGATACAGATTGGCAGAAAATTGCCCAATCAAGTCTAGAAAATCCCGTCACTCAGGTAACGGTAGATAACCTAGCCTACGTTATTTATACTTCCGGTTCTACAGGGAAACCCAAAGGAACTTTAATCGAACACCGAGGGTTGACTAATTACTTGAACTGGTGTTCCCAAGCGTATGCTGTAGAGCAAGGAGAGGGAGCGATCGTTCACTCTTCTATTTCCTTCGATATGACAATTACGGGGTTGTTTTCACCCTTGTTGGTAGGTCGTCGAGTTGAACTGCTACCGGAAGGTTTTAGCATCGAATCTCTGGCGGCTGCATTGCGTCGAGGCTCGAACTTTAGTTTAATTAAAATTACACCTGCTCAATTAGAGTTGCTCAGTCAGCAATTATCTCCTGAAGCAGCGGCGGGTAAAACTAGATCCTTCATTATCGGGGGTGAAAATTTATCAGCGTCGCTCCTTACTTTTTGGCAAAATGCTGCTCCTGAAACCTTGTTGGTGAATGAATACGGACCAACAGAAACCGTAGTCGGATGTTGCGTTTATTGGGTACCATTACACCAGCATCAGTCAGGGTGGATTCCGATTGGTCGTCCAATTGCCAATACTCAACTTTATATTTTGGATCAAAAACTGCGACCTGTACCGATTGGAGTTACTGGCGAATTATATATCGGCGGTGCAGGTGTAGCGAGGGGATATCTCAATCGTCCCGATTTGACAAGTGAGCGATTTATTACTAATCCTTTTAGCCAAAAAGAAGGAGCGCGGTTATACAAAACGGGGGATTTAGCTCGCTACTTACCAGATGGGACAATAGAGTGTTTGGGAAGGATCGACCACGGGGTGAAAATTCGCGGATTCCGCGTTGAACTAGGAGAGATTGAAGCAGTATTGGGTCAACATCCAGCAGTGCAGGAAGTAGCGATCGCAGCAAGAGAAGATTCTCCCGGCGATCGGCGTTTGGTTGCATATATTGTTCCGCGGTTAAAAGAGGCGATTTCAGTTAGCGAATTGCGGAGTTTTCTCAAGGAAAAACTACCCGAATATATGATACCTTCTGCCTTTGTGATGTTGGCAGCGATGCCGCTCACAATCAACGGCAAGGTAGATCGGCAAGCACTACCAATACCAGAAAATCTTCGCCCAGATTTGGCAGTTGCTTACGAGTCGCCTCAAACTCAAGTAGAACGAATCATCGCCAATCTGTGGCAAGAAGTACTTCACCTCGAAAAAGTAGGAATTTATGACAACTTTTTCGATCTCGGCGGTCATTCTTTACTTCTCGTTCAGGTTCATAATAAACTAGAATAAATCTGGCAAGACGAGATAGAAATTGTTGAATTATTTAAATATCCAACTATATCTTTGGCGAAACATTTAAGCCAGAAGCATGAAGAACAGCATTTCCTCGAACAAAGTCGCACCAGAGGTAACAAACAAAAAGCAGCATTCAACCAACAAAAAGAGAGATTTTCACAAATGAATTACTCGCTTCGCGCCAGAACACAGAGGTAATACCAAATCCGCTTCGATAACTCCCCTTTTAAATAAACCGCGAAGGCGCGAAGGACACAAAGAAGAAGAGGAAGAGGAAGAAGATAAGTGGAGTTGTCGAGCTGGATTTGGTATAAGAAGTGCGAAGAGAGTAGGACTGCTATAAACACTTTGTAGCTGGCACGCCAGTCATTTATAATCTAATTTAGAGAGAAAGAAAATGAGTAGAACGGAAAATAATCAAGAGATAGAAGGGATAGCTATTATCGGAATGGCGGGACGCTTTCCGGGAGCGAAAAATCTTGAATAATTTTGGCATAATTTGCGAGAAGGCATCGAGTCTATTTCTAGTTTTTATGATGAAGAGTTAGTGGTTTATGGGATAGATCGGGAGGTTTTGAGTCAACCAAATTACGTAAAAGCCGGGGCGATTTTAGAAGATATAGAGTGGTTTGATGCGGCTTTTTTTGGCTTTAATCCCAGAGAAGCTGCAACGTGTGATCCGCAACATCGGCTGTTTTTGGAGTGCGCCTGGGAAGCTTTAGAAAATGCTGGCTACAATAGCGAAACTTATACAGGTCAAATTGGGACTTATGCTGGCACGGGATGGAGTAGCTATTTGTTTAATAACCTGCATTCAAACCGCGAATTTGTTGAATCAGTTGGTGGTTATCAAACTTTGATTGGTAACGATAAAGATTTTTTGGCAACGCGAGTTGCTTACAAATTAAACCTGACCGGGCCTAGTATTAATATTCAAACCGCTTGCTCGACCTCTTTAGTGGCTATCAGTACAGCGTGCCAAAGCTTATTGAACTATCAATGCGACATGGCTTTAGCGGGTGGCGTTAGCGTATTTGTGCCGCACAAAGCTGGTTATTTCTATCAAGAAGGGGGAATTTTATCTCCTGACGGACATTGCCGCGCTTTTGATGCTAAAGCTGGGGGTACTGTAATTGGTAATGGTGCGGGTATTGTAGTGTTAAAGCGGTTAGAAGATGCTTTAGCAGATGGCGATCGCATTGATGCAGTCATCAAAGGTTTCGCCATCAATAACGATGGTGCAGGGAAAGTGGGGTACACAGCACCCAGCGTGGATGGTCAAAGTGCAGCGATCGCACAAGCACTCGCCTTAGCTGGGATTGAACCCGAAGCGATCTCTTATATTGAAACTCACGGAACTGCAACTGCTTTGGGCGATCCAATTGAAATTGCTGCTTTAACCCAAGCGTTTCGTACTAGCACTAATAGACCTCTGCAAAAAACAAACTCTTTGACAGGCGAGACGCCTATCCCACAAGAGTTATTGGAAAAGTCTAATAAACGAGGATTTTGTGCGATTGGTTCGGTGAAAACTAACATCGGACATTTGGATGCAGCAGCAGGCGTAACGGGTTTGATCAAAACAGTCCTCGCCCTCAAACACGAACAAATTCCCCCCAGTTTACATTTTGAACAACCCAATCCCAAAATTAATTTCACCAACAGTCCTTTTTACGTCAATACCAAACTCTCAGAATGGAAAAGAAACGGCACTCCCCGACGCGCGGGTGTGAGTTCTTTCGGGATTGGCGGTACTAATGCCCACGTTATTCTTGAAGAAAGTCCGATAGTAAAACAACAGGAAACTCCAAAAGCAGAGGAGAGAAAACACCACTTATTAATACTCTCGGCGCGAACAAGCTCGGCATTAGCAACAGCAAGGGCAAATTTGGCTGCTTACTTGCAACAGCATCGCGATTTAAACTTAGCTGATGTCGCTTACACGCTTCAAGTTGGTCGCAAAATGTTTGACCATCGCCAGATACTTGTTTGCGAAAATATTGACGATGCAGTCAAGGCGCTCTCAACCTTGGATGCTCAACGCATCTTGACTCAATTTAACGAACAGATGGAGCGTCCCATCGCATTTATGTTCTCTGGTCAAGGTTCTCAGTACGTTAATATGGGTCGGGAACTTTACCAGAACCAACCGATATTTAAAGCGCAAATTGACTGCTGTGCAGAATTGCTTAAACCGCACTTAAAACTCGATCTGCGAGACATATTGTACCCCAACGACTCACAAAGTGAAGCTGCTATTAGACCTCTCCAAAAAAGAATCTCAAAGACAGGCGGGACGCCTATCCCACAAGAGTATTTGGAGAAGTCTATTGAGCAACTTAAACAAACTTACATTACTCAACCGGCACTGTTTGCGATTGAATATGCTTTGGCTCAGTTATGGATGGCGTGGGGCGTGCATCCTCAAGCACTGATCGGTCACAGTATTGGAGAGTATGTAGCTGCGACTATTGCAGGTGTTTTCACTTTAGAAGAAGCGTTAAAATTAGTAGCAATTCGCGGGCAACTGATGCAACAATTGCCGACGGGAAAAATGCTCTCGGTTGCGCTTTCAGAGGAGGAAGTAAAACCGCTGTTGGGAGATGAACTTGCGATCGCTGCCATTAATAGCGATCGCTTGTGCGTGGTTTCCGGTGCAGAAGATGCGATCGCTCGCTTACAAGATCGTCTCACCTCACAAAACATCAACTGTCGCCAGTTACATACCTCCCATGCCTTTCATTCTGCGATGATGAACCCCATCGTCGAAACATTCGCAGAAGAGGTGAAAAAAGTTAACCTAAAATCTCCTAAAATTCCGTTTATTTCTAACGTTACCGGGACTTGGATTACCGCAGCAGAAGCAGTTGATCCCAACTATTGGGCGAAACATCTACGAGAAACAGTACGCTTCGCAGCAGGTATCGCCGAATTGCTTAAACAGCCACGCATTTTATTAGAAATTGGCCCCGGACGAACCTTGAGTACCTTTGCTAAACAGCATCATAATCAGGAACAGATAGTATTAACATCGGTGCGCCATCCCCAAGATTTACAGTCGGATATGGCCTTTTTGCTTAATACTTTAGGTCGGCTTTGGTTGGCTGGCGTGCAGATAGATTGGTCTGGTTTTTATGCCAAAGAACGTCGTTACCGCGTCCCATTACCGACCTATCCATTTGAACGTCAGCGTTACTGGATCGAACCCAAAGAAAAAACTAATAATTCCAGTAATTATGTCACAAAAATCGGCAAAAAAACTGACGTTTCTGATTGGTTTTACCTACCTTCCTGGAAACGTATTGAACTTTTACAAACCGAACAACCTTTACAACAGTCGTGCTGGTTAGTATTTGTGGATGAGTCTGGGGTGGGTTGGCAAATTGTCAACCGACTAAAACAACAAGGTCACGATGTTGTTACAGTAATGGTGGGAGAACAGTTTAACAGAATTAGCCACCATCTCTATACAATTAATCCCCAAAACCGGGATGATTGGGAAGCCTTACTCAAGGAACTGCAAATGCTGGGTAAAGTGCCAAATGCGATCGCTCATCTATGGAGTCTCATACCAAACGCACAGACGCGATCGCCGCAGCAGTTTTTTGAACGGTGTCAGCATCTTGGGCTTTACAGTTTGCTTTACTTGACACAAGCGTTAAGTCAACAAAGAATGACTCATGCGCTGCAAATGACAGTCGTAACAAACAACGTACACGACGTAACAGGCGAGGAAGATTTGTGTCCAGAAAAAGCTACAGTGTTAGCAACCTGTAAGGTAATTCCCCAAGAATATCAAAACATCCGCTGCCGAGTTGTTGATGTTGCGATTTCCGACGAGATTGCAGCGAACAAACTGGCAGATAAACTGATAGTAGAACTGACCGCACAGCCACCAGAAACAATAGTTGCTTACCGAGGAAAACATCGATGGGTGGAAACATTTGAACCAGCGCGGTTGAATCAAACGATTGATGGAACAGCCAAGTTAAGGGAACAAGGAGTTTACTTGATTGCCGGAGCGCTCGGCGATGTTAGCCTGATGTTAGGAGAATATTTGGCGCAAACTGTACGTGCCAAACTAATCTTGATCGAGCATCCAGATTTTCCCGATAGAGACGAATGGGGAAAACGCAAAATCCAAGCGATTGAGCAGTTAAGTCCAGAAGTTTTATTTATTAGCGCCGACGTGGCGAATGAAGCGCAAATGGAACAAGCGATCGGATTAAGCTTAGATCGCTTTGGCGAGATTCACGGTGTTATCTACGCCGCCGAAAAAAATGACGAAAAATCATTTCGCCCAATTCAACAAACAACCATCAATGAATGCCAGTGGCACTTTCAACCCAAAGTGCATGGACTGTTTGTTTTAGAAAAAGTATTGCAGGGAATCAAGCTTTATTTTTGCGTATTGCAATCTTCTATATCCTCTCTTGTAGGCGGGTTCTTTGCCCATTGTGCCGCCAACATCTTTATGGATGCCTTTGTTCGCAAACACAACCAAACCAACTCTATCCCTTGGATAAGTATCAACTGGGAAGGCTGGCAGTTTTGGGAAGAAAGACAAATAACACCGACTGGCACAACAGCAGAATGGGCGCTACTACCTAAAGAAGGTGTGGAGGCTTTTCAAAAGTTTTTATCCATCGGTCAAGTAGATCGAATAGTTGTTTGCACTACAGATCTGCAAGCTAGAATTAACCAGCAAGAACTAAAATTTATCCGCCAAACAGAACCTTTAAAACAGGCAGATTCTTCGCTCCATCCCAGAGGGAATTTGCCCAATGCTTACGTAGCCCCCACGAATGAGATCGAGCAAGCGATCGCCAATCTTTGGCAAGAACTACTTGGGATTGAAAAAGTCGGCATTTATGACAACTTTTTCGAGTTGGGAGGACACTCATTACTTGCCGTCCAGACTGTTTCCCGCATCCGTGAAATTTTCCAAGTAGACTTACCGCTGCGTAACCTGATCTTTGACACCCCTACAATAGCCGGACTAGCTGAAGTCATTGCAGAAAAACAACCTCGACCGGAAGAACTTGACGAAATAGCTCGGCTATTACAAGAAGTAGAAAATCTCTCGCCAGATGAGATCCAAGCGCAACTGGCTAATTAATTAAACTTGAACTTTTTCCACTCGTTGGTTTGAAATCAAATGGATAGTTTTTCCAAACGAATTGCAGCCCTTTCACCCGAACAGCGGATTTTGTTTGAACGCCAACTCAAGAAAAAGGGCTTGAATAATCTACAAACTCAAGTAATTCCTAAGAGAAAAGCAGCTAATTGCTTACCGCTGTCTTTTTCACAAGCTAGGCTGTGGTTTCTCGACCAGGTGCAGCCTGGTAATCCCTTTTACAATCTTGCTGCGATTGTGCGTCTTGAGGGTTTACTGAACGTAGCGGTTTTAGAGCAAACTTTTAACGAAATTATCAGACGCCATGAAATATTGCGAACTGCTTTTCCTACAGTAGAAGGACAACCTATTCAGCTAATTGCTCCTGTTCAGTTTCTCACCATACCAATAACAGATCTGAGAAAATTACCCGCAACCAAACAAGAGCAAGAGATCGATCGGTTGGCAACTCAGCAAGCAGCCTTTTGATCTGACACAAGCACCCCTGCTGCGAGTGCATCTTTTACAGCTAAGCGAGACAAAACACGCGATGCTGTTGACAATGCACCATATTGTTAGCGATGGTTGGTCGAAAGGCGTGCTAATTCGGGAAGTGGCGGCGCTGTACGAAGCGTTTGCTTCTGGGCGTCCTTCACCGCTGCCTGAATTGCCGATTCAATATGGCGACTTTGCAATTTGGCAACGAGAGCGATCGCAACCTGAATTATTAGAAAAACAGCTTTCCTACTGGAAACAGCAGCTTAACAACTTGCCCATTTTACAGCTGCCCACCGATCGACCCCGACCAACAACTCCCACCTTTGAGGGTGCTGGGGAACCCGTGATATTATCTACTACTTTAAAAGAGGCTCTCAATACCCTTAGCCAACAGCAGGGAGTGACGCTATTTATGACCTTGGTGGCGGCATTCAAGATATTGCTGTACCGCTATACAGGATTAGAAGATATAGTTATAGGATCATCCATCGCTAGTCGCAACCAAGCTGAAATTGAGGCAACGATCGGGTTTTTCATCAATATGTTAGTCTGGCGGACTAATCTTTCTGAAAATCCCAGTTTTCTCAACTTGCTGAGTCGGGTAAAAGAAGTAACTTTGGGTGCTTACGCGCATCAAGATGTACCGTTTGAAATGCTGGTGGAATTGCAGCAGGAGCGCAATTTAACCTACAACCCGCTATTTCAAGTATCCCTGACTTTGAATAATGCCCCAATGCCGCCCTTGCAGGTTGACAACCTCACCTTGAACGTCCAAGAAATTGACAATAAAACGTCAAAGTTTGATTTATCACTTTACCTATTCGACACGCCAGAAGGTCTTAATGGCTGGTTTGAATACAGTACAGCATTGTTTGATGCTGCCACAATCCGCCGCATGGTCGGGCATTTCCAAACTTTGCTAGAAAGCATTATTGCCAACCCGTATCAGCGCATTTCAAACTTACCAATTTTAACCGCAGCAGAACGGCATCAGCTGCTAGTAAAGTGGAACGACACAAAGACAGACTATCCCCATGAAAAAGGCGTACACCAGCTATTTGAGGCTCAGGTAGAAGCGACACCATATGCTGTTGCTGTAGTCTTCCAAAACGAACAACTCACTTATCGGCAACTGAACGAGCGAGCGAATCAACTGGCGCATTACTTGCAAAAACTAGGAGCCGATCCTAATAGACCTCTCCAACAAAGAAACTCTTTGACAGGCGAGACGCCTATCCCACAAGAGATATGGTCGAAGTCTAATAGTTTAGTCGGCATTTGTATAGAGCGATCGCTCGACATGGTAATAGCACTGCTGGGCATTCTCAAAGCAGGTTTTGCCTATGTTCCCCTCGATCCGGCTTATCCTTCCTCCCGCATCGCCTTTATGCTAGAAGATGCCCAAGTATCGCTTTTAGTAACGCAATCGCAATTAGTCCCAGCATTACCTTCACATAATGCGATCGTTGTCTGTTTGGATACCGACTCCGAACAAATTAACCAGGGCGACGCCCACAATCCTAACAATACCGTTACCCCAGAAAACTTAGCCTATGTAATTTATACCTCCGGCTCGACAGGAACACCCAAAGGCGTACAAATTCCCGTTGGTGCATTAGTTAATTTTCTAACTGCGATGCGCCAAACGCTAGGGTTAAACGAACAAGATATCCTGCTTGGCGTAACTACTTTGTCGTTTGATATTGCAGCGCTGGAACTGTTTTTACCCTTGATTGTTGGGGCGCGAGTAGCGATCGCCAGTCGCCAAGTAGCTACGGATGGTACTGAGTTATTAAAGCAACTAATTGAAAAAAATATTACGGTGATGCAAGCCACACCCGCCACCTGGAGGCTACTATTAGCAGCCGGATGGCAAAGTAGTCCGGGGTTGAAAATCCTTTGTGGTGGTGAAGCGCTTGATACCAAACTCGCCGATGAATTGCTCTTGAGGGGCGAGCAAGTATGGAACTTATATGGCCCAACAGAAACCACAATTTGGTCAGTTATTAATCAAGTTTCACCGTCGGATAGTGTAATTTCGATTGGTCGTCCAATAGCCAATACCCAAATTTATATTCTCGCTCCAAATTTACAACCCGTGCCAGTCGGAGTAATAGGAGAACTTTACATCGGTGGTGCAGGTGTAGCAAAAGGATATCTTAACCGTTCTGAATTAACGGCGGAGCGTTTCATTTCAAACCCGTTTGAAATCGGTGATAGTCGGTTGTACAAAACTGGAGATTTGGCGCGTTATCTTCCTAACGGCAAGATCGAGTATTTGGGAAGAAGCGATTTTCAAGTAAAACTGCGAGGTTTTAGGATTGAACTGTTAGAAATTGAGGCAACGCTCAATCAACATCCAGAGGTGCGAGAAACTGCGGTTGTACTGCGGGAAGATGAGCCAGGAAATCGACGTTTGGTCGCTTATGTCGTTCCTGGGGCCCCCCTTGTGAAGGAAGGTTTGGGGCGCTCTTCTAAAGCCCCCCTTCGCAAGGGGGGTTTGGGGGGATCGCCTGAAACCACGCAATTACCTAACAGCTGCGTAAATCCAGATCTAGTACCACAATTGCGTAGTTACTTGCAGGCGAAACTACCAGAATATTTTATTCCTTCCGCTTTTGTAATCCTGGAAACTTTACCCCTAACGCCCAACGGTAAAATAGATCGGCGAAGTCTTCCAGCACCCGACACAACTAGACCTGAATTAGAAGCAGTTTATACAGCACCTTCCACTCCTATTGAGAAGGCACTAGCCCAAGTTTGGGCGCAAGTTCTCAATCTCGAAAAAGTAGGCATCCACGACAACTTTTTTGCCTTGGGCGGAGATTCAATCAGAAGTATTCAAATTCTCTATCGCGCTCAAGAACAAGGCTTAAACTTTTCCGTGTCGCAGTTGTTTCAATATCAAACCATTCACAAATTAGCGCCAGAAATTCAACGTCACGAAGCCAACAATGCAAATTGCGAGCAAGTTCAACCTTTCAGTCTCATTACTCTAGCAGACCGAGAAAAGTTATCTAATAGAATTCTGTTGAAAATCAACTCAAGGGCAGGCAGGATGCCTACCCCACAAGAGTTTTTGCAGAAGTCTAATAGAATTCTGTTGAAAATCAACTCAAGGGCAGGCAGGATGCCTACCCCACAAGAGTTTTTGCAGAAGTCTAATGATATAGAAGATGCCTATCCCTTGGCTATGCTTCAAACGGGGATGCTTTTCCACAGCGCGTACAGCGTAGACTCTAATGTTTACCACGATGTTTTCAGCTTCCACCTGAAAGCGACTTTCGATTTGCCAGCGTTGCAAGCATCTGTGCAACAGTTAGCAACTCGACATCCCGTACTTCGGACTTCATTCGATCTGAGTAATTTTAGCGAACCGTTGCAGTTAGTCCACCCAACAGCGTGTATTCCATTGCAACTAGAGGATCTTCGCCACCTTGCACCTAACGCGCAAGAGAAAGTTTTGGCTGTCTGGATGGAAAGCGAAAAGTGCCACAAATTTGACTGGACACAGGCACCATTATTACGCTTTCAAGTTCATCGCCTTAGCGAAGAAACATTTCAATTTGCATTGAGTTTTCACCACGCCATTCTCGACGGATGGAGTATGGTATCTCTGCTCAACGAGTTGTTTCATCACTATTTTTCTTTGTTGGGCGAAGAAATTGATTCCACCTTAGCATCGCCGGCGATCGCATACCGGGAATTTGTAGCGTTGCAGCGACAAGCACTAGCATCCCAAGAACACCGCCGATTTTGGATGGAAAAGTTGCATTCCAGTACAATAACCCAGCTACCCCGCTGGAATTTTACCGCTCAAAGTACAGGCGTCTCAGCAATTCGAGTGCCAATATCGCCAGAACTTTCCCACAATTTGAAACAGCTAGCGGTATCAGCAAACGTTCCGCTCAAAAGCGTTTTGCTTGCTGCTCATCTGCGAGTATTAAGCTTGCTCAGCGGACAATCCGACATAGTGACGGGACTTTCATCGAATAGCAGACCAGAAACAACCGATGGCGATCGCATATTAGGTCTGTTCCTTAACACCTTACCATTTCGCTTCAAACTAAAACCAGGCACTTGGCTAGATTTAGTACGGCAAACATTTGACGCCGAACGAGAATTACTGCCACACCGACGCTATCCCCTACCCCAGATCCAAAGAGATCTAGGTCAACAACGCCTATTTGAAGTATCCTTTAACTTTACTCACTTTCACATTTCCCAACGTCTTTACAAATTAAGTAGTCTGGAAGTTTTAGGTATCCGCGAATTTGGTTTCACAGACTTTGTTTTATTAGCCAACTTTAGTTTAGACGTGAACTCATCCCAAATTCAACTTTCAGTAAATTGCAACACAGCCGATATCTGCCAAGATCAAGCAGAAGAAATTGGTAGCTGCTATGCCCAAATCCTCGCAGCAATGGCTAAAAATCCCCAGGAATCCTCCCAACATTTTGACTTGAAACCACACAAACAAATGCAACGCCAGAAATTAACAACCATCAAACGCAAACTTATTGTTGAATCATTAAAACAGGAAGATAAATCATGATATCGAATCAGTGGTCATGGTGCCGTACTCTCGTCTAACGCACCCTACATTTAGCGGTTCAATCATTCCTAAACAAAATGAAACCTCTCAACTTAAACCCCGCCCGACGAAAACCCATCAACCTATCCTCATCCGAATTAGTTAAATCAAACTTCATTTACCCTGAAAAACCTTTGCCATTGGTGCTAGATCCTGCTATCGATGGAGTCAACTTACTAACTTGGATCGCTAGCAATCGAGAATGGCTGGAAACACAACTATTAAAATACGGCGGCATTCTGTTTCGGAATTTCCAAATCGATGGAATAGGAGAGTTTGAGCAGTGCATTAAGACAATTTCTGGAAACTTGCTAGACTACTCTTATCGCTCAACACCGCGCCACCAAATAAGCGGCAAAATATACACTTCAACTGAATACCCTGCCACTCAATCTATACCCCTGCACAATGAGATGGCTTACTCCCGCAACTGGCCTCTGAAAATCTGGTTTTTTTGCCTCAAATCTGCCGAACAAGGCGGCGAAACCCCCATAGCTGACAGCAGGAAAATTTTTGAACGTATCCCAGCAAAAATCAAAGAAAAATTCATGCATAAAAAGGTGATGTATGTGCGAAACTATGATGACAAACTAGACCTTTCATGGCATAATGTTTTTCAGAAAACTAACAAATCAGAAGTAGAAAATTATTGCCGTCAAGCTGAAATTGAGTTCGCTTGGACTAGCGAGGATAGTTTAACAACACGTCAAGTCTGTCAAGCTGTAGCCGCCCATCCAAAAACTGGTGAAATGGTGTGGTTTAACCAAGCTCATTTGTTCCATGTATCCAGCTTGAAATCGGAAATACGCGAATCATTGCTGGCAGCTTTTAAAGAGGAAGAATTGCCGCGCAATGCTTATTACGGTGATGGCTCTCCGATTGAGACTGCTGTATTAGATGAAATTCGGGAAATTTATCAGCAGGAAGCCATAATTTTTCCTTGGCAAGATGGGGATATATTGATGTTAGACAATATGCTAGCATCCCACGGTCGTCAACCATTTACGGGTTCGAGAAAGGTTGTAGTTGGGATGGCTGAACTTAACATTTTCAGGACTTACGCAAAGCCTCTAAATGTAGGGTGCGTTAGACGAGAGTACGGCACCGCCACCTCTATATATGGCGTCGTTGTGTAAGTCCTGATTTTTTCAAACATTTAGCCTCAGAAAACAAAGAGAAAGATATGCAAAAGCAAGTTATAGAAGGGTTTCAACTTTCACCGCAGCAGAAGCATTTGTGGCTGTTGCAACAAGCTAGTAATAACCAGCATTACCGGGTTGGATGTGCTATTTATATTGAGGGGAAACTGAATAAAAATATTTGGGAATCTGCTTTACAGCATGTCGTGGATAGACATGAAATTTTCCGCACTATTTTTGGCTTTTTAGACGGGATGACGATGCCGCTTCAAGTCATCAACGAGTCAATTAAAGTAGCATTCAAGTATCACGATATTAGTCATTTAAATAGCCAAGATCAAACCGATAAAATCGACGAAATAATCCAGGATAATCGGCAAAAATATTGGGATTTTCAACAAATTCCATTCTGGGAGATTTCGCTGGTTATTCTTTCAGCAGAAAAGCATTTATTACCGATATGCTTGCCTGCATTATATGCCGATAGGATAACTCTTAAAAATCTAGCGATCGCAATTAGCCGTGCTTACGCAGCTGGCTTGCAGGGGGAAGATCTATCTGACGAACCATTGCAGTATGTAGATATCGCCCAATGGCAAAATGAACTATTTGAAGGAGAGCAAGCAACAGTTGGAACTTCCTATTGGCGTCAGCCGGAACTTTCGGGATTTTTAAATCTGAAACTTCCTTATGAAAATAGTTGGGTAAAAGGGGATTTTAAACCTCAAGTTTATCGTTTAACCCTGCCTGTTAATTCGGGAAAAATCAAAGCGATAGCTCAAAAATATAACACTTCAATTTCCGCAATACTGCTAACTATCTGGCAGATTCTCCTCTGGCGAATTACCGGAAATTCAGACATTACAATTGGCGTCTGTTACGATGGTCGCACCCATGAAGAGTTAGAATCAGCACTAGGTTTATTTGCCAAATATTTACCGCTGACAGGTCATTTAGAAGCCAACCTTCAATTCAGCCAAGTTGTGCAGCAGATTGAAGCATCAATGGGGGAAGCTTCCCAATGGCAAGAATATTTTGCCTGGTCGGAAGTCATGCAGAAGCATAGGGTAAAAATAACTAATACCGATGCCAATAATAAGGAGATAGTAAATCACCCTGTTTGTTTCGATTTTGAACAACTGCCTTTTAAAGTTTCTGCTGCTGACGTATCGTTTTCAATTGAAGAGAGTTACGCTTGTTTGGAGCGGTTTAAAATCAAACTTTCCTGCATTAGTAGGGAGGATGGTATAGTTGCAGAGTTTCATTATGATTCCAACTATTTTAAGCCAGAAAGTATTGAGGAATTGGCAAGTCAATATCAGACATTGTTAGAGAACGCAATTGAAAAACCAGAGTCGGCGATCGCAACGCTTCAAATCCTCAAACCAAGCGACCTTTATCAACTGCTAGTCGAGTTTAACCAAAACCAAAAACCTCAAACAGAATCTTGTATTCACCACCTATTTGAAGCACAAGCTGCAGAGACACCCGACAATATTGCAGTTGTCGCAGAGGAGGAGCAACTAACCTATGCCGAACTTAACGCAAGATCGAATCAACTAGCTCGTCACCTACAGCATTTAGGTGTAAAACCAGAAGTTTTGGTAGGAATTTGTCTCGAACGATCCCTGAATCTAATTGTGGCATTGCTGGGCATTTTAAAAGCTGGTGGAGCATATCTCCCACTAGATCCAGAACTACCAAAACAGCGTTTAGGATTTATGTTGGAGGATGCGGGGGTATCGGTACTGTTGACACAACAGAAATTGACCGCAATTCTGCCAGATTATAGCGGTTTGCAGCCGGATGAGGTACATCTTCGTTTGTGTAGCGGCACCCTTAAGGGTGCCGCTACACAAACGAAGCCTTTTGGCTGTACTTTACTCGCTGGCAATCCGCTGTATGCAACGCAAGTAGTGCAACTAGACACTGACTGGGATGCAATCTCACAAGAAAGCAACGAAAATCTAAACAGCGAAACCAAGCCTGAAAATTTAGCATACGTTATCTACACTTCTGGCTCAACAGGTCAACCCAAAGGCGTCGCAATTGAGCATCGACAACTCATCAACTACCTCAACGGTATTTTGGAAAGACTCGATCTTCCTGCGGGTGTCAGCTTTGCGACTGTTTCCACCTTTGCAGCAGATTTAGGCAACACGGCTATTTTTCCCGCCTTATGTACGGGAGGATCTCTGCATATAATTTCCCAAGAACGTGCCTGGGATGCTAAAGCTCTTGCAGAATATTGTCGCCGCCATCCAATCGACTGTTTGAAGATCGTTCCTTCCCATTTAGCTGCTTTGCTGACATCTTCCTATGCCGCACAAATTTTACCCCGGCAGCGATTAGTTTTGGGCGGAGAAGCTGTTAGATGGAAGTTAATCGAGCCGATTCGCAAATACGCTCCTAATTGTCGAATTCTTAACCACTACGGCCCTACAGAAACCACCGTAGGCGTGTTGACCTTTGAGGTCGAAAATATTTTAACAAGTGATGCACAGACGGTTCCCATCGGTCGTCCTATTGCTAACGCACAGATTTACTTGCTCGATCGGTACAATCAGCCAGTTCCGATTGGCGTACCGGGGGAATTGCACATTGGTGGTGCTAGCGTAGCTAGAGGTTATTTAAACCAGCCCGAATTAACTGCCGAGAAATTTAAGGTATTAGATTTTAATTTGGGCGGTACGGATTCTGACGAACAACCTAATATAGCGGATTGCAACCCTATGAGGTACACCGAAAGTTTGTGTAGCGGCACCCTTAAGGGTGCCGCTACACAAACAAGCCAAAAGGCTGTACTCACACGAAAAGCAATCTGCTGTAATTTAAAATCAGGTCGCCTCTACAAAACAGGTGATTTAGCTCGCTATATGCCAGACGGAAACATTGAGTTTTTGGGGCGGATCGATCGTCAAGTAAAAATTCGCGGTTTCCGCATCGAAATTACTGAAATTGAAGTTGTACTACGCGAGCATCCAGCGATTCGGGAAGCTGTTATTTTAGGGCGAGAAGATGAAGCGGGTAACAAGCGTTTGGTTGCTTATATAGTTGTCAACCAAGATACAGTTGCTACAACTAACCAATTGCGCCAATTCCTTCAGGAGAAGTTGCCAGAGTACATGATACCGTCTGCGTTTGTGCGACTAAAGGCTTTGCCGCTATCGCCTAACGGTAAGGTGGATATTCAAGCACTACCAGCACCAGACACATCGAGATCCGATGAAGAAACTTTTGTCGCACCTCGTACCCCCGTTGAGGAAGTATTAGCTAACATTTGGGCGCAAGTTTTAGGACTCAAGCAAGTCGGCATTCACGATAATTTTTTCGAGTTGGGTGGAGACTCTATTTTTAGTATGCAGATCGTTGCTAGAGCCAATCAAGCAGGCGTGCAACTCACTCCCAAGCAGATGTTTGAATACCCAACGATCGCACAATTAGCAGCAAATGCCCGCACCACAACTTCGCCGAATGCAACTGTGGTTCAAGCTGAGCAAGGTTTGGTCACAGGAGAAGTATCCCTGACACCGATTCAACATTGGTTCTTTGAACAAAATCTTCCCGATGTTCATCACTGGAACCAAACTATTGTGTTAGAAGTGCGACAACCTCTCGATCCAAACTTATTAGAACGAGTAGTAGAGCATTTATTGCAACACCACGATGCACTGCGTCTGCGATTTGTGCAAACTGAGTCTGGCTGGCAGCAATTTCTTAGCAATACTGATGGGGAAGAAATACCATTTTCATATATAGATTTATCGGCATTGCCAGAAACTCAACAAAAAGCTGCAATGGAAGCAACGGCGTCCGAATTGCAAGCAAGTTTGAATTTATCACAAGGACCGCTGGTGCGGGTAGCTTTGTTTAATTTAGGCGATCGCCAGCCTAATCGCCTGCTTTTAACAATTCACCAGGCTGTAGATGGTGTTTATTGGCGGATTTTGTTGGAAGACTTCGAGAGCGCTTACCAACAACTTTGTCGGGGTGAAACTATTAAGTTATCGCCCAAAACAACCTCGTTTAAACAGTGGTCTGAAAGTTGGCAACAGTATGCTCTCTCAGCACAATTGGAGCGAGAGCAAAAGTACTGGGTTAGTTGTTCCTGTCAGCAAAAAACTTGCTTACCAGTGGACTTTGCAAACGGAACCAATACGGTGGCGTCGGCTCGCACAGTGTCGGTTAATCTTAGTGTGGAAGAAACCCGCGCCTTGCTGCGAGACGGGATCGAAGACGCATCGCTCGCCGCCCTATTGCAAGTTTTTGCCCGGTGGACAGGTGAGCAAATGTTGCTGGTAGATTTAGAGGGTCACGGACGGGAAGAAGTTGTGGAAAATGTAAATTTGTCGCGCACAGTCGGCTGGTTTACTACTATCTTTCCAGTGGTATTAAAGTTGGGCGAATCTACTCAGAAAGAAGAGGTATTAAAAGCAATCAAAGACCAATTGCGTGCTATTCCCCATCGAGGTATCGGTTATGGCGTGCTGCGCTATCTCAGCAATGCCGAGCAACTGCAAACCTTACCAAAGGCAGAGGTAAGATTTAATTACTTGGGTCAATCAGACCAGGTATTTCAGAATTCGTCTTTATTCCAACTCGCTTCAGAATCTATCGGCGCTGCTCGTAGCTTGCGGGGAAATCGCAGCTATCTGTTAGATATTAACGCCATTGTTGTCGCTGGTCGGCTGCAATTCGATTGGACGTACAGCGACCAAATTCATTGTCGAGATCCGATTGAGAATTTAGCTTTGGAGTTTGTGGCGGTAATGCGATCGCTCATTCTCAACTCCCCCGATGCAGCAAACTACACCCCAACTGATTTCCCCAAAGCACGCTTAAGTCAAACAGCCCTCAATTTGCTGCTTACCCAAATCAAATCTCAACCGCAAAACATCGAAGATATTTATCCCCTATCACCTGCACAGCAAGGCATTTTATTTCACAGTTTGTACGCTCCCAAAGCAGGGATGTATTTCGTACAAATGAGCTATGTCTTGCATTGCAACCTGAATGTTTCTGCCTTTGAGCAAGCTTGGCAGCAAATTATAGATCGACATGCGGTTTTGCGAACTTCTTTTCATTGGGAAAACTTGGAGCGATCGCTACAAATAGTGTATCGGCAAGTCCAACTACCTCTAGAGCAGTACGATTGGCGCTTAATTGCACCCAGGGAACAACAACAGCAAATCGAAGCGTTTCTACAGGCAGATCGAGAACAAGACTTCGACTTTTCCCAAGCACCGCTGATGCGCTTGACGCTGATCCGCTTAGAGGATAATACATACCAATTTGTCTGGAGCAAACACCATCTGATTTTAGATGGGTGGTCTACCGCATTAATTCTTAAGGAAGTGCTGGATGCTTACACAGCGCTGTCTCAAGGTCAAGATTTTCTCTCAGTTTGTTGTCGTCCTTACGGAGACTATATCGCTTGGTTACAGCAGCAAGATTTATCTGTTGCCGAAACATTCTGGAGACAGTTACTTAAAGGTTTTACTGCTCCCACAATGTTAAATAGAATTGTCCAAAAAACCAACTCTTTGACAGGCGAGACGCCTATCCCACAAGAGTTGTTGGAGAAGTCTAATAGAATGGTCCAAAAAACAAACTCTTTGACAGGCGAGACGCCTATCCCACAAGAGTTGTTGGAGAAGTCTAATA